>CAVKGN010000050.1:0-13843 GCA_963655595.1 uncultured Oscillospiraceae bacterium
GGAAATATGGCGGAGGCTGAAAAAGGCATCGCCCAGTTACTGTGAGAAGCAGTAGCTGAGCGATGCCTATTATTTATATCTGAATTAGGGGAAATCCCTTATTTGTTCGTGGGATTTGCGATGTACCAGTTGTCGGGGTTCATGAGTTTGCCGTAGAGGTTTCCGTCGTACACGTTGGGCTGGTCGTAAGGAGCGAGATCCGTGTTGCGGCGTGCAATCTTCCAGGCGAGCCAATTTGTACCGTAGCTGCCACCATCGAAGTGGTTCATGTGGCGTGCGAAACGGATGAGATCGAACATACGCGAACCTTCATAGGCTGTTTCGAGGGCGCACTCATCGGCGATGAGGGTCTCCACAGCGAGGATTTCTTCCTCGTTGGCCTCGGCAGCGGGATCGGGATCGATTGGCGTGTATTCCTTGCGGAGATCGTCGAGTGAGACGGAGTCTTCCTCCTCAACGTCGGTGCCTTCGTCGGTAGCGGGCTCATCGAGCAGGCTGCGCTTCAAGGCCTTGATGGCTGACTTTGCCTCAGGCGATACGGTGAAGTTTACACGACGGCTTTCGTCGGCGATACGCTGGCTTACCATGGGAACGTAAGCGAAGACGGTGTCGAGCGTAGAGGTTGTACCGCAACCGAGCTCGTGGATACCGTAGTTAGCCCAACCGTTATCGCTGAAGTTGAGGTAGAGGTCGTACTCTGCCTTGTCGGCCTGAGCACGACGGAGTTCGTCTACGCCGATGTAGTCGGCTGCGTAAGCGTACTGCGAGCTGAGGCTGTCCACGTAGTAGACGGGTTTTGCCGTCTTAGCCACGTCGTCGTACTGCATAGAGTCGGCCAGTTCGGGGATTGTCTGGCGCGAGCTACCCTTACCGTTCAGACCGTTGCGGAGAACGGCGAAGGCCATGCGGGGGAAACCTGCGCGGTTGATGGCCTCGGCGTAGCGGAGCCAAATCTGGCGGAGGCGGTAGATGGACTTGTAGTGCTTGAACTCAACAGTACCTGCTATCTCGTCGGCATTGACATTGTCGGTGGGGGCATCCTTCACGATGTAACGATACTTACCCTCCTTTGTCTGGATGTAGGGAGCAGTAGCTGCGAAACGGGCGTCGCCGGCACCGGTGTAGAAGTCGATAACCGTGGGGATACCACCATTGAGCGTAGTGTTGGAGTAAGACTGCGACTTGCAAAGTCTCTCGTAAGCCTTAGAGGGCTCCACCTGACGCGAGCGGTAGTTGGCCGAAACGCTTACGCTACCCGACGTGCTGACGTTGCTACCGTTGATATCGGAGCTGGTGGTGTTGCGTGAGGAAGCGTCGAAACCGTAGACCTGAGCCGTGCGCGTAAGTACGCGGCCGAAGGTGCTGTTGGCGGCGGAGGGGATGATGGTGATGTTCTCCAAGTCGGACAGCGAGGTGGCTGCCAAGCCGTTAGAGATCCACGTGCTGATGTTAGGCGTGTAGTAGTAAGAGTTGTTGGGACGCTGACCACGAGAGTAGGAAGCGGCATTGTTTGCCACGCTTGCACCCGTCGTCTTTTCCTTACCTTTACGAATCTCGGAGAGGAAGTAGTAGTAGTGCTTTGCTGCGTTGACGAAGTCCTGCTTGCTCTGGCCCTTCAACAGGTAGAGGTCGCCGAGGATTACGTCGGTGTAGAAACGCATCTTGTCGATCTTCACCTTGAAAGCATCGTTACCGGTGCTGAACTCACCGTACATGGGGTAACCCTCGGTACGCTCAAACACGTTGGCCTTGGTGAGTTCTCCCTTATCGGAGGTGAGGAGGTCGAGGAGGTTGTCGGCCGTAGCCCAACCCTCCTTGGGGTTCGTCTCCCAACCGGTGTCGGCGTTGTCAACCGGCTCGGTGATGAAGGGAACCGTTCCGTAGGTCTGCACGAGCTGCAAGTAAGTCCAGGCGCGAATGGCCACCACCTGCGCATACTCACGGCGCATGTAGTAGGAGTTCTTCTTGGCCATGGTGTCGACCTTGGCGAGGTAGAAGTTGCACTGGTTGATTACCTTGTAGTAGGCAGAACGGTTGAGGAGGCCGTTGTCGCCATCCTGGTCGGCACCAGTATAGTTGATGATGTTCGTCACCGAGTCGCTGCTGTATGCAGTGGTGTTGACCAGGTCGCTACGCAAATCGCCCAAGAGTTGGTTTTGTTCAACCATGTCCTGCACGTTGCGCATAATGCCCAAGTAGAAGTAGACGGAGTCTCTTCCGCTGAAGCTTTCCGCATAGCGGTCCATATCTGGGGTCAACATATCTTCGCACGAGGTGGTGAAGCCCAAGCTCATGAGGAAGATGAGAAGACTTAAAATCGATTTGTTTTTCATTGTTGTATTGTTGTGAGAGTTGAAAGTTGGGAGTCGGGAAGGCGGAATGGCTTTCGCTTCGTGACTCCCCTACCCTTTGCTCTTTGTTGTTACAATTAGAGGTTAATGGTCACACCCAAGCTAAAGTTGCGTCCCTGCGTCAAGAGGCCGGCGTCGATGCCTTGGTAGAGCACGCTGTTTCCGGCGGTCACCTCGGGATCGGTACCCGTGTACTTGGTGATGGTGAACACATTGTTGCACTCGCCCCATACAGAGAGCCCGAGGAGCCAGCTGAGGCGAACGGGGATGTTGTAAGTAAGGCGGATGTTCTTCAGCTTGAGATAAGAGCCGTCCTCAATCCAACGGTCTGAGAAACGTTCGTTGTTAACCCAAGAGTCGCTGCTCGTAGTCATGGCGCGGGGGATGTCCGTCACCTGACCGTTGTAGCGCCAACGGTTGACGGCTGCCGTCGTCTGGTTCCAGTTGGTGTTGAGCGATTCGAGCTGCGAGCGCTGGTAGTTGTACACGTCGTTGCCTACGGAGTACTTGAAGTTCAGGTCGAGCTTCAAGCCCTTCCAGCTGAGCGAGGTGTAGATGTTACCGTAGATGTCGGGGTTGGGGTCGCCAATGACAACCATATCGGCCTCGTTGATCCAACCGTCGCCGTTCTGGTCGACGAAGTGAACGTCGCCAGCTTGGAAGTTGCGGTAGCCGCCCGAAATGCCGGTGGGGTACTTCAAGTAAGTGCCGTTGCTAGCGTTCTTAGCTTCTTCGTCGGTAGAGAACACGCCCTTGGTCTTGTAACCATAGAATACGCCAGCAGCCTGCCCCACAGCGGTGAGGATGTTGTCCGTGCCGTAGATAGAAGAGGTGTATCCGTGGATTTCAGTCAACTGATCCTTCTGTCCGTCAGCCGTGAGCGAGTAGTGCTTGATAGTGTTGAGCGAAGTGGAAGGAAGTTCGGTGATCTCGTTCTTGTAGTGGCCAATGGTGAAGCCTGCCTGCCAACGCCAATCCTTGTGCTGAACGAGGAGTGCATTGACGTTGAAGTCTACGCCGTTGTTCTCGAGCGTACCATCGTTGGACCACATAGAGGCTATACCCGTGATGTCGCTCACCGACTTGCGCGTAAGCAGGTTGGTGGTGCGGCTGCGGAAGTACTCGATGCCCACGTTCACGCGGTTGTGAAGGAGGCTCGTCTGCAAACCGATGTTGAAGCGACCGGTAGTCTCCCACTGGAGCTTGGGGTTCTGGATGTTAGCCAACACGAGGGCAGTGGCCTTATCGAGGAACTTGGTGTTTACGAAGTAGGTACGCGTTGAGTAGTAGTCGATGTTGTCGTTACCGCTCAGGCCGTAACCTGCCGTAAGCTTCAAGTAGTCGACGCCGGGAACGTTGAACCACTTCTCAGAGGAGATGACCCAACCAGCCTGCAAAGAGGGGAACACACCCCAAGACACGCCGAAGAGGTGGAGACCAGAGTCAGCCTTCTTACCGAAACGTGAAGAGGCTTCCATCGAGACGATGCCTTCGAGGAAATACTTGTTCTTGTAGTTGTAGCTGGCGTTGAGGTAGTAGGCCATGTTGTTCCAACGGTCGTTTGCGCCGCCGTAGTCGCGGTACTGCAACGAGTAGGAGATGTTAGGCATCTTATCCTGGTCGTTGTTGTAACCAGTGAGGTGGCTTGCGCTGTAAGAGTACGAACCAATGCGGAAACCTCCGAAGAGGTTGATGTCGTGTGCGCCAAAGTTACGGTGCCAGTCTACGTTGAAGTCGTTGTAGAGGGTAGTTTCCTTACCGAACTGCGACTTAACGACACTGGTTACGTCGCCAAGACCTTCAACGGTCTTAGGAGGTGTACCGTAGCTGGGGAGGTAGTACTTCTCATTGGTACGGTTCAGGATGTAGCTGAAACGATCGGCAATGGTGAGATACTTATTGATCTTGTAGTTGGGCGAGATGTTCAGGTTGAACTGCGTCTGCTCCTGGTAGTTCTTGTTGTTGCCGTCGCCGTTCTCAAGTATCCAGAAGGGGTTTACCAGAGCTGTGAAGTCGTAAGCAGAAGCGTAGCTGAACGGATTGTTCGTGTCGCTGTACTTCTTACCAGCATACACCTTGTTAGAGGCAGCCAAGCTCCACTTGCCCGTGGCGTTGTCCTTGTGGGCATAGTAAGCATACGGGCTGATGAACGGAGTCTGGATCAGGCCGAGCACGTTGGGCGAAGCGATGTTGCTCGACGTGTAGTCCTCTGCCCAACCGTTGTCGCGGAGGTTGTAGGCGTTGCGAGCGTAAGAGAAGTCGATACCCGTAACGAAATTCTTGAACAGGTTGACGTCGGTGTTGAAACGAATGTTCAAGCGGTTGAAGTCGTTGCCGCGTGCCGTAGCGTCGCTCTGTGCATAACCCAGAGACAAGTGGTACATGGCGACTTCGTCACCACCGTCTACGCTGACCTTGTAGTTCTGCGTAAAGGTGTCGTGATAGAGGTCCTTCTGCCAGTCAGTCTCGTTGTGGTAGAGGTTATAGTAGAAGCTGTTGGGGTCGTTGTTGAGGAAGTTGATGGTCTTTGAGCTGGCATCGCTCTCGCGGTTGGGGATGGTACCGATGAGTTCCGAGAAGTAGTTGCGATACTGGTCGGCGTTCATCATCTTCATCTGCTCGGGAGCGGTCTCGAAGCCGGCATAAGCACGGAAGTTGATACGCGTAGCCATGCTCTTGCCACGGCGGGTCTTGACAATCAGGACGCCGTTGGCACCCTTGGCACCGTAGAGCGCCGTACCGTTCTTCACCACCTCTACGCTCTCAATATCGTCGGGGTCGACAATGTTGAACACATTGTTGACGAAGCCCTGGTGGATGGACGTACGGTCGTACTGCATATCAATCATGACGCCGTCGATGATGACGAGCGGTTGTGCGCTGCTGTTGAGCGAGTTGAGACCGTTCATAAACATCACTGCGCCCTGGGCAGGCATGCCGCCACGACTGATGATGCGCAGGTTGCCAGCCAAACCCTTCTCCATCTCGTTCTCAATGGTGAGCGAGTTGGGCTCGTTGATGTACTGCACGGCGTTGTTGTTGAGCGAGGTGCCGTCAGTGTAGTAGTCTGCCCTCATGCCGCTTGTCAGGAACACGTCAGCAGCGTCGGGACCCTTCACAGCGAGCTGAGCGGGATTGTAACCTTCGGTGTTGAGATAGAGAACATCGACGAACTCAGGCACGCGGATGATGTAACGTCCACTGTCGTCGGTCATTGCCGTATAGTAACGGTTATTGAGTGCTTGTACCTTGACGCCGGACACAGGCTTCTTGGTAGCTCCGTCGAAAACGTAGCCCGAGATCTCCTTCATTTGGTAAGCCGGTGCTTTCTTGGCAGGAGCAGGTGCGTGCTTTGCCGGAACAGCAGGTGCATGGCCTGCACCGTCGGGCGTTTGAGCGGAAAGAACACATGCGCCAGAAAGCATAAACAAGCATACTCCGGCTCTCAGTGTACCCTGCATCAAGTGGATTGTATTATTGTTGTTCATTATTTGCTATATTAAGGTTGTAGTAATATTCCAAAGGCTGATTGCCATCGGGGCAACGCCTTATGGAAAGCTTGATGCTATTCACGCACTGGATCTACGTAAATCTTCACGATACTCAACGCCGCTCCATAGTTTTTGAGTTGGGGCTGGTATTCCTTATTCTTGGGAATGACAATCTTCAAGATGGGATAGCAGTTGTTCAAACCCGAAGGAAGACTATTGTAGCACTTAGAGAACTCAAACGAGTCGAAGAGGGTATAAACCTTACGCTGCGTTTCGCTTATTTCAATGTCCTCAGACTGTGCAAGGGCAGTAGCACCCGTTTCGTCTTCGAAGATCTGAGCGTAGAACTTGAGATTCTGTGCCACTTCCTGCTTCACCTCTTCGCCTTCTTCATTCTTCACAGTCTCGGTCCACTTGTGGTTGTTGTCGATGCGGTTAGGAAGAAGCTCAACGCGGATACGGTACTTGCCGCTGAACACGTTGGAAATGGGGATTTGTACAGCCAATTGATTGTTCTTAGGAACGCTGAAGTAACGATAAGCCTTGGTCTCCATGTCCTTCACCTCGTCAACCATGGTGGAGTCTAAGTTGTCGCCCTCAACGAGATAGGTGTAGGAACCAGTACCATCCTGCTTGTTGGTACCTGAGTAGAAGGCACCAACGCTGCCAGAGTTAGCCATGTCAATCTGAATGCGGGAAATGAACGAGTAGGCGGGATCCAAATCGTAAGTGGTGGTGGGGAAGATGATACCATTAGAAGCACGGTACATGTTCTCACGAGGATTCTCTCCGAACAAGGGGCTGATGCCGTTCTTGTTAGGATTGTAGTAGGTCTTTCCGTTCGTAGAAATGAGCGAGTCAGCAGTCAACGCGTAATCTACAATCTTCGTGATGTTCTCGCTGCTCTGAATAACCTTGTCTCCGTCGAAGTCTACCTTGTCCTTCGGGAAGATGGCGGGAGTGAAGTACAGGCTCGTCAGGAGGAGGCGCTTTGCGTTGTAGGCCTGCAAAGAGTCAATCTGATGCTGCGTAAATTCGCGGGTTGACAGGTACGACTTGCTGTTATTGTTATTGCTGCTACCGTTGTAGTCGTAGTTGTACTTCTTAGAGAACTTGAAGAGGCTCTTCACTTTCTCGTAAGCCGTTGTCCACGCAGCATTGGTGGGGATAACAGCAATGTAAAGGCTATCCTCGTTCTTGATCTGCGCGCCGCACTGGTTGATGATCTCGTTGCTTACGGTGAAGGCAGAGTCAACGTACTCCATCTTGCCGTCGAGGTTCATACCGCCAGGGGTACTGGAACCTTCGTTGAAGGTGCGCTTGTCAATCTCGGGGTCGGTCAGGATGCTGTAAATGCTGTCGCAAAGGTCGGGGTTTGCGCCCATGTAGTCGTAGATGTTGTACGCGAAGGGCGAAACACCTTTGAGGCAGTAGAGCAAACCGTTGGAGCAAGGCGTTGTGCCGTATGACTTATCCACAGCCACGTCGTTGAACGAGCCGCTTGTTACGTCGTAGTTGGCAATCTTGCCGTTGAACAGGTGAATGCTCTGCACACCCGAATTCGACTCGAAGTTGAAACGGGAAAGGTGGTTCTGCGCAAACTGAACACCGAGGTTATACTCCTGCTTGTTCGCAGCAGTGGGGTTGTAAGTGTCGGCGTTCGAGGGGTCGCGCATAGCATCTATCTTGTCCAGCTGGTCAAGATAGTGCTTTGCGTTGTACGTTCCGTTGAGGGGGGCAAACATGGTGAATGTCTGCGGACGGCTCAACAAGCCCTGATACGTGAGCGAATAGTTGTTCGCGTCGGTGGCAGAATAGTCCTCCTTCGTGAACACGCGAATCCGGCTCAGGATCATGGCCAGGGAGTCGAGTTGGGGATTTGCCTGAATGTTCTCCCAAATCGTCTTGCCGGCTGTGCCGTTTGCGCCCGTGTTGATGTCGAAATGATCATCCGAGCAGGAGGGGGCAGCGATAAGCAACGCTGCGCCGAGTGCCCCACCGACAAGAGTATGTAAACTATTGAACTTCATAATATAGGAAATCGCTTTTATGATTTAGAAAAAGGTTCTTTACCAGATATCTTCATTCTCTGTTCCGTTGTAGACACTTGTCGGAACGAGTTCGATATAGTCAAGGAAGAGCACCGTGGTAGAAACGTCAGGGATGGCGAGCTTCAAGCGCATGTAGTAGTCCTGATTCTCCTTGAACTCCTGCGATTTGAGCACACGGCGAAGAGCGGGACCGTTGTCGGAAGTACCCTCCACGTTGCGAACGATGTCGCTTTCGCTGTCACTCTTACCATTCTTGTGGAAATAGCGAGGAGCCTTCATGTAGCCCTGATTACGCAAGTTACGGTCGTTCTCGATACAAGTTTCCTTGTCGTAGTTCACAGAGGTAGCGTTGTCAGCCACCCAAGGATTACCCGGAATCATGCTGACCGTTTCGCGCATATCGATAGGCAAGCCCACAGGGGTGAGGCGGTTGGGATTTTCGCCCAAGTAAACCTGCACCATACTACGGAGGCTGTTATTAGAAGAAGCCAGACGCAGCTCGTATGTACCCGTCTTGGGAACGCGGGGCAGTTTGACAGTGATGTCGTAGTTGCCCTTAACGAAGAACTCGTCGCCCTGATAGTCCTTCCAGCCCCAGTCGGAACCGCCGTAGCCCTCCTGCATGTAGCAGATGATTGAACCCGTGCTGACATTCACGATGTCGTGGAAGAAGTCGTTGGTGAAACGCACCTGCTTGTTACCGCGGATCTCGTTGGAGATAAATTCGGGGAACATAGTGGTGAAGTCGATACGCATACGCTCCGAAGAAAGAGCAGTCTTGGTGTCGCTGTTGTTTACGAGGATGTGGTTGATGGGGAAGTAATAACCATTGGCACCATCGTTCTCGTACACCTTGTCGCCGTCTTCGTTTTTCTTAGAGACCTTGATGTTCAAACCGTTAGCAACAGCGTTGTCGTACTTCACGTTGTACTCCCAGTAGTTACCCTGGTTCTCGCCTACCCAAGTGGTGTTGTAGTTAGAGACACGATTGATGAAGAACTCCTTCTGGTCGTTGGTAAGGCTTGAATAAGAACCTACCTGAGTAATCTTAATAAGCGCGCCAGACATCATGCTGTAGTAGTCCCATACGTTGACCGTATAGTTCTCAGATGACTTCACTTCGTAGTTATCGCCACACTTATAAGCGTACTCATTCCAGTGGTGCACAGCCGAACGGTCCTCCATGACGATCTTACCCTTCATGAAGTGATAAGCCATGAACTGATAGAGTGCATTATCGTGACTCTTCAGGTCGTCGCTCGTAGCATCGGGATAAACTTCCTTACACTTAGCGAGCATCTGATTCTGAATGGTTTCCCAGTTGGTGATATGCTGTTCACCGTAGGCATCCGTCTCCACATTAGGTTTCTCAATGCCCCACTCAGAGGCAAAGACGTCGTCCGTTTCAACAAAACCAGTGAAACCTACATAACGCTTGGTCTGGTATACACCCTTTACCTTACCATCGGTAGAAATCTGAACCTGCTCTCCTGCGTGGGAGAGGTTGGCCTTTTCGTACTCATCCTCAGCAGCCGTTTGGAGTTGCAGAGAGTCCGTGAAGCCTGTCAAGTCGAGCAGATTGGCCATGATCTTCATATTGTCGGCGGCCTTGATAAGCTCGGCAACGGTCTTGTCAGAGGGGACAATCACACCGTCCACCACATGGAGCATACCGTTGGAGGCTTCGAGGTTGGACTCTACCACGGTTGCCACATCGTTGAGAACAAACGAATTGTTCACGTCCTTGCAGGAAATACGACGGTCTTTAAGATTGGTCGTAGGGAACATACCGTTGGTGGGGAAGTCGGCCGTTTCGTAAGCTGAAGTTGTACCATTGTCGATGATACAGTTCAGCGCGATGGCTGACTTCTGAGAGTCGCTCAGACCAGAAACGTCCTTGCTCTTACCCTCCGTAACGCTGTCAATGAAAGCGGTGAGTGCGTCGTTGTTGGGAGCAAACACGGTGTAGTTACCGCGAGCAGCCATGGCACTGGCCACCACAGAGGCACCGTCGCTGACGCCAAGCTTTACCTCGTCGAAGATTTGCTTGATCTGCGAAAGTTCGGGTTTGTCGGTGAGGTATTCCTCAATGGTCTTCTTAGTGGCAATGGAGTATGCGCTGTCGTCGATGTCTTCCTTGCAAGAAGATACCAATGACGTGGTGCCCAGAAGGAGCAACGCACCCATGCCGAAGAACAATTTATTGAAATGATTTCGTATCATACTGTCTACACTTTAAATCATCAAAAATGCCTCGATTTTGTTACTTCTTAGTATAGCGGTCCCAAACCTTGTTCTGCTTGAGCTGACCACCATCCACATAACCAACGCCATTGACTTTGAGTTCCTCGCTGTAAATGGGGTTGTAGAGAGCGTAGAGAGACTTCAAACGAGACTTAACGCTCGACTTGAATGTACCGTAGCCAAGTGCAGGAGAAGTATCCTTGTCGCTGGACACATAGCTATACTCAGCCTGGCGAACGATATCGAACCAACGCTTACCCTCGCCAACGAACTCGCGCTGACGCTCACGGTAAACTTCCTGGAGAAGGCCGCTTGCGCTCTTGGAAGAAACGTCGTAGCTTTCGCCCATCATGCGGTCGCAACCAAGGTTCTGCTTCTTGGAGTTAGAGGCAGCCTCAGTAGGCGTAACCAAACCAGGGTTGTTGCGACGGAAGATTTCATTGATAAGGAGGTAGCCTTCCTTCTTGTCGTCGGTAGTGATAGAATTATTGATGATACCCAGACGAGCAATAGCTTCTGCCTTGATGAGCATCACGTCAGAAAGACGGTAGATAGCCCAATGAGCATTGTTGGAAGAAGACGTACGAGCCGAAACACTTGTCTGTGCGTCGGAGGCGGTCAAGTCCTCAATGTCATTGATCGAGAAGTTCTGAAGAATGAACTTCGTGATAGGCTTATATGTCTCAATAGAGGAGTAGTCACAGGTTTCCAACAAGCGGAAGTCCGTCTTACCAAAACCAACGGACGGGTTGACGTTGTTAGCATTCGTCACCAGTTCCGTGCTAAGGTTCATGGTAGCAGGCGTGAACTTGTTATTCGAATAGGTAGAGAAGTAGCTATTCACCACGCTGTTCGTAGTGCTCGTACCATCGTACTGCAACTCAAAGATACTCTCGAGAGAGTTCTGCAGACCGAAGTTGTTGTAGTAAGAATTATCACTTACACCCACGCCCTGACGCTCATTGAGGTAGAGCGGATACTTTTGGTCGCGCTGCTCAGCAGTTACGTTGGTGGGATTCTTATCGAGTTCTTCGTCGTAGTCGGTGCGAAGGTCCTTGATAGCCAACTCTGCGTAAGACTTGGCATCCTCCAAGCACTGCTTAGCCAAATCATTGCAATAGGTATCGTTGACAGCTTCGCCAGTGGCAGTGGTCCAAGAACCATCTTCGGCAGCAACGTCGCTGAAGTTTACATAACCTACTTCGTTGTCCTTGCTGGTGTAGTCCTTGAGCATGCAAGCACGCCAGAGGCTCATGTCTGCAATGAGTGCGTAAATGCCCTTCTTAGTGAAACGACCTTTGTTCTCAGCAGATGAACCAAAGTTGCGAGCTGCATTGCCCACGTTTGCTTTCAGGTCATCAATGCAGGCACCGAGGATGGCCACACCAGAGGAGGATGCAGGCTTAGCAGCCAGTGCCTCCTTGTCGGTACGGATAGAAGCCGTTACGTAAGGTACGTCGCGGTAAGCACGCACGAGGTAGAAATAGTAGAGTGAACGCAAGGCAAGCATTTCTGCCTTGTAGACGTTGTAGTCTGCCTGCACGAAGCTGGGGTCTATTTCCTCGCCAGGCTTAGTCATTTCTGCACCTTTCTCAATGACCATGTTGCAGGCATTGATACCGGTGTAGAACGATGACCAGTCGAACATCGACTTGCTCGGCTGCAGGATAGCGTCCTGAAGGTTGCTGATGTCAGTATTTGAAACGCTGTTCAGCGAGAGGTTATCGCCTCGGAGTTCGCCCCAGATAAGAATCTTCTCGGTGGAAGAAGCCATTTGGTCGTAGGCATAGGCACGAACACCATCGAGGTCGGTCTTGTCTTGCCAAAAGTTCTCTTCGGGCAAAGAATCAGTTGGATAAAGCGTAAGGAAGTCGTCGCAAGATGTGAAAGCACCGCTCATAACCAACAAACTTCCAGCTAAAAGCAACTTCGTATATAATTTCTTATTTTTCATGATGAATGAATTAAAAGTTTTTTGGTGGGAGGATAGCCGGCTCAGCCCTTGAACGACTGAGCGGCTATCGCCTCTGTGACATTAAAAACCAAAATTCAAGCTAAATGTGAACGAACGCGAGCGCGGAGTCTGCGAACTGTCGACAGCGGGGCTGTAACCGCTTGCAGAGTGCTCGGGGTCAACACCTGAATATCTTGACCAGAAGATGAGGTTGTTACCCGAAGCAGAAAGGCGCAGGGTGCTAAGACCAATCTTCTTGAGTTTCTCGGGAGAGAAGCTGTAAGAAAGCTGGAAGTACTGGAAGCGGAGGAAGTCTCCGGGTTCTACGTAGCGGTCGCTTACCAAAGAGTTGTAAGTAGTGGTCACGTTCGAAGACATTGCACGGGGCATAGTCGTTGACTGGCCATTCTTACGCCAACGGTGCGACACGGAAGCGCACTGGTTCTTGTTGCTTGTCATGCTCTCGGCATTCAGGCGAGCAAGGTTGATGATCTTGTTACCCCAACGGAAGTTGAAGGAAGTCTTGAGCTCCCAGCGACCATACTTGAAGTTTACACCGAAACCACCATTGAGTTTGGGGTTCGAAGTACCGAGGTAAACAATATCCAATTCGTCGATGTTACCATCGTGGTTGATATCCTCATAGATAGCGTCACCACCGTCGAACTCATAGTTCTGACCGCCGTAGTTGAAGTACATACGGAGGGGGTTGCCGTTCTTGTCGTACACTACGTTGCCGTTAGCATCGAACACCACAGGAGTAGACTTAGCCAACTCAGGACGAGGAGAGCTACCTGCGTTCACCCACTTGCTGGCGTCAAGGTTGCCGGCAGCAGTGTTGGGGTTACCATATTCGTCAGTCCAGTTGTTCTTGGGGTTCTCCTGACCGTTGATAGGCTGGAAGTAACCGTTGTGGTCGTAGTCGTAAGCGTAAACGCCCTTGAAGCGGTAACCATATATACCACCCAGTGCGTTACCAATCTGTACGCGCTTGAGGACTTCAGCATTCGTATAACTTACGTCGGTGTTGTAACTTGCAAGCACGGACGCATCCATACGAGTGATGGTGTTGATGTTCTGAGCGAAGTTGGCACGGAGGTTCATGCTGAACTTGCCGATCTTGAAGATGTCGCGAGTAGAAACATAGAGTTCCCAACCCTTGTTCTCCATGTCACCCACATTGGCGTATGCCAAAGAGGAATAACCGGTAGTAGAGGATACACGTACACCTGAGTTCAACAGGTCAGATGTCTTCTTATTATATACATTGAGGTTGAACTTAACGAGGTCTTCGAACAAGCCCAAGTCAACACCAATGTTCCACGACTTCGTCTTCTCCCAACGGATTTCAGTCAAACGAAGGTTCTGCGGACGCATTACCTGAGTACCATTATAGGAGTGACCATTCGTACCATACTTATTGTACATCAAACCTTCGCTACCCGGAGCAAGACCTGTCATACCCCAACCCGGAGAGAATGCCAACATGCTCACCACCTTGCGGAGGGGCTTGAAGAACTTCTCGTCCGAAATATTCCAACGACCGGAAACACCAGGGAAGATACCCCACTTACGGCCAGAACCGAACTTGGTAGAACCGTCGGCACGTACCGTTACGTCGAGGATGTACTTAGAACCGAATGCGTAGTGCATCGTTGCAAGACCTGCTGCGCTGTGGCTACGACCGGTACCTGAGTAGTAGTTGGTAAGGTAAGCGTCGGAAGTCGGGTCGGTGATGCCACCACCCTGACC
>CAVKGN010000051.1:0-13706 GCA_963655595.1 uncultured Oscillospiraceae bacterium
GCGCGACGGACTGAACCGCACGGCGTGTTCGGTGGCAAGGTGCATCTTGCTGTCCATTGCCGCCTCGCCCGTGATGCGCCAGTTGCGGAACGTGGCGAAATAGCTTGCCGAAAAGGCCGCCGTGTTCCTGCCCCGGAAGTAGTAGGCGTTGTAGCTGCGCAGAGCCGGACTGATCCTGTGGTCGTAGTGCGCATAGTAGCCGTTGAGGCTTGCGCCCCACCTTTTGCGTTGGTAACTGGCAAAGAAGCCGCCCGTGAAACAGCCCAACGTGCGGCGCGCCTCTATCTCGGAGAGCGTGCGGTGCAGGCCCGTGTGGAGCAACGTTTGAGCCGTGTCCGTGTTCGCCTTGAAGCGGGCATCCAGTTTGCGGTACGAGGCGAAGGTCGTCAGCGTGAAGTCCCCGAAGCGGTAGCTGCCGGCAGCCCCTCGGAAGAAGTCCGTCTCCTCGGCAGAGGTGTGGGCACGGAACTGGGCAAACGGCGCGCTGTTGTTGCGTAGCAGAGCCTCCTTTCCGCCAAACAGTTGCTTGCCGAAAAGCAGTCCGCGGCTGTTGTGCAGGTTGTAGTCGCCAAGCACCATGCTCCACCGCTTTCCGCGCGGCTTGAGCAACACGTAGCCCGATATGTAGTCGTACGGATAAAAGCCCTGTTTGGCTACGGGCTCGCCCGCGTCCTTTTCAAAGGTCAGTCCGTAGCCCACTTCGCGCTTGTAGTTGTAGCGGTAGCGAACGACGTGGTGCAGCGGGTTGCCCGTGTAGTAGTTTGTCGTGGTAGGCTTTTCGGGTGTTTCGTACCCAGCTCGTTTGTAGAGCGGCACGTCGAGGCGCGTCTCTATGGTGTGTTTACCCTTGGCCAACTTCGGCAATACGCGGTTGCCCTCCTCAATCCGTGCCAGGTATTCGGGGGAGGGCAGAGCGGCAGAGTCGCAGCGCACAAAGAGCGAGAGGTAGCGGCGCGTGAAGTAGTCCATGCCCTGCACCAGTTGCATCTCGCCCAACGACAGAAAACCGTGCTTCTTGTCGCGGTAGCTCAGGATGGAGTCAATCTGCGTCTCGTTCAGGAAGGGGAGCTGCGACAGTTCCTCCTTGTCCGTGCGGTTTATTTGCAACGGCGAGGCGGCAATGTTTTCCAGCAGTTCCAGCTGTTCCTCGTCCAGGCTGCGCCCTTCCTCGGCGTAGCTCTCCTCCACATACTCCTGCATAAACTCCTCCCACGAGATGAAGGGCGTTTGCGGCATCTGCGCAAAGAGCGGCGCAAAGGCAGCAAACAGCAGCGTGAGGAGCAGGTGAAAGCGTTTCATAAGGGGGAGTAATAGACAATAGTAGCAGAGAAGGGGTTACGGACGTATCCACCCAGGCACCGACTCCGTGCGGAGACTCTCGGAACAGCCCAGGCTCAGGACGCTAATCCTTACGCCTCCGGCCTCTGCCACGGCACGGGCGCAAGCTCTGGTGGTGCTTCCCGTGGTAATCACGTCGTCCACAATCAGCACGTGCTTGCCTTGCAACGCCTCTGGGTTCGTGAGCTTGAATATCCCGCTGACGTTCGCCCGCCTTTCCTCCATGGTCAGGTGGGTCTGCGTTTGGTTGGCACGGGTGCGGACAACCGACGTGGCGTCTATGGGGATGCCCGTCACCTCGCTGATGCCGTAGGCCAGCCGTTCGCTCTGGTTGTACCCACGTTCCTTGAAGCGTTTCTTGGCGAGCGGCACGGGCAGCAGCACGTCCACGCCGGTGAAAAAGTCCGTGCCGGCAAGGTCCTGAGCCATCATGCGGCCGAAAGCCACGGCTATTTCAGGATGGTTGTAGTATTTGAAAAGGAAAAATATCTGGCAATAGTCCGACTTCGGTTTGTAGAAGAGCAGACTGTTGGCGTGTTCGGTATAAACCACGTCGTCCCAAAGGGCACGTTCCACGAAGTTGTCCTTTTTGCCTTTGAGATGAGTGAGGGGTAGGTGCAGTAGGCAGTTTACGCATAGCAACTGCTCGTTGAGCGAAAGACGTTTACCGCAAACGCAGCAGTAGCGCGGGAATAAAGCATTGAACAGACTCCTGCCAGCAAGCGTCAATGCGTTTCTTATCTCCATGAGGCGCGGCACGTTCGGAAAGGTTATTTCTCACTGCGCAGGAACACCATGTCGCCGCTGATTTTCACCAGTTTCCGCCCCACTGCCTTGCGGAGGGCGTTGCCGTTGAGCGTGTGAAAAGAGTAGGTGCTGTCGGCATTCATCGTGAGGCTTACGTCCTGCGAGTCGGAGCCAATGTCGTTGCTGAAACGTAGGGAGGCCGTGCCCTTCTTTATCTGGCAGCGCGTCAATATCCACGTGCCGTAGAGGCCTTTGCCGTCCATGTAGCCGTGCGTCTTCCCGAGGAAGGAGAAGTTTGGCACGTCCATGTTCTCTTCGTAAAGGTTGAGGTGGAGTTCTACGCCTGCGTCTTTGCACACAAAATGCCCCTCAAAGGGACGTTGAGAGTAGAGCGACAACGACGTAAGGCAAAGCAGGAGTGCAAAGAGTTTTTTCATAGCGTGTAAAAGGTGTTTTTCAGTGGAACGGTCACTCATCGGTCTCCGTGCGGAGAATCATTGTCGTTGCGCCGATGGTGATGATGTCGCCCTCGTTGACGATTACCCTGTCGCGGTTGCCGAGTATCTCGTTGTGCAGAAACGTGCCCGTGTTTGAGGGGGCGTCGCGCAGGGTGAAGCGTGCGTGCCCCTTGCCGTCGGGCTTCACGGTGATGATGCAGTGCGTGGTGTCCACACTGGGGTCAACCGTCTTGATGGCGGCGTTGGCACTTGTGCCTTTCACCATGCGGCCCACCACGTTGTCGCCCTCGTGGAGCGGAATTTCCTGCTTGAAGTGGAAAGCGTTTTCGAGCACAATGAGTTTCCCGTATACTTTTGCCTCTTCCTCCTCCTCGCTATCGGCTGCATCGGCGGCGACAGGGCGTGGCTGGGGAATACGTATCTTAAACTGCTTGTGACATTCGGGACATTCGAAAACGAGCACGCGCCCAGCTTCGTACTTTGTTTCGTCGAACAAAATGGCTTCGTCGCATTTGGGGCAGCGTATACGTTTCATTGAAAAGGGGGAGTGTTTTCGTTAACAAAAAAGAAAGGATGGCTGAGCGCAACGCTCAGCGAAGACGTCCGTACGGTCGTTATTTCAATTCCATCACCCAAGCTTCGGCAAAGGCATCGTCCTTGCGCAGTTTGCTCAGGGCTGCTTGCGCTTCGGCTTCGGTGGGGTAGTTGCCGCAGACCACGCGTACCATTTTGCCGTGCTTGTACGGCCGTGCGTCGGTGCAGCCTTTCCCGTTCATTTCTTGCGAAAAGGCTTCGGCGTTCTTTTGGCTGATGGCACTTACCAACACGATGGCGTAACGGCCAGCTACTGGCTGAGGCTCTTCGGCTTGGGCGGGCTGTGCTTGCGCTTGGGGTTGGGGGGCTTGTTCCGCCGTCTGCTCCTGAGTTGCTTCCTGCTCTGAGAGAGTGGATAATGCGTTGAGGCTATCGGGCTGAGGCTGGGGAACAGCGGCTTTCTCCACCGCAGGTTTAGCGGGAGTAAAAAGCTGTTCGTAGATGACGGAGGCCGCTTGTTGCTCCTCTTTGGGTGAATTGCCTAAGGGGGTAGCCCACAACAGATAGAAACACACGGCCACAACTGCGGCTGCGGCATAGTTTACCAGCTCGCGGTTGATGCTAATGGTGTAGTTGCCCTTGCTCGTTGCGGATTTGTCGCTTTCAGGATCGTCTTTTCCCTCAGCCTTTCCCGTGTGGCGGCTGCTTGCGACGGTCTGCTCGGTTTCCTCTACGCTTACGGCGTCGAGACCGTAGAGTTCGGGTGAAAGTACACCAGCCTCGCAGGGAGCAAAGTTGTACTTGCCGTCGATGCTGATGGTGAGCGTGCCGATGCCAGCAAGTTCGTACTCGCCTTCTTCGTGCAGCCGCTTTTTGAGCTGCGACACGGCATTGTTTATCAGCTTAACCGTTTCGGGGTAGTTCGTGTCGTAGGCTTGCATGTACGACTGCACAAGCAAACCATCGTTGATGGCGAGTTGCGGATTGAACCCAACGCTCCTGAATGGCGGCAGAAACAGCTGTTCGTCTGCCACGTAGCGTGCCGGAACGTACTGCGTGATAAAGCCGCCAAGGCCGGGCACAATCACGCAGTCGTTTTTCAACAACAGACTTTCAATATGTCGGGAGAGTTCAATCATTGTTGCAAAGGTAGTCCTTTCGCTCCACTTTGGGAGCGTGCGTCGGTGCGTTTTTCTACTTGTTAAAAGTGTGCGATGAGGTGTGAAAGACGTGAAGTCGTTATTTTTCAGAACGTTATGTCGCTGAAAAATATTTTTGTCTTTGCCGTACGCTCGTTTAAGGGAGAATGAGTTTCGAGCCAACGGTGATGGTGTTGGCGTCTTTAAGGTTGTTTGCCTTAATAATGCGTTCGGCGTAGCTGTCGTTGCCGTAGTATTTGCGGGCTATGCGGTAAACGTTGTCGCCCTTGGCAACGGTGTGCGTAGCGGGGCGTTTCGGGGATTCAGCTGGCTTAGACTCTTCCTTTGGCTGCGGCGCAGATTTCGCGGGGGCGGCCTGTGTGGCGGTGTCCGCGTTCTCTTTGGGGGCGGGCTTTGCCGTGTCGGCTTTCTCCTCCGTCGTGGCTGAGGCAGCGGTGTCGGGGGGAGTGGCGGGGAGGGACTGTGCTTCGAGCGTGTCCATTATGATTTCCTCCTCGTGGCAGGTGGGGCAGAGCATGCGGTAATATCCGGCAAAATAGCTCAGTGCCATCAGGATAATCGTGGCGAGTGCAAAGGCCACCGCCTTCCATACGTTGCGCTTCTTGGGGAGCGGAACGGGCTGGTACACGTAGCCGCCGCCTGTGTTGCTGGTGTTCCCGGCCGTACTTGTGCGCTGCTCCATCGTTTCGGCGGCAGTCGGTTGTTCGGACGTGGGGGCTTGTTCCGCCTGCGCGCTGATGGGGGTGGGGGAGGTCACCACGATGTCCTCGTCGGCTGTCGGCTTGCTTTGCTCGCTCGGTGTGGGCTGGGTAAGGGGCAGCGGTTCTTCCTGCTCAGTCGGCGTGTCGGAAGTGAGTAGCGGCTCGGGGGCAGTAACCTGTACATCGGGCACTTCCTCTGGCTCGTCGTTTTCCTCCATCGGGGCAGGAGTTGTGTCCTCCTCGGTGGGACTCGTTTCCTCCTCGGTGGGAGCAGCCTCACCTTCGTCCTGCGTTTCTTCCGCTTCGGCGTTCTCTTCAGCCTCTTCGGCCTCGCGCATTTCCTCGTCTATCTCGTCAAACTCGCTCGTGTCGGTCTCCTCATTGAGCTCAATGGCTTCGAAATGGGCAAACGGACGGTTCACGAGTTCCTTCATAGAGTTGTCCGGGGTAAAGGTCACCTTGGTGTGACCGCTTATCTGGAAACGCTCGCCCGTGTTGATGTTGACGCTTTCGCGCTCGCTCACGTTGACAAGCTTAAACGTGCCAAGTCCCTTGATTTTCACAAGCTTGTCCTGCTCCAACCCGTTTTCAATAAGGTCAAAGAATGCCCGCACGAAGAGTTCGGCTTCGCGTCTGCCTACGCCTTCGCGCTGTGAGAGCAAGTTGGCAAAATCGGATAGGGTGAGTTTCTGTTTCATAAGTGGCGCGTTTGTCGGCTGCGTTTCCCGTGGCCGTGTCGGCTTACTTCATTTTCTCCTTGAGCGTGGCGCCCGGTTTGAACGCCAGCACAAGTTTTGGGGGGATGAGCTTGCGCTGCTTGGTGGCGGGGTTCACAACGACGCGTTCCATCTTCTTCTTCACTTCGAACGTGCCGAAACCCTGTATGGTGAGCTGCGTGCTGTCGTCGAGCTGTTCGGCCATGTCGGCCACGAGGCCATTCACCCACTTCTGGGTGTCCTTGGCATTAAGCCCTGCGCGTACGGCAAGCGATGTGATAAAGTCTTTGTTGTTCACGGAATGGTGTGTGTGCTTTTGTTTATGCTTTTCTCCCCATCAGTCAGCCACGGTGGCGTAGAGATCGAACTCCTCGCAGCTTGTCACCTCAGCCTGGTAGAACTGGCCAATGGTGAGCGGCTTGTCCTCGTCGCGCTGAATGAGTACCTCGCAGTCCACCTCGGGGGAGTCTGCCTCGGTGCGACCGATGAAGTAATCGCCCTCTTGGCGGTCAATTATCACGCGGAGCGTCTGACCCACCTTGGCCTCGGAAAGTTCCGCGGCAATGTCCTCCTGAAGGAGCATAAGGCGGTCGAGTCGTTGCTGTTTCACGTCCTCAGGCACGTCGTCCTCGTAGTGCTCGGCGGCGTAAGTGCCATCCTCCTCGCTGTAAGCGAATGCCCCCATGCGGTCGAAGCGGGCAGAACGTACAAACTCGAGCAGTTCCTGGAAGTCCTCGTCCGTTTCGCCGGGGAAGCCCACCATGAGCGTGGTACGGATGCAGATGCCCGGCACCTCGCGTCTCATGTCGCTGAGCAGCTGGAGCGTCTCAGCCTTGGTGATGTGTCGCTGCATGCGGCTCAGCATGTTGTCTGAGATGTGTTGCAGGGCAATGTCTATGTAGTTGCAAACGTTGTCGTTCTCGCGCATCACGCGCAGCAAGTCCATCGGGAAGTGCGTGGGGTAGGCGTAGTGAAGCCTTATCCACTCCACGCCGGGTATCGCCGCCATCTGTTCGATGAGGCTCGGCAACATTTGCTTGTGGTAGAGGTCGATGCCGTAGTAGGTGAGTTCCTGCGCAATCACTTGGAACTCCTTAACGCCCTGCGCCACGAGCGTGCGCACCTCGGAGAGAATGTCCTCCACCGGACGGCTCTTGTGCGCTCCCGTGATAATGGGGATGGCGCAGTAGGCGCATTTGCGGTCGCAGCCCTCGGATATTTTCAGATAGGCGTAGTGCGAGGGCGTGGTGATGGCTTGTGCGTGGGGCTGTGCGGGCAGGGCAAACTCCTCTTTCAGGTCGTTGAGAAGTTCCTTCCAATTGAATTTCCCGTAGAACTTATCCACTTCGGGAATCTCCTCGCGCAGCTCGTCCATGTAGCGTTCTGACAGACAGCCCATGACGAATACGCGTTTCAACTGCCCGTCCGTCTTCTGTTCGCACAGAGCGAGGATTTCGTTGATGCTCTCCTCCTTGGCTGAGGCGATGAAGCCGCAGGTGTTGATGACGGCAATGTCGCCGTGAGTCTCTTCGGGGTTATGGTGCACCTCGAAACCGTGTTCCAGGAACATGTTAAGGAGCTTTTCGGAGTCCACAAGGTTCTTCGAACAGCCCATGGTGATTATGTCGACGTGGCGGAGCGCAGTGCGCGCAGTATTGTGCATGATGGAGTGTGTTGTGCAGACGTGTGTGAATAGGGGGTTAGAGGCTTGTGCCCTCAAACAGTGAATTGACGAACTCTTGGCTGTTGAACGGCTGGAGGTCTGTCATCTTTTCGCCCAGACCGATGTACTTCACAGGCACTTTCAGCTGGTGCGAGATGCCGATTACCACGCCGCCCTTGGCAGTGCCGTCGAGTTTGGTGATGGCCAGCGCCGTCACGTCCGTAGCTTTGATAAACTGCTTGGCTTGTTCGTAGGCGTTCTGCCCCGTGCTGCCGTCCAACACGAGGAGTATCTCGTCGGGGGCGTCGGGCACCACCTTCTGCATTACCTTCTTTATCTTCGTCAACTCGTTCATCAGTCCCACCTTGTTGTGCAGGCGGCCGGCGGTGTCGATAATCACCACGTCGGCGTCTTGCGCCTTTGCGGAACTAACCGTGTCGTAGGCCACACTGGCTGGATCGCTGCCCATTTGCTGCTTCACCACGGGCACACCCACGCGTTCGCCCCAAATGACGAGCTGTTCTACGGCTGCCGCACGGAAGGTGTCGGCTGCGCCAAGCACCACTTTCAGTCCGCTCTGCTTGAACTGGTAGGCCAGCTTGCCGATGGTGGTTGTTTTGCCCACTCCGTTCACGCCGACAACCATGATAATGTAAGGCTTCTTTCCCTCGGGAATTTCAAAGCCCCCTTCCTCGTCGTTGCCGCTCAGGGTGAGCAGTGCGCCTATTTCCTCCTTCAGGATAGTGTGGAGCTCGGCAGTGCTAACGTACTTGTCGCGCGCCACGCGTTCCTCTATGCGGTGTATGATGTCGATAGTGGTGTCGGTACCCACGTCGGAGGTAATCAGAATCTCCTCGAGCTGGTCGAGCACCTCATCGTCCACCTTGCTCTTGCCGGCAATGGCACGCGCCAACTTGCCGAACATACTCGTTTTGGTCTTTTCGAGTCCGGCGTCGAGCACTTCTTTCTTTTCTTTCTTCGAGAAAATGCTGAAAAAATTCATGGGTAATCGCGTTTGAGGCCTTTCCGCCGTGCCCAAAGTACGGCCATAGGGGCGGAAAATGGCAATTTTTGCAAACTTACGAATTTTTCAGCGAAACTCTTTCTTTTTCAAATTTCATATTTCCCCGCTCCCTGTCTGATCCAAACCATTCCGCCCACGCAATCTCTTTCCCATTCCCCCACAGCCCGCGGCCTCGTAGCCCCAACTCCCGATATAGTCCTCGTTCATCGTACGATGTCCGTGTGTCACTCGTACGATGAACACATGTCACCCGTACGACTGCCGTGTGTCCACCGTACGACAAACGACGACTTCCTTGGGGGTGGGAGGGGGCAAAAACGATGGCGCGCCGCCCCAATGTGTCGGCAAATCCCGTGAGAATGTGCGATTTTTTGTAAGTTTGCAAGGTTTTTGATAAAGTCCCTTTTCATGCAGAAAAACTCAATAGTGAAGGAACTCAACGCCAGTGCGATGCAGTGTGGCGTGGTGCTTGGACTTTTCGGCGTGCTTTCGCTCGTGGTGTTCAAGTGGTCGTTTACCGTGCCGTTCTTTTCTACGCTCTTTGGCGTGATGTTGCTGGGTAGCCCCGTGCTTGCAGCTTGGCAGACAATGCGTTTCCGCAACGAACTGGTGGGTGTTGGCGGCCGTTTTACGTTTCTCAGCGGTTTCCTTCACTCGCTCTTCACGGGGTTCTACGCCTCGGTTTGGGTGGCACTTGTCACGTTCGTCTACCTGCAATACTTCGACAACGGAGTAATCTTCGCTGAGTACGCACGATCCATCGACACGCCCGAAATGAAAGAGTACTTGCAGCAGTCGGGTATGAACTCCGAAATCATGCGTATGACTGGCGGAGAGGGAGTACAGGGACTTGCCGACGCACTCCGCTCCATCGGGGCAGCCACCTACGCAGCCATGTCGCTCTATTGCGCCCTGGTGTTCGGTCCGCTGATAGCAGCGGTGATAGGTCTTGTGTGCCGCCGCAGTTGACGGGAGCGGGCAGGAGAATAATAGGAAATACACATTATATATAAAGGAGAAAGATGAATTACAAATACGACATATCCGTGGTTGTGCCCCTCTATAACGAGGCAGAGAGTCTTCCTGAGCTCTACGCGTGGATTAAGCGCGTGATGGAGGCACACCATTTTACGTTTGAGGTGATCTTCGTCAACGACGGCAGCACCGACACGTCGTGGGACGTGATAGAAGGTTTCGCGGCAGAGGATCCGCACGTCCACGGTATCAAGTTTCGCCGCAACTATGGCAAGAGTCCCGCACTGTTCTGCGGCTTCCGTTTGGCGCAGGGTAGGGTAGTGATTACGATGGACGCTGACCTTCAAGACTCCCCCGACGAAATTCCCGAACTGTACCGCATGATTACAGAGGACGGCTATGACCTCGTGTCTGGCTACAAGCAAAAACGCTACGACCCCCTGTCGAAGACCATTCCCACGAAGCTCTTCAACGCCACGGCGCGCAAGGTGAGCGGTATTCACAACCTGCACGACTTCAACTGCGGCCTGAAAGCCTACCGCAACGAGGTGGTGAAAAACATCGAGGTGTACGGCGAAATGCACCGCTACATCCCCTACCTTGCCAAGAACGCTGGTTTTGCCCGTATCGGCGAGAAGGTGGTGCACCACCAAGCCCGTAAGTTCGGTAAGACCAAGTTTGGCGGCCTTAACCGCTTTGTCAACGGCTACCTCGACCTTCTCTCCCTGTGGTTCCTCAACAGCTTTGGCCTGAAACCGATGCATGTGTTCGGTTTCCTCGGTTCCGTTATGTTTTTCCTCGGTTTTGTGGCTTGCGTGGTAGTGGGTGCAGTTAAGCTCGTGCATCTGTACAGCAACGAGCCTGCCCAGCTCGTGACAAACAATCCCTACTTCTACATTGCCCTTACGATGATGATCCTCGGCACACAGCTGTTTGTGGCAGGCTTCCTGGGCGAGTTGGTTAGTCGCAACGCCGCCGGACGAAACGATTATCAAATAGAAAAGGAAATCTGAGACGCTGCACCGGCATGACGCTGCGGCAGCCACTACACGAAACATGAAAAACGCTGTGCGCTTTCCCCACATAATGCATTGTCTGTGTGCTAAGAGGCTCTGCCAAGCTGGCATGGCCCTCATAGCCGTGCTGTTTGCGGCAGCCTGTTCAAATATAGACTGTCCGCTCGACAACGTGGTGCGTATGCAGTGTAACCTCTATTCCGCCGACACGAAGAGCTCCTATACGCTGACCGATGAACTCACCGTGACGCCCGCGGGACTCGACACCGTGTTGCTCAACAAAGCAAGCGGCGTGAGCGAGTTTCTGCTCCCCTTGAAAGAAGGCGGCGAACGCGACACGTTGCTGCTGCACCTGTCCAACGAGCAGGGGCAAGAGGCGGTGGACACCCTGTTTATCACCCACACGTTGCAGCCCCACTTCGAATCGCTCGACTGTCCCGCCTCCGTGTTCCACACCATCACCAGCGTGAGAGCTACCAGCCACGACGTGAGCGATATGCCCCTTACGGTCGACAGCGTGTCGCTCGTGCGATCCATTGTAAACTACGATGACGTTGAAAACATCCGCATATTCCT
Source organism: uncultured Oscillospiraceae bacterium (assembly GCA_963655595.1). GTDB lineage: Bacteria > Bacteroidota > Bacteroidia > Bacteroidales > Bacteroidaceae > Alloprevotella. Next base: position 10,909 of record CAVKGN010000051.1, read on the forward strand.
TCGTACTACTGCTCGCCCTTAGTCTTACGTTCGTGACGGCAAAGGCCCAAACGCCTCGGCTCATGGCCGACACCATGCGTGCGGACAAAGCGCCGGCAGCACAGCCGAACGGCGACGCAAAGGTGAAAGGCGTACAGTACAGTTCGCCCGAGGAAGCGGCAGCCGCCCTTGCCGCTGCGAAGCCCCTGCCCCTGCTGGCCGGGGTGAGCGTGTCGGCCGACCTCTGCGGATTGGTGCTTGCCTCGTTCACCCCCTACGGACAGTACGAGGCGGCGGCGCGCATCAACATGAAGGGGCGCTTCTTCCCCACGTTCGAAATGGGTATGGGCGTGAGCAATCACACCAACGAGACCACCAACCTGCACTACCGTGTACATTCGCCCTACTACCGCATAGGCTTGGACTACAACGTTGCAAAGAATCCACGCGCCTTGGGGCGCATCTTCGTAGGTCTGCGCTACGGCTTCACCACCTATAAGTTCGACGTGGATGGTCCCGATATTGTCGACGGCATATACGGCACGAGCGTCCCCTTTGCCTATACAGGCGTGCGCGGCACGAATCACTGGTGCGAGGGCGTGTTCGGGCTTGAAGCCAAGGTGTGGGGCATTCTCCACCTGGGGTGGACATTCCGCTACAAGGTGAGGCTTTACAACAAACGAACCGCAGTGGACAACTCCTGGTACGTGCCTGGTTACGGCAAGAACGAGGGACATGTGCTTGGCGGAACGTTTAACGTGATATTCGATATATGAACAAGAAACGCATAGCAGGAGGCGTGTTCCTCCTGTTCCTGATTGTGGCCACAATATGGATTGTGCGCGGCAGAGGTACGGCAACCCTCCGCACGGCAGAGGGCTCGATATTCGGCACAACCTACCACATTAAATACGAAAGCACGGAGACGCTCGACAGCGCCCTGCTTGCCGAACTCCACCGCGTGGACGCAAGCATGTCCGTGTTTAACCAGCAAAGTACACTCTCGGCTATCAACGCCGGTCGATCGCAGCGTACCGACGCCATGCTCTACGAAGTGCTACAAAAGGCTATGAGCGTAAGCGAGGCCACGGGCGGCGCGTTCGACGTGACGGTGATGCCCCTCGTCAATGCCTGGGGCTTCGGCTTTAAGCACGGACAGTTCCCCACACAGCACGAGGTGGACTCCCTGCGCCAGTTTGTAGGTTTCCACCACGTTACGCTCACTGCCGACAGCCTGCTCCGCAAGGACGATCCCCGTGTGATGGTGGACTGCGGAGCCATTGCCAAAGGTTACGGCGTGGACCGCGCGGCAAAGGTGCTGACCGAACACGGCGTGCGCAACTTCATGGTGGAAATAGGTGGCGAGGTTGTTACCAAAGGACGCAACCCTGAGGGAAAGCCCTGGCAGATAGGGGTGAGCAAGCCCGTGGAGGATGGTTCAGCCCACGCCGGCGAATTGCAGACGGTGCTGAGCCTTGAAAACGCTGCCCTCGCCACGAGCGGCAACTACCACAACTTCTACGAACACAACGGACGAAAATACGCCCACACCATAGACCCACGTACCGGCGCACCTGTGCAGCACTCGCTCCTCTCGGCTACGGTGATTGCCCCCGACTGCGCCACGGCTGACGCCTTTGCCACGGCCTTCATGGTGCTGGGACTCGACAAGGCCAAGCAAGTACTTGAACAACATAAGGAAATAAAAGTCTTCCTGATCTATGCCGACGAACGCGGACGGCTGAAAACGTACACAAACCGCAAGTAGCGAAGCACCCAAATAGGAGCCATGGTGAACACTTTCTCGGGCAAACTCCTCAACGTGTCGCTTTTTCAGGGGTTCAGCCGGCTCGACTTCCTCGACATCGTGGAGCATACGCCCCTCGACTTCCACACGTTCAAGCCCCGTGCCGTGATGATTGAACGCGGTACGGAGGTGGAGCATCTCTGCTTGGTGCTCAACGGAGAGGTGGAGGCCGAAACCGAAAGCCCCGACCACACCTATTTATATAGAGAGCGCCTGCACGCCCCTTTCGTGGTGGAGATGGAGAATCTCTTCGGGTTGCACAACCGCTACACCCACTCCTTGCGCGCACTCACCACCGTGCAGATGGTAACCATTGACAAGCAAAGCGTGCGCGTATTGCTACAACGTTATCCCACGTTCCAGATAAACTTTTACAACCAGCTAAGCACCCGTGTGCAGAACAGCCGCAAGTGGCTCTGGGTGAAGCAACCAAGCGACTTGCAGGCGCGTTTCCGCCTGTTCCTTCAGCAACGCAGCGTGCGGCTTATCGGCGAAAAATTCCTGCGCATCAAAATGACCGACCTTGCCGAAGAACTCGGTACAACTCGTCTGCGCGTGTCGCAAATGCTCGGCCAACTCAGCGAAAAGGGTGCCCTGCGCTTCTCTCGCGGAAACATTTTCATCCATCGGCTTGAAAACATTTAGCCCCCGTCCGTCACAGCCTTTCACACGTCGGCTCGCAGACCGCTTGAAGCACCTTTTTAGCGGAAAATGACTGAAAAAGAGTGCGAAGCCTTTGCCGCCGAATGAAAAATGCCTACTTTTGCACCTCGTAAGTGGTAGCATGTCTCCTTTCTTGATGCAACACCGGTCAATTTAAGGAAACCACCCCAAGATTACGCAACAACAAAGCCTGAAACCCGGCAAGGGACTTGCACGAACGCCACTACAATCCTATACTCAAAAAGAAACAAAGCGAAAGCAATGTCTAAGATTTGTCAAATTACAGGAAAGAAAGCCATGATTGGCAACAACGTTTCTCACTCGAAGCGTCGCACAAAGCGCTCGTTTG
>CAVKGN010000052.1:0-13529 GCA_963655595.1 uncultured Oscillospiraceae bacterium
GGGAGGACTCGAGTCCTCCCAGGGAGGATTTTAACCAGGGCAGGGATAATTTTTACGGGCGCAGGGATAGTTTTCACTACCTGGCATGTCGTTCGGAGCAGGCGCCATATTTTCCCTCTCAGGCAGTTTTGTGCAGCTGCCGCCCTGCGTGTTTTTACAGTCGGCAAATACCCCCTAATGAGCGTAGAGAGCCTTAAAAAGCCCTTTGCGCTCGTTTTTTGTGTAAAAACGGGGCGGAAATGCCCCCGGCGTTTTTCTCTGAACGCGAAGAAAGTCTTAATTTTGCTGCTAATAGGAACAAATAAAAAACATAAGACTATCCACAAATGATTGACGAAGAAGACAGAATAATAAAAGTCAATATCGAGGAAGAGATGAAGTCCTCGTATATTGACTATTCAATGTCTGTAATTGTAGCCCGCGCCCTGCCCGATGTGCGCGACGGCTTCAAGCCCGTTCACCGCCGTATCCTCTACGATATGATGGAGCTCGGCATCACCCACAACAAGCCCACAAGAAAGTCAGCCCGCGTGGTCGGCGACGTGCTCGGTAAGTACCACCCCCACGGCGATAGCTCTGTGTACGGTGCGCTGGTTCGTTTGGCCCAGCCCTGGAATATGCGCTACACGCTCGTAGAGGGTCAGGGTAACTTCGGTTCGATGGACGGCGACTCCGCAGCCGCTATGCGTTACACCGAAGCCCGCCTCTCGCCCGAGGGTGAGGCTATGATGGAGGACATCGATAAGGAAACGGTGGACATGGATCGCAACTTCGACAACACGCGCGACGAACCCAGCGTGATGCCTACGCGTATCCCCAACTTCCTCGTCAACGGCGCCAGCGGTATTGCTGTCGGCATGGCCACGAATGTGCCCACGCACAACCTGGGTGAGGTGATCGACGGCTGTGTGGCCTACATTGATAACCCGGACATTACGACCGACGAACTCATGCAGTACATCAAAGCCCCCGACTTCCCCACTGGCGGCTACATCATGGGTTTGCAGGGCGTGCGCAGTGCCTACGAAACAGGCCGTGGCCGCGTGATTATGCGTGCCAAGACCGACATTGAGAGCGGTCCCCAGCACGACACCATCGTAGTGTCTGAACTCCCCTACGGACTCAACAAGGAAGAGCTCGTTAAGTTTATCGGCCAGCTCGCTGCCGAGAAGCGCATTGAGGGCATCTCCAACGTCAACGACGAGAGTGACAAGGAAGGTATGCGCATCGTGATTGACGTGAAGCGCGACTTCAACGCCAACGTGGTGCTCAACAAACTCTTCAAGATGACTGCGCTGCAAACGTCGTTTGCCGTGAACTGCATTGCCCTTGTGCACGGCGCGCCCCGTTTGCTCACGCTCAAAGACTGCATACGCTACTTTGTGGAACACCGCCACGAGGTGGTGATTCGCCGCACAAACTACGACCTGCGCAAGGCACAGGAACGCGCACACATCCTCGAAGGCCTCATCATTGCCTCCGACAACATCGACGAAGTGGTGCGCCTCATCCGCGCCTCGAAGACGCCGCAGGCAGCCATCGAGGCATTGAAGGAACGCTTCGGCTTGGACGACATTCAGGCAAAGGCCATCGTCGACATGCGTCTGGCTCAGCTCACCAACATACAGCAGGAGAAGCTCCACGAGGAGTACGAAGAGATAGAACGCCGCATTGCCTACTACGAGCAGATACTTAGCGACGACGAACTCTGCCGCAAGGTAATCAAGGACGAACTCATCGAGGTGAAGGAGAAGTTTGGCGACCCCCGTCGCACGGAAATCTGCCTGTCATCCACAGAGTTCAACCCCGAAGACTTCTATGCCGACGACGAAGTGGTCATCACCATCTCACACCTCGGCTACATCAAGCGCACACCGCTCAACGAGTTCCGCGCACAAGGCCGCGGCGGCGTTGGCGCAAAGGGCGGCAGCACGCGCGACTCCGACTTTATTGAGTACATCTACCACGCCACGATGCACAACACCATGCTCTTCTTCACGGCAAAGGGACGTTGCTACTGGCTCAAGGTGTACGAAATTCCCGAAGGCGCAAAGAACGCCAAGGGACGCGCCATTCAGAACATGCTCAACATTGAGCCCGACGACAGCATCAACGCCTGTCTGCACATCCGCAAGTTGGCAGACGCCGACTTCTGCAGCTCGCACTACGTTATGTTCTGCACCAAGCAGGGCATCATCAAGAAGACCTGCCTCACCGACTACTCCCGTCCGCGTGCCAACGGCGTGAACGCCATCAACATCCGCGAGGACGACAAGGTGGTGAGCGTGGTGCTGACCAACGGCTCCGACGAGATAATCATCGCCAACCGCAACGGCCGTGCCATCCGCTTCAACGAGAACACCGTTCGTGCCATGGGACGTACCGCCACTGGTGTGCGCGGTATGCGTCTGGACGAAGACGGAACCGACGAGGTAGTAGGCATGATCTGCGTGAACGACCCCGAAAAGGAGACGGTGCTCGTTGTCAGCGAGCACGGCAAGGGCAAACGTTCGCGTGTGGACGATTACCGCGTGACCAACCGCGGCGGTAAGGGCGTGAAGACGCTCAACATCACCGAGGAAACAGGCAAGGTGGTAGCCATCAAGGCCGTGACCGACGATGAAGATCTCATGATCATCAATAAGAGCGGCATCACCATTCGTCTGCGCATGACCGACGTGAGCATCCTTGGCCGCGTGGCACAGGGTACGCGCCTCATTGACCTTAAAAAGCGCAACGACTCCATATCGAGCGTTTGCCTCGTGCCCACCGACGACGAGGAAGAGGCAGAAGGCGAAGCCACGGAACAGCCTGAGGGCGACGCACCCGCTGTCGACGCTCAGCCCGCTGCTGAAACTCCCCAGGAAGGCACCGAAGAATAAAACAGAGACACGGACGGCAAGCTGGGGGCTGCCACAAGAGAAAACGCAGCCCCCTTGCCCGTCCCAATTCGCATAAGGTTACTGAAAAAAGAAATGACATGAAAAAGTTATTTTTGTTTGCGGCTGTGCTTCTTGCAAGCATTGGCACAGCCAACGCCCAGTCCGACCAGCACATTGGCTCATACAAAGCCAACGACATGGTGCGCCGAGCCGACAACCTCCTTGGTAAGCGCGACTCTGAGTCGTACGCTGCCGCCCAGAAACTCCTCTCCGACGCTGAGACACAGCTCGAGGGCGACATTGCCAAGGCCAAGGAAGACAACAAGCCCGAAAAACTGGCTCTGCTCTACTTGCAGAACGCCAACTTGCAGGGCAAACTCCTCAACCCCATCCTGACGAACGCCTCCTCGGGCATTCCTTTCGACACCTTGCAGTTCTGCAAGCGCGTTGACGTGGCTACGGAATCGTTCGGTCAGGCCGCCTTCTACAACAAGCAGCCCAACGCCAAGGGCAAGGTGAAGGAAGACCTCTTCATCTCGATGCAGACGAAGTACGGCGTGTTGCAGATGCTCACCTACTACTACAACTGCGCCACCTTCATGGACGGTATGGGCAAGAAGCAGGAGAGCCTTGACTACTTCCAGAAGTACGTCGACCTGCCCGGTACGAGTCCCGCCTTCACCCAGGCTGAGGCCGACTCCATCTACAAGGCAAACTCCAAGTATTACAGTCTGGCCCGCTTCAACCTGGCCCTGCAAAACTACTACTTGAAGAACTACGACAAGGCCATCAAGAGCTGTGACGAAGCCATCAAGGTGATCACCGACTCCACCAACCTGCACGACCTTTTCCTCATCAAGATCAACGCTTACGGCGAGAAGAAGGACTCTGCATCGTGGCAGAAGGCAATCGTTGAGGCCTACGAGAAAACAGGCAAGGAAAGCTTCATGCAGAACCTCATCTACTACTACATGCAGAGCAACAAGGTGGACGAGGCTACGGCACTCTCCGAGCAGCTTGTACAGGAAAACCCCAACAGCAAAATGGCTTGGTACATGAAGGCCGCTATTGAGCTGAACGTGAAGAAGGACTACAAGGCCACCGTGGAGAGTTGCGACAAGGCACTCGCTATCGACCCCGACTTCAAGGAAGCCCTCTACAACAAGGGTACGGCCTACATCAACGACATCTACGACCAGACCCACGCCACTCCCTCCAAGTTTAAGTACGTCGGTACCAACCGCCGCATCACCGGTAAGGCATCCGACGGTTCGTACCAGAAGGAGAAAGCCATCTACGAGAAAGAGCTGAAATACGCCAAGAGCTACTACGAGAATGCCCTGCAATGCATGACCCGTGTGCGCGAACTCGCTCCGGACGACGTGAAGCGTTGGGCACCCTCGCTCCAGATGATTTACAGCGCCTTGGGAAACACGGAGAAAGCCAAGGAAATGGACGCACTCCTCGATGCCGCCAACAGCGCATCGCAGCAGTAAGTCGTAGCCCCAGGGACAGCAATCCCTGACCATCAGAAAGCAATAGAGCATTTCGGCAGACGGAGTGCTCTATTGCTCAATAATGCCGTAGACGCCTACCCACAAGGGCGCACCCTGCGGCCGCATCAACCAGTAACATACATTTTTCATGAAACGACTCCTTATATATATATGTCTCGTCCTGTCGCTCCCCTGCGCCGCGCAGAAAGCGCTGAAGCCAGCGGCCGAGGCATTGAAACAAAAGAACTATAAGGAAACCCTCACGCAGGTGGCGAAGCTACGAGCCGACTCGCTCTACCGCGACAACCTGAAACTCTGCCTTTACAGCATTGAGGCCAACCGCGGACTCAACGACGCAGAGAACGTAAAGATTTACCTAAAACAGGCGTGCGACACCGCCGCCCTTTTCACCACTACGCGGCAGATACTCTGCGAGGCCCAGCGCGTGGACTCCATCGAGAACCGTACCCTGCAAGAGAAAGGGAAAAAGCCCCGGCAGGAACGGCTTACCATTGAACTCGCCAAGCGTTACTACCCCAACATCCTCGCCGCTTCACGCTACTATTACTACAAGAAAGACTATGCCCAAGCCATGACCTACCTCGACATGGCTTTGCAACTCCCCGCCGCTCCCCTCGGCAAAAAGGCAGCCCTGACTGCAACGACCGACACCACCTACGCCGCGATGTACGTGATGAGTGCCTACGAGGTGAAGGACTACCCAGCCGTGCATCGTTACGACAGTCTTGCCCTCCGAATGAACGCCGCCCGTCCGGCAGTGCTGAAAGCCCTAATCCTTACCGCCCAGGCCCAGGAGGACGATGCCGCCTACCAAAGCCTGCTCGTGCAGGGTTGGCAGGAGTATCCCAAGGACGCCCTCTTCTTTACCCGTTTGGCCGACTATTACAACACCAAGCGGCAGTACGATGAAACACTCCGCCTGGTCTCACGCCAACTTGCGGTGGACAGTCTGTCAGCCATGGCCTACTATGCCAGTTGCGTGGCCTGCTACGAATTGCAGCGCTACGACAGTTGCGTGGTCAGTGCCTCGCAGGTGATGCGTCTCGACTCAGCCAACGCACAAGCCTATTACTATTCCGGAGCCTCGCACGTGGCGCAGGCCGAAGCCTTTGCTATGCCAGCGAAAGTCAACTCGCGCGCCTACAAATCCGCCTTCGAGAAACGCCAACAGATATACAAACTGGCCGAAGCCGACCTCGAAACCTACCGCAGCCGTTGTCCCGACGAACAAAAGCTCTGGGCACCGCTCCTCTATAAGGTGTACCTCGCGCTCAACCGAGGCGCAAAATTTGCCGAACTCGACGGACTGCTCAGCAAGTAGGCAGTCGACGCTGTCAAATATATTCCACATAATCCCCCCAAACACAAGCAAACATGCTCACAGATTTCGTGAAGTCGCAGCTCCTTACTGACAAGGAATGGGCTGAATACATACAATCCCCCGAAACGTTCAACCTCAACGCCGTAGCCGAGGGCGACGATCCCGTGCAGATTATCCGCCACGCCATTGAGCAAGGAATGAAAGAAGAGGCAGACGAAGTGGCAGCCATCACTGCCAACCCCCAGACGCCGACGTTCCGCAACACCGTGGTGGCACTGTCAGAGAGCGGCGCCGCCCTTGAACGTGCCACGGCCGCAATGTATAACCTGCTCAGCGCAGAGACGAGCGACGAACTCGACGCACTGGCCAACGAGATGGCGCCCGCCCTTTCCGAACACGGCAACAACATCATGCTCAACGAGCAGCTCTTTGAACGCGTCAGGTATGTGCGCGACCACGAAGGGCAGCAGCTCACTGGCGAGGACAAGATGCTCCTCGACAAGCTATACGAGAGTTTTGAACGCTCTGGTGCTACGCTCAATGCCGCCGACAAGGAAAAGTTCCGCGAACTCACCAAGCAGCTCTCCGAGCAGACGCTCCTCTTCTCCCAAAACGTGCTGAAAGAAACCAACAGTTTCATCCTGCACATAACCAACGAGGACGAGCTCAGCGGACTCCCTGAAATTCACCGCCAAGCCGCTGCCGAGGAGGCACGCAGCAGAGGACTTGAAGGGTGGGTGTTTACGCTCCATGCACCGAGCTACGGGCCGTTTATGATGTACGCCGACTGTCGCAACCACCGCGAAACACTCTACAAAGCCTATAACAGTCGTGCGGCGAAGGACAACGCCAACTGCAACTTTGGCATTGTGCAGCACATCGTCAATCTGCGTCGCGAGGTGGCCCAGCTCCTTGGCTACACCGACTATGCCGAATATGCACTGAAACGCCGCATGGCAGAGAACGCCCGCAACGTGTACGCCCTGCTCGACGACCTAATCGATAACTACCTTGACCGAGCTAAGGCCGAGGTGGCAGAAGTGGCTGCCCTCGCTAAGACAGCGGAAGGCGACGACTTCGTATTGCAGCCCTGGGATTTCTCCTATTACAGCCAAAAGCTCAAGAAGCAGCTCTACGACTACGACCCCGATATGCTCCGCCCTTACTTTGAACTCTCCCGAGTGAAACAGGGCGTGTTTGGCCTGGCCCATCGTCTCTACGGCGTGACGTTCGAGGAAAACAAGCGCATCGCCGTTTATCAGGACGACGTGACCGCCTACAACGTGTACGACGAGCAGCACCGCTTCCTCGCCGTCCTCTTCCTCGACTTCTTCCCCCGTGCCAGCAAGAAGGGCGGCGCGTGGATGACGGACTACCGTGCCGAACACTGCGACAGCGAGGAGAGCGTAGAGGTAACTCCCCTCAACTCCGTGCGCCCCGTGGTGAGCGTGACGACAAACTTTACCAAGCCCACAACCGACAAACCCGCCCTGCTCACCCTTGGCGAGGTGCAGACGTTCCTCCACGAGTTCGGCCACGCCCTTCACGGCATCTTCGCCATGACGCGCTACGCCGCTCTGAGCGGTACGTCGGTCTACTGGGATTTTGTGGAACTGCCTTCCCAATTTATGGAGAACTACGCAGTGGAACCCGAATTTTTGGCTACATTTGCTAACCACTATCAGACGGGCGAGCCACTCCCCGCCGCCTACATTGAACGCATCCGCAAGAGTCGCACGTTTCAGGCTGCTTACGCTTGCATGCGACAGGTGTCGTTCGGACTGCTCGATATGGCTTACTACACGCTCCGCACCCCGTTCGAGGGCAGCGTCAAGGCGTTCGAGGACAAGGCTTGGAGCCGCGTGCAACTTCTCCCGTCGGTGGCCGAAGGCTGCATGACCGTGCAGTTTGGTCACATTATGTCGGGCGGCTATGCGGCAGGCTATTACAGCTATAAGTGGGCAGAGGTGCTCGATGCCGACGCCTTTGCACAGTTCAAGGCGCACGGCATATTCAACACCGAGGTGGCGGCAAGCTTCCGCAACAACATCCTTTCACGCGGCGGCACGGAACACCCCATGACGCTCTACAAGCGTTTCCGCGGCCAGGAGCCCACGCTCAAAGCCCTCCTCCAGCGCGACGGCATTAAGTAAGCCACAGGCGTTCAGCCCCTCCGCGCAAACACAACACATGAAGCCACAAAAACAATCAAAGCCAACACCATGACAAAATCAGAACTGCTCGACCGTCGCTACCTGCGTATGGCGGGCATTTGGGCAGAAAACTCCTACTGCACGCGCCGCCAGGTGGGCGCACTCATTGTGAAGGACAAGATGATTATTAGCGACGGCTACAACGGCACGCCCTCGGGTTTCCCCAACGTGTGTGAAGGCGAGGACGGACTCACCCTCCCGTATGTGCTTCACGCTGAGGCCAACGCCATTACTAAGATAGCCCGTTCGGGAAATAACTCCGACGGCGCAACGCTCTACGTGACCGATGCCCCGTGCATCGAATGTTCCAAACTAATCATTCAGGCAGGCATCAAGCGCGTGGTCTACGCCCGCAGTTACCGCCTGACGGACGGCATAGACCTCCTTGCTGAGGCCGGCATCGAGATTGTACACATCACCGACCTCGGCTAAGCGTCGCCCTCTATCCCCCTCATATTCTTTGCAAACAGAATGATCAAACACAACAAAAACCGCTTCATGCCCCTCATGGTGTCGCTGGGCGTGGTAGTCGGCATACTGCTGGGCAGTTTCTTCGCCAATCACTTTTCGGGAAACCGCCTGAGCATCATCAACAATTCGAGCAACAAGATACTCGACCTCTTCCACCTTATCGACGACCAGTACGTCGACACGGTCAACATACCCAACCTGGTGGAAGAGTCGCTCCCGCAAATCCTTAAAGAACTCGACCCCCATTCTACATACATTTCCGCCTCGAAGGTGGAGGAGTCTATGCAGGACCTCAAAGGCAGCTTCTCAGGCATAGGCGTGCAGTTCACCCTCTACCGCGACACTATCCGCATCGTGAAGGTGGTTAAGGGCGGTCCCTCCGAGAGCGTGGGCTTGCAGGCTGGCGACCGCATCGTTACCATTGACGGCAAGGCATACGTGGGCGATACCATCACCAACGATGGCGCAATGAGTCGCCTCAAAGGAGCGAAAGGCTCGGTGGCTCGCTTGGGCATTAAGCGTGCGGGAAAGTCAAAACTCATGTCGTACAGCGTGAAGCGCGGCGACGTACCCGTCCGCACGGTTGATGCTGCCTATATGGCTGCGCCCGGCGTGGGGTATATACGAGTGACGAGCTTCGGCGACACTACCTATCCGGAGTTCGTGGCTGCGCTCACTAAGTTGCAGTCGCAGGATTTCAGCAAACTCATTCTTGACCTCCGCGGCAACCCAGGCGGCTACATGGAAACGGCTGTGCAACTTGCCAACGAGTTCCTGCCCAAAAACTCCCTCATTGTCTACACCAAGGGACGCAAGTCACCCCGCAAGGAATATCGCACCGATGGGCGCGGCGCTTATCAGAACATTCCCCTCGTGGTGCTTGTCGACGAAACGTCGGCTTCGGCAAGCGAGATATTTGCCGGTGCCATTCAGGACAACGACCGCGGCACCATCATTGGCCGTCGCTCATTCGGCAAGGGACTGGTGCAGGTGCCTATCGAGTTTCCCGATGGCTCTATGCTGAGGCTCACCACGGCGCGCTACTATACGCCAGCCGGCCGTTGCGTGCAGAAGCCCTATAAGCCTGGCGATGAGGAGGACTATGCAGCCGACCTTCTGCTACGTGCCGAACATGGCGAATACTATTCCGCCGACAGCATCCGCACCACGGGCGAGAAGTTCAAGACACGCCTTGGTCGCACTGTCTACGGCGGTGGCGGTATCATGCCCGATGTGTTCATCCCGCGCGACACCACGGGCATCACGTCCTACTTCCGCGACGCCTACTTCAACGGCCTGCTCTTCCAGTACGCCTACGACTTTGTTGACAACAACCGTCAGGCACTGGGCAAATGCCAAGGCTTGAAGGACGTGGTGACCTTCCTGCAAAAGAAAAACCTGGTGAGCGGTTTCGTGGCCTATGCCGAGCGCAATGGACTGAAACGCCGCAACCTCATGATACAACGTTCGCACAAACTGATACAGTCCTACGTGTCGTCGGCCATCATCGGCGACGTGCTCGACGACAGTGAGGCGGCGGAATACGTCAACCAGACGGACAAGGCCGTGCAGCGCGCCGTCGGCATATTGCTGAGCGGGAAGTCGTTCCCCCAGAAGGACGAGGCGAAGCCCCAGGCGTTTGCCACGTTCCCGACAAATTGGACACGTCCTTCCCTCCTCAGTCTCAACGCCATCTGCCAGCCGCCCCTTTTCCTGCGCGCCAACTTTGCCGTGGCGCAGCCCGCAGCTGTGAGCCGTGAGGACACAACCCTTGCCGTATGCTTGAAAAAGACGCTCTTCGCAAACATATAAAGGCGTTAGTAGCTGCCCTGACCGAGGACGAGAAAACCGAACTCTCGCAGCAGGCACTTCAACGCCTCGAACGCACGGAGCAATTCCAGCGGGCAAGGTGCGTCCTGCTCTTTCACTCCCTCCCCGACGAAGTACGCACGCATGAGTTCGTAGAGCGGTGGAGCCGAGAGAAACAAATACTCCTCCCCGTGGTGACCGGCAGAACGATGAAGGTAAGTGCCTACCGCGGCGAACACAACCTGACGACGGGGGCGTTCGGCATAGGTGAACCTACGGGCGAACTTATCAGCGAACCTACGGGCATAGACCTTGTCGTAGTCCCCGGCGTGGCTTTCGACCGCGAGGGGCACCGCCTTGGTCGTGGGCGCGGCTATTACGACCGCTTCCTCGCCCTTCCTTCCTTGCGAGACGTGTACACGATGGGGATTTGCTTCCCCTGCCAGATGGTCGACCGAGTCCCTGTGTCGGAGCTCGACGTGCCTATGGACGAGGTCATCTGCTGAGCCTGCCGCCCGCATGTATCCATTGCCATGAAAAACCGATGAAAGAAGAACACCATAATCCCTACGATAATCTGCTCTTTCCGTTGCCCTCCTTTCCCGACGAGCGAGGACTGCTCACACTCTGCACTTTGGGGCAGGGTGGGGGACTCCCCTTCGCCGTGGAACGCTTGTTCTGGATAACGGACGTGCCCTCGCAGGCCCGACGCGGCAGCCACTCCCACCGCACCTGCTGGGAGTTGCTCGTACCCGTGAAAGGAACGTTTCGCGTCAGGGTGGACAACGGCAGTCTCCCGCCCGTCACCTTCACGCTCACCGACCCGTCTGTGGGGCTGCTCATTCCCCCTCTCTACTGGTGCGAACTGAGCGACTTCTCCGCCGATGCCGTCTGCCTTTGCCTCGCCTCTGGCAGCTACGACCCCGAGGGTTATATAAATGACTACGATACGTTTCGGCAGATAGCCCGCGAAGAGAACCGCTAATTTCATATATATATTAATGTAGACGACGCCCATGATCCCCTTCCTCCCCCTTAAAGAAATCAACCGCAGCTTCGGCGCGGAACTGCCCTTGGCCTTGCAACGCGTGGCCGAGAGCGGCTGGTATCTGCACGGACAGGAAACGCATGCCTTCGAACAGGAGTTTGCTGAGTTCACGGGGGCGGCGCACTGCATCGGCGTTGCCAACGGACTCGACGCCCTCACGCTCTCGCTCAAGGCCATGAAGAAATTTCACGGGTGGAGCGACGGACAGGAGGTGATAGTTCCCGACATGACCTTCGTAGCCACGGCGCAGGCCGTGACGCGTGCAGGTTTGCAGCCCGTCTTTGCCGACGTGGACAACTGCGCGCTGCTCACGGTGACCGAGGCTGAGAAGGTACGTACCGAGCGCACTTGTGCCGTTGTGCCCGTCCACCTCTACGGCCATGCCGCGCCGATGCCCGAACTCTGTGCTTGGGCAGAACGTCACGGCATCTCCGTGTTGGAGGATGCGGCCCAGGCCCATGGCGCAGCCGTAGACGGCCGTCGTGTGGGCAGCTGGGGCGAGATGGCGGCTTTCAGCTTCTATCCCGGAAAGAACCTCGGCGCACTGGGCGATGGCGGAGCGGTTACTACAAGCACCGCCGAACTCGCTGGACTTGTGCGCACGCTTGCCAACTACGGGGCTGATCGCAAGTATCATCATATATACAGGGGGCTTAACTCTCGTCTCGACGAGTTGCAGGCCGCCGTTCTGCGCGTGAAGTTGCGCCGCCTCGATGCCGACAACGACAGTCGGCGACAGACAGCCCGGCTCTATGCTCAGCACATCGATAATCCCTTGGTGCTGTTGCCTTATGGAGGCGATGCGGAGCAGAGCGTGTTCCACATCTACCCCGTGCGTTGCCGCCACCGCAGCGAATTGCAGCGCCATCTGACACAGCAGGGCGTGGAGACGCTTTGCCACTATCCGCTCACCGTTTCGCAGCAGCCGGCCTTCGGTTGTGCCGCCGATACCCCCTCTGCCCAGGCTTGGGCGGCGGAGGAAGTCAGTCTGCCCATCAGTCCGGTGCTCTCCGAGGCCGATGCCTTGGCCGTGTGCCGGGCGGTAAACTCATTTGTACTCTGAAAAACTGAAAAAATACATATCCAACTATGACGCTTGACATTCTGATATGTTCGCTCAATAAGGGCGTGGTGCGCGTACAGGACGTGCTGCTTCCGCCTCAGGAAAACGTTCGCTACGTGGTGTCGTACCAATATACCGACGAGCGCTACCTCGACCTCATCCCCAAGGTGCTGGCCTCGCGTCCCGACGTTTCCGTGTACACCTACAAGGGGCAGGGCCTCTCTGCCAATCGCAACCTTGCGCTCGACAAGGCTACGGCCGACATCGTGATGTATGCCGATGACGACGCGCACATCCTGCCCGACACGCCAGCGAAGGTGCTCCGCGTATTTGAAGAGCACGCCGACCTGGACGCCGCTTTCTTCTGTGCCTCTACCTATACAGGGAAAGCGTTGAAGAACTACCCGGCTGAGGACTTCGACGTGCTGGCAATGCCCACGGCGTACACCGTTTCCGCCCTCGAGATGGCCTGTCGCCGCAAGAGTGTGCAGGGACGCATACGCTTTGACGAACGTTTCGGCCTTGGTACGAAGTTTCTTACCTGTGGCGAGGAAGAAATATGGCTTGAAGACGCGCTCCGTCTGGGGCTGAAAATGCACTATTTCCCTGAGAAGATAGTAGAGACAAGCACAATGCTCAAAAAGTCGCTCGTCTATGTCGATGCCGGCGTGCAGCGTAGTCGTGGCGCCATTGCTTACTACATGAAGGGACGCCGCGCTTGGTGGACGTGCTTCTGTTTTGCTTTGCGCAGCACGCGCTGCGGCTATTGCCACTTCCTGCCTATGATGCGCCACCTCGTGGAGGGCATTCGCTACATGAAGCGCACGTCAAAGTAAACCCGTCTTGCAGTTTGTTGCCTTTGCGCCTCTAAAAGTCCCCCCTTTTACCTATGGATTCTCCTTTGCTGAGCGTAATCATTCCCGTCTACAACGTCGAGGCTTATCTCAACGACTGCCTCGCGTCGGTCTGCGCGCAGACGGTGGACGGGGGCATGGAGTTAATCCTTGTGGATGACTTCTCCACGGATGGCAGTTTGGCACTTTGTCGGGAATGGGCGCAGCGCGACAGCCGCATTGTGTTGTTACGCCACGAGCAGAACCGCGGACTTAGCGCCGCTCGCAACACGGCACTCGCCCAGGCTCGGGGGCAATACGTCACGTTTGTTGATTCCGACGACACGCTCTCGCCCGATGCCCTCTCCTGCG
>CAVKGN010000053.1:0-13482 GCA_963655595.1 uncultured Oscillospiraceae bacterium
AGACTGTAAATCTGCTGGCTTACGCCTTCGGTGGTTCGAATCCATCTTTGCCCACCTACTTCAATGCGGAAGTAGCTCAGTTGATAGAGCACTAGCCTTCCAAGCTGGGGGTCGCGGGTTTGAGCCCCGTTTTCCGCTCTCGTTTTTTTTGCTGTTATAGCTCAGCGGTAGAGCACTTCCTTGGTAAGGAAGAGGTCGTGAGTTCAAGTCTCACTAACAGCTCTTTTTTGGTTTTCGCCGCCGGCGAAATTTTTCAAAAGATATTTCATTCAAAACAATAATCAGCTATGGCTAAAGAGAAATTTGAGCGTACCAAACCGCATGTTAACATCGGTACGATCGGTCACGTTGACCACGGTAAGACTACTTTGACTGCTGCCATCTCTAAGGTGCTCCACGAGCGTCTCGGCACAGGTGAAGATGTGAAGTCCTTCGATCAGATTGATAACGCACCCGAGGAAAAGGAGCGTGGTATCACTATCAACACTGCTCACATCGAGTACGAAACTGAAAAGCGTCACTACGCACACGTAGACTGCCCGGGTCACGCCGACTATGTGAAGAACATGGTAACTGGTGCTGCTCAGATGGACGGTGCTATCATCGTAGTTGCTGCAACTGACGGTCCTATGCCTCAGACTCGCGAGCACATCCTTCTCGCTCGTCAGGTAAACGTTCCCCGTCTCGTTGTGTTCTTGAACAAGTGCGACATGGTTGAGGACGAGGAAATGCTCGAACTCGTTGAAATGGAAATGCACGAACTTCTCGAATCTTACGACTTCGAAGAGGATACTCCTATCATCCGCGGTTCTGCCCTCGGTGCACTGAACGGTGTTGCTAAGTGGGAAGACTCTGTAATGGAGCTCATGAACGCTGTTGACACTTGGATCCAGGAGCCCGTTCGCGACGTTGAGAAGCCCTTCTTGATGCCTGTTGAGGACGTGTTCTCTATCACTGGTCGTGGTACCGTTGCTACTGGTCGTGTTGAGACTGGTGTTGTTAAGGTTGGCGACGAAGTTCAGATCCTCGGTCTCGGTGAAGACAAGAAGTCTGTTGTTACTGGTGTGGAAATGTTCCGCAAGATCCTCGACGAGGGTGAAGCTGGTGATAACGTAGGTCTTCTCCTCCGTGGTATCGATAAGGCTGAGATCAAGCGTGGTATGGTTATCACTCACCCGGGTGTAATCACTCCGCACAAGAAGTTCAAGGCTTCTATCTACGTATTGAAGAAGGAAGAAGGCGGTCGTCATACTCCGTTCGGCAACAAGTATCGTCCTCAGCTCTACCTCCGTACAATGGACTGCACGGGTGAGATCCACCTCCCCGAAGGAACTGAAATGGTAATGCCTGGTGATAACGTTGAGATCACTGTAGAGCTTATCTACGCTGTGGCTATCAACGTAGGTCTCCGCTTCGCTATCCGCGAAGGTGGTCGTACCGTTGGTTCTGGTCAGATCACTGAGATCCTCGACTAATATTGAGCCAAATACAAATACAGTTCTTGCGCTCACGAGTGCAAGAACTTCTTACGGGAATAGCTCAGTTGGTAGAGCACTGGTCTCCAAAACCAGGTGTCGGGAGTTCGAGCCTCTCTTCCCGTGCTAAAAGATAAAGATATGTTCAAGAAAGTAATTGCATATTGCAAGGACTCTTACGTTGAGTTATCACAAAACACCACTTGGCCTACAAGGAAGGAATTGACTCACAGCGCGATTGTTGTTCTGACTGCTTCCATAGTTATAGCAATCGTTGTGTACCTTATGGACACGGCCTTTGAGTCAATCATGCAACTAATATATCCTCAAATCTGATAAGTTTATGGCAGCGGAAATGGCATGGTACGTTTTGCGTGCTGTAAGCGGAAAGGAAGCTAAGGTTAAGGAGTACATTGATGCTGAGATTAAGAATGGCCGCCTCGGCGGTCATGTTTCTCAGGTACTTATACCTACTGAGAAGGTAAAGACGATCCGCGGCAACAAGCAAGTTGTTAAGGAGCGTTTGTATCTTCCCGGTTATGTGCTTGTTGAGGCGCGTTTGGTTGGTGAGACGGTTCATGAGTTGAGGAATACACCCAACGTGTTGGGCTTCCTTGGCGGGATGGACAACCCCTCCCCCCTTCGTGAAAGCGAGGTGAACCGTATTCTGGGTAAGGTTGACGAACTTGAGGACGAACCTCAGGAAATCGAAATTCCTTATGTTGTGGGCGAAAGCGTAAAGGTTATCGACGGACCGTTCAGCGGCTTCTCTGGAGTTATCGAGAAAATCGATGACGACAAGAAGAAGGTCACTGTTAGTGTGAAGGTCTTCGGACGTAGCACTGGTCTTGATTTAGGCTTTATGCAAATAGAGAAGGAATAAACGCCCGTAGTGTTACGTGCGGACGTTTTGTTCTCAACCAATTCTAAATAAAAAATTACAATGGCAAAAGAAGTTGCTGGATTAATCAAATTACAGATTAAGGGCGGTGCTGCCAATCCATCTCCACCCGTAGGTCCCGCTTTGGGTTCCAAGGGTATCAACATCATGGATTTCTGCAAGCAGTTCAACGCCAGAACCCAGGATAAGGCAGGTAAGGTATTGCCTGTTGTCATTACTTACTACAATGACAAGTCTTTCTCCTTCATTGTAAAGACTCCTCCTGTAGCTATTCAGTTGCTCGAAGCAGCAAAGAAGAAGAGTGGTTCTGCAGCGCCTAACCGCACAAAGATTGCCGAAATTACTTGGGAACAGGTAAAGGCAATTGCAGAAGACAAAATGCCCGACTTGAACTGCTTCACGGTACAGAGCGCTATGCGCATGGTTGCCGGTACAGCTCGCAGTATGGGTATCACAGTTAAGGGTGACTTCCCTGATTAATTTTAAACTTCAAATTTGAACAATGAGTAAACTGACAAAAAATCAGAAGTTAGTCGCTGACAAAGTTGAAGCAGGGAAAGCTTATTCTTTGAAGGAAGCTTCATCTTTGGTGAAAGAAATTTCTACAACTAAGTTCGACGCTTCTGTTGATATCGACGTTCGTTTGGGCGTTGACCCCCGCAAGGCAAACCAGATGGTGCGCGGCGTGGTGTCTCTCCCCAACGGTACTGGCAAGACGGTTCGCGTGCTCTGTCTCTGTACTCCGGAGGCTGAAGCTGCTGCCAAGGAAGCTGGTGCAGACTTCGTTGGTCTTGACGAATACATCGATAAGATCAAGGGCGGCTGGACAGACATCGACGTGATCATCACGATGCCCGCTATCATGGGTAAGATTGGTGCACTCGGTCGTGTACTCGGTCCTCGCGGCTTGATGCCTAACCCCAAGAGCGGCACTGTTACGATGGACGTAGCCAAGGCTATCCGCGAAGTGAAGCAGGGTAAGATTGACTTCAAGGTTGACAAGAGCGGTATCGTTCACACGTCAATTGGTAAGGTGTCTTTCACTCCCGATCAGATCTTCGGAAATGCTAAGGAGTTCATGGCAACTATCATGAAGCTGAAGCCTGCAAGTGCTAAAGGAACATACGTTAAGAGTATCTATCTCTCTTCTACTATGAGTAAGGGTATCAAGATTGACCCCAAAACAATAGAGGAAATCTAAACCAGAATTGTCATGAAGAAAGAAGATAAAGCTATTGTCATCGAGAAACTCGGTGTGCAACTTAACGAATATGCACACCTCTATCTTGTAGACGTGACTGGCATGAACGCAGAGGCTACTTCTAACCTCCGTCGTAAGTGCTTTGGCGCTGAAATCAAGATGGTTATTGTAAAGAATACGCTTCTCCAGAAGGCTTTCGAGGCTTCCGAAGTTGACTATTCTCCCTTGTATCCTTGTTTGAAAGGCACTACGGCAGTATTCTTCTGCCAGACGGCTAATGTACCCGCCAAGCTCATCAAAGAGATGGGTAAGGATGGTGTTCCCGCTCTCAAGGGCGCTTACGCTGAGGAAGGTTTCTATGTTGGTGCAGACCAGCTCGAGACTCTCTGCGCTATCAAGAGCAAGAACGAGGTTATCGCAGAGGTTGTTTCTCTTCTGCAGTCCCCCGCCAAGAACGTTATTTCTGCACTTTCGAGCGCAGGCCAGACAATCCATGGCGTACTCAAAACTTTGGGCGAACGCCCCGAGTAACAACTGCCCGGCTTTATTGCGGGTGTCATAAATCCACAAAGAATAAAAACAAAAAATACATTTAAAGAAATGGCAGATATCAAAGCTATTGCTGAAGAATTGGTTAATTTGACAGTAAAGGAAGTAAACGAGTTGGCAACTATCCTCAAGGATGAGTATGGAATCGAACCTGCTGCTGCAGCTGTTGCTGTTGCTGCTGGTCCCGCTGCTGGTGCAGCTGCTGCTGAGGAAAAGACTTCATTCGATGTAGTCCTCAAGAGTGCAGGTGCTGCTAAGCTCCAGGTTGTTAAGGCCGTTAAGGAACACTGTGGTCTCGGCTTGAAGGAAGCTAAGGACCTCGTAGACGGCGCTCCCAGCAAGGTGAAGGAAGGCGTTGCTAAGGAAGAAGCTGAAGCACTGAAGAAGGCTCTCGAAGAGGCTGGTGCTGAAGTTGAGCTCGCTTAATTGATATTCCCTTACAAAGGGTATGGGTTATGAATCTTCTGGTAGAAGGTTCATAACCTTTTTGTGTCTACACTGACCAACTTTTCGGTCGTCTGACAAATGCCCTTTACCGTCCGGCCTTACTGCGAGGCAATTACGCCAGCGCCGGAATAACCATTTATCCTCTCATCTAATTTTAGAAGAATGTCTTCCAGAGTAATTAATAATCGTGTAAACTTTGCGTCTGTAAAGAATCCGATGCCCTATCCCGATTTCTTGGACGTACAGTTGAAGTCTTTCAAGGACTTCCTTCAGCTTGATACTCCAAGCGAACTGCGCAAGAATGACGGTCTTTACAAGGTTTTTGCCGAGAACTTCCCCATTGCGGACACTCGCAACAACTTTGTGCTTGAGTTCATTGACTACTACATCGACGAGCCTCGTTATACCATCACAGAGTGCTTAGAGCGTGGCTTGACGTACAGCGTGCCCCTCAAGGCAAAGCTCAAGCTTTACTGTACTGACCCTGAACATGAGGACTTCGATACGGTTGTTCAAGATGTGTTCTTGGGCGCAATCCCCTACATGACCAAGAACGGCACCTTCGTGATTAACGGTGCTGAACGCGTGGTTGTTTCTCAGCTCCACCGTTCTCCGGGTGTATTCTTCGGTTCAAGCGTTCACGCCAACGGTACTCAGCTCTACTCTGCACGTATCATTCCGTTCAAGGGCTCGTGGATTGAGTTTGCTACGGACATCAACAACGTGATGTACGCTTACATCGACCGTAAGAAGAAGTTGCCCGTAACTACTCTGCTTCGTGCTATCGGCTTTGAGAGCGATAAGGACATTCTCCAGATATTCAACCTTGCCGAAGAGTTCAAGGTAAACAAGACTAACCTGAAGAAGCTTATTGGCCGCAAGCTTGCAGCCCGTGTGATTTCTACAACGGTTGAAGACTTCTGCGATACTGATTCGGGTGAAGTGATGTCTATCGAGCGTAACGAGATCCTTCTCGACCGTGAGAACGAAATCACGGCAGAGAATGCAGAAACAATCCTTTCAGCGGGTGTTCAGACCATCTTGGTTCACCCCGAAGAAGGCGCATCGTCTGACTATTCCATCATCTTCAACACACTTCAGAAGGACCCCGCTAACTCCGAGCAAGAGGCCGTTAATTACATCTACCGCCAGCTTCGCAACGCCGACCCTGCGGACGATGCTTCTGCCCGTGAAGTTATTAATAACCTGTTCTTCTCTGACAAGCGTTACGACCTCGGCGAAGTAGGTCGCTACCGCTTGAACAAAAAACTCAACCTTGAGACGGACATGGATACGCGCGTGTTGACGCGTGAAGATATTATTGAAATCATCAAGTACCTTGTTGAGCTCATTAACTCCAAGGCTACTGTTGACGATATTGACCACCTGAGCAACCGCCGCGTACGTACTGTCGGCGAGCAGCTCTCCAACCAGTTCGCCATTGGTCTGGCTCGTATGAGCCGCACAATTCGTGAGCGCATGAACGTGCGAGACAACGAAGTCTTCACCCCGACGGAACTGATCAACGCCAAGACGATTTCGAGCGTTATCAACTCATTCTTCGGTACGAATGCCTTGTCGCAGTTCATGGACCAGACGAACCCCTTGGCTGAGGTGACGCACAAGCGCCGTCTTTCCGCACTCGGTCCTGGCGGTCTGTCGCGTGAGCGTGCCGGCTTCGAGGTGCGCGACGTGCACTACACCCATTACGGTCGCCTCTGTCCTATTGAGTCGCCTGAAGGTCCGAACATCGGTCTTATTTCCTCGCTTTGCGTTTACGCTAAGATTGACAGTCTCGGCTTCATCGAGACTCCCTATCGTAAGGTAGAGAACTCTATGGTCGACCTCAAGAACGAAGACATCGTTTACCTCTCAGCAGAGGAAGAGGAAGGCAAAATTATCGGTCAGGGCAACGCGCCCCTGAACGACGACGGCTCATTCATCCGCGACAAAGTGAAGTGCCGTCAGGACGCTGATTACCCCGTTGTTCCCCCCGCACAGGTACAACTTATCGACGTGGCTCCGCAGCAGATCGCTTCAATCGCCGCTTCGCTCATCCCGTTCTTGGAACACGACGATGCTCACCGTGCGTTGATGGGATCGAACATGATGCGCCAGGCAGTGCCCCTTATCCGTAGCGAAGCACCTATCGTTGGTACTGGTATCGAGAAGCAGGTGTGCGAAGACTCGCGCACAATGATTACTGCCGAAGGCGAAGGCGTTGTAGAATACGTTGACGCTACGACAATCCGCATTGCATACGAGCGTACTGAAGACGAAGAGTTCGTAAGCTTCGACAGCAACGTTAAGGAATACGACATTCCTAAGTTCCGTCGTACGAACCAGAACATGACCATTGACCTCCGCCCCATCTGCAACAAGGGCGACAAGGTGCACAAGGGGCAGATTCTTACCGAGGGTTACGCTACCGAAAATGGCGAACTTGCGCTCGGCCGCAACCTGTTGGTAGCTTATATGCCTTGGAAGGGTTACAACTACGAGGATGCTATCGTGCTCAACGAACGTGTTGTGCGTGAGGATATTCTTACTTCTGTCCACGTGGATGAGTACTCTCTTGAAGTTCGTGAGACGAAGCGCGGCATGGAAGAGTTCACCAACGATATCCCCAACGTCAGCGAGGACGCTACGAAGGACTTGGATGAGAACGGCATCGTACGCATTGGCGCCCGCATCACTCCGGGCGACATCCTCATCGGTAAGATTACGCCGAAGGGCGAAAGCGATCCTACTCCTGAGGAGAAGCTCCTCCGCGCCATCTTCGGCGACAAGGCTGGCGACGTGAAGGACGCATCGTTGAAGGCCAACCCCTCTCTGGCTGGTGTGGTTATCAACAAGCGCTTGTTCTCTCGCGTTCTGAAGAACCGCACTGCTAAGGCTGCCGACAAGGTGACTTTGCAGAAACTTGACGAAGAGTTCGACAAGGAGGTTGCAGCATTGAAGGCTGTCATGGTCGACAAGCTCCTCTCGCTCATCAGCGACAAGGAATCTCTCGGTGTGAAGGACAACATCGGTACGGAAGTCATTGCCAGCGGCGTGAAGTTCAACAAAGCCGTGCTCAGCGCACTCGACTATGCTTCGGTAGAGCTCCAAGGCTGGACCGCTGACGACCATGCCAACCAGCTCATCCGTCAGCTTGTCATCAACTACCTTAAGAAATACAACCAGCTTGACGCTGCCCTCAAGCGCAAGAAGTTCGCTATCACCATTGGCGACGACCTTCCCTCTGGTATCATTCAGCAGGCCAAGGTCTACATCGCTAAAAAGCGTAAGATTGGCGTCGGCGACAAGATGGCCGGTCGTCACGGTAACAAGGGTATCGTGTCGAAGGTTGTTCGCCAGGAAGATATGCCGTTCTTGGCCGACGGTACGCCCGTCGATATCGTGCTCAACCCGCTGGGTGTGCCTTCGCGTATGAACATCGGTCAGATATTCGAGGCCGTGCTCGGTGCAGCAGGTAAGAAGCTGGGCGTTAAGTTCGCTACGCCTATCTTCGACGGTGCCAAACTCGAAGACCTTTGCGAATGGACTGACAAGGCAGGCCTGCCCCGCTATTGCTCTACGCAGCTCTACGACGGTGCAACAGGCGAGGCATTCGACCAGAAGGCAACGGTGGGCGTTACCTACATGCTTAAACTCGGCCACATGGTTGAGGACAAGATGCACGCACGTTCCATCGGTCCCTACTCACTCATCACGCAGCAGCCCCTCGGCGGTAAGGCCCAGTTCGGTGGTCAGCGTTTCGGTGAGATGGAAGTCTGGGCCATCGAGGCATTCGGTGCATCGCATGTACTTCAGGAAATCCTCACTATAAAGTCCGACGACGTGACGGGACGCGCAAAGGCCTACGAGGCAATTGTCAAGGGCGACGCAATGCCCACTCCCGGCATCCCCGAGTCGCTCAACGTGCTGCTGCACGAACTCCGCGGCTTAGGTTTGAGCATCACGCTAGACTAATCACGTTGTTCCACTGCGTGCCGTTGCACCCCATATTTGCCACACAGTACCGAAAGGCAGTGGCAGGGCGCAAGGCACAGGGGACAATCAACTTCTTACATTCTCAATCATATCCTTGAAACATGGCTTTTAAAAGAGAAAACAAGATAAAGAGCAACTTTACGAAGATTACCATCGGTCTCGCTTCGCCCGAGGAGATACTGGCAAATTCGTATGGCGAGGTGCTGAAACCTGAAACCATCAACTACCGTACCTACAAGCCCGAACGCGACGGTTTGTTCTGCGAGCGCATCTTCGGTCCGACGAAGGACTACGAGTGCCACTGCGGTAAGTACAAGCGCATCCGCTACAAAGGCATCGTCTGCGACCGTTGCGGTGTGGAAGTTACTGAGAAGAAGGTGCGCCGCGAACGTGCTGGCCACATTCAGCTCGTTGTGCCCGTGGCACACATCTGGTACTTCCGTTCACTGCCCAACAAGATGGGCTACCTGCTCGGTATCCCCACGAAGAAGCTCGACTCTATTATATATTATGAGCGCTACGTGGTGATCCAGCCGGGTGTGCTCGGTGAAGAACTCGCCGTTAACGACCTCCTCACCGAGGACGAATACCTGGAAATTCTCAAGAAACTCCCGAAGGAGAACCAGTACCTCGAAGACAGCGACCCCAACAAGTTCATTGCCAAGATGGGCGCAGAGGCCGTTTACGACCTCTTGCAGCGCATCGACCTCGATAGCCTGTCTTATGAGCTCCGCGACCGTGCTAACTCCGACTCGTCTATGCAGCGCAAGAACGAGGCGTTGAAGCGCTTGCAGGTTGTAGAGTCGTTCCGCGCAAGTCGCGAGCGCAACAAACCTGAGTGGATGATTATGAAGGTCATTCCCGTCACTCCCCCCGACCTTCGTCCGCTCGTGCCGCTCGATGGTGGCCGTTTCGCTACGTCCGACCTCAACGACCTCTATCGTCGTGTCCTCATCCGCAACAACCGTCTCAAGCGTCTGCTTGAAATCAAAGCCCCCGAGGTAATCCTCCGCAACGAGAAGCGTATGCTTCAGGAAGCCGTTGATAGCCTCTTCGACAACTCGCGCAAGTCGAGTGCCGTGAAGAGCGACAGCAACCGTCCCTTGAAGTCACTTTCCGACGCGCTGAAAGGTAAGGCTGGTCGTTTCCGTCAGAACCTCCTCGGTAAGCGTGTGGACTACTCCGCTCGTTCTGTAATCGTTGTAGGTCCTGAGCTCAAAATGGGCGAATGCGGTCTGCCTAAGCTCATGGCCGCCGAACTCTACAAGCCGTTCATCATCCGCAAGCTCATTGAGCGCGGCATCGTGAAGACGGTGAAGAGCGCAAAGAAAATCGTCGACCGCCGCGAGCCCGTCATTTGGGACATCCTCGAACACGTGATGAAGGGACACCCCGTGCTCCTCAACCGTGCACCGACCCTTCACCGTCTCGGTATCCAGGCTTTCCAGCCCAAGATGATCGAGGGCAAGGCCATTCAGCTCCACCCGTTGGCATGTACGGCGTTCAACGCCGACTTCGACGGCGACCAGATGGCAGTTCACCTCCCCCTGAGCAACGAGGCCGTTCTCGAAGCACAGATGTTGATGCTCCAGAGCCACAACATCCTCAACCCTGCCAACGGTGCGCCTGTCACGGTGCCTTCGCAGGATATGGTGCTTGGTCTCTACTACATCACCAAGCTCCGTCCCGGTGCAAAGGGCGCAGGCCTCACGTTCTACGGTCCTGAGGAAGCAATCATCGCATTCAACGAAAAGCACGTCGACATTCACGCGCCGGTTAAGGTGCTTGTGGACGACATCGACGAGCGCGGCATGAAGATAAAGCACCTCGTAGAAACGTCCGTTGGTCGTGTCATCGTCAATGGCGTAATCCCCGACGAGTGCGGCTTTGTCAATAAGGTGATTTCTAAGAAGTCTCTCCGCGACGTCATCTCCCTCGTCATCAAGAACGTTGGTATGGCTCGTGCCTGCGACTTCCTCGATGGTATCAAGAACCTCGGTTATCGTATGGCCTACGAAGGCGGTCTGTCGTTCAACCTTGGCGATATCATCATCCCAGCTGAGAAGGTCGACATCGTGAAGAAGGGTAACGACGAGGTGCAGCAGATCACCGATAACTACAACATGGGTTTCATCACCGACAAGGAGCGTTACCAGCAGGTTATCGACACCTGGACACACGTGAACCAGGAAATCAAGGACACCTTGATGAAGCAGATGACCGAGGCCGACCAGGGCTTCAACGCCGTGTTCATGATGCTCGACTCTGGTGCCCGTGGTTCTGCCGACCAGATTGCCCAGCTCGCCGGTATGCGTGGCCTTATGGCCAAGCCCCAGAAGGCTGGTGCCGAAGGCGCACAGATTATTGAGAACCCGATTCTTTCGAACTTCAAGGAAGGTATGTCCGTGCTTGAGTACTTCATCTCTACGCACGGTGCCCGTAAGGGTCTTGCAGATACCGCTTTGAAGACGGCCGACGCTGGTTACCTCACCCGTCGTTTGGTAGACGTTTCGCACGACGTCATCATCAACGAGGAGGACTGCGGCACGCTCCGCGGCCTTGTATGCACTGCCTTGAAGGACGGCGACAAGATTATCTCTTCGCTCTCCGAACGTATCCTCGGCCGTGTGTCGGTACACGATATTATCAACCCCGTTACGGGCAAGCTCATTGTGGCAGCTGGCGAGGAAATCACCGAACCCGTTGCCGCAGCTATCGAGGCTTCCCCCATCGAGAGCGTGGAAATCCGTTCCGTGCTCACCTGCGAGAGCAAGCGCGGCGTCTGCATGAAGTGCTACGGCCGCAACCTTGCCACAAGCCGCATGGTTCAGAAGGGCGAGGCTGTCGGTGTCATCGCAGCTCAGTCCATCGGTGAGCCGGGTACGCAGCTTACGCTCCGTACGTTCCACGCCGGTGGTATTGCCTCGAATGCAGCCGCCAACGCCACTATCAAGGCCAAGAGCGACTGCCGCGTAGAGTTCGACGAACTTCGCACCGTCGAGGCTGTCGACGAAGAAGGAAAGGCATGCAAGGTGGTTGTCAGCCGTCTGGCTGAGGTTCGTTTCGTAGACGAGAACACCAACATCATCCTTTCTACGCAGAACGTTCCCTACGGTTCGCAACTCTTCGCAGAGGAAGGTCAGCACGTCGACAAGGAGACTGTTCTTGCCAAGTGGGACCCCTTCAACGCCGTAATCGTTACCGAAAACGCTGGTACAATCCAGTTCGAGAACGTAACCGAGGGTATCAGCTACCGCGTTGAGGAAGACGAAGCTACCGGTCTGCGTGAGCGCATCGTCATTGAGTCCAAGGACAAGAGCCACGTGCCTACCGCCAACATCCTCGACGAGGACGGCGAGGTAATCCGTACGTACAGCTTCCCCATCAATGGCCACATCGTGGTAGAGGACGGTCAGAAGCTCAAGGCGGGCGACATCCTCGTAAAGATACCTCGCGTTGTAGGTAAGGCCGGCGATATCACCGGTGGTCTGCCTCGTGTAACCGAACTCTTTGAGGCCCGCAACCCGAGCAACCCCGCAGTAGTGAGCGAAATCGATGGCGAAATCACCATGGGCAGCGTGAAGCGCGGTCACCGCGAAATCATCGTTACCTCTAAGCTTGGTGAAGTTAAGAAGTACCTCGTACCTCTGTCAAAGCAGATCCTTGTTCAGGAGAACGACTTCGTACGCGCCGGCACACCGCTCTCCGACGGTTCCATCACTCCGGGCGACATCCTTGCCATCAAGGGCCCCACGGCAGTGCAGGAATACATCGTCAACGAGGTGCAGGACGTATACCGCCTGCAAGGTGTGAAGATCAACGACAAGCACTTCGAAGTGATCGTTCGCCAGATGATGCGCAAGGTTCAGATCAACGATCCGGGCGACACGCGCTTCCTCGAACAGCAGATTGTCGACAAACTCGACTTTGCCGAGGAGAACGATCGCATTTGGGGCAAGAAGGTTGTTATCGACGCTGGCGACAGCGAGAACATGAAGAAGGGTATGATTGTCACTGCCCGCAAGCTCCGCGACGAGAACTCGCAGCTCAAGCGCCGCGACCTCAAACTCGTCAAGGTGCGCGATGCACAGGCCGCTACCTCTACGCAGATTCTGCAGGGTATCACGCGTGCCGCATTGCAGACCAAGAGCTTCATGTCCGCCGCATCCTTCCAGGAAACCACCAAGGTTCTCAACGAAGCTGCCATCAGCGGTAAGACCGACTACCTCGAAGGTATGAAGGAGAACGTTATCTGCGGTCACCTCATCCCGGCTGGTACTGGTCTGCGTGAATTCTCCAAGATTGTCGTTGCCGATAAGGAGGAGTACGAACGCGCCCAGGCAGAGAAAGCCCGTCAGGTAGCTGAGGAAGCCTAACCCCCGAACATCCAGCTTCGGCTGAATATAAATAAGCCAAAGAGGCTGTGTCGTAACGAACGTGTTACGGCGCAGCCTCTTTGGCTTTTAGCAAGTTCCCTTGACGGTAGTTCTTGCAAAACTGCTTACTGGGCAGAGATGTCTTCCATTATTTCTTGTGCAAGATACTGGTCGCTTCGGCAATGCAAGTCAGCTATTCCTTTGTCTATGAGGTCAAACGAAGGTGAGTTGTAGAACAAATCCATCGCTTTTTCGCGGCTTATGCCTAAGGCGTGCGCAATTCTTTCTATAATACGCGCATACTTCATGTCGAGGATGATGCGGCTTGTTTCCATAGTTGTTGTTAAAGTTCTTTGTCACTAGTGTCCACTAAAAAATGGCAGGGTCACAAACTGAATAAATTCGGTTCACTTGAACCATATACATCCTTGATATCAATGATATTCGTTTTGTCGAACAAGTCGCGAATGTGAGTCTTGTCAGTAAGCGAAATACCGAGAATTTGTAGGATTTCGTAGATACTTCGCTCCAACTTCA
>CAVKGN010000054.1:0-13423 GCA_963655595.1 uncultured Oscillospiraceae bacterium
AAACTATAAGGCTTTCAGCCTACGCAGTCCTGAGCCTAACGACTTTAAGGCTTTCTGCCTATGCAGTCCTGCAATAGAGCGAACTGTCTACGAAATCAGTTTGCAATGCGGGAAAGTGTCTACCAAATCCGAAAACGTCCACCGTTTGCCCGAGCTGGAAAAACCTGTCTGCCGCGCTGGTAAAAACGGTCACTGCGCTAGTGAAAATTATCCCTGCGCTAGTGAAAGTCCTCCCTGGGAGGACTCGAATCCTCCTTGGGGGGACTCCAGTCCTCCCGCGGGGGACTGGAGTTTGCCCGCGGAGGACTGCTGCTTGGGGCGTTATTGTTGGAATTTGCCGGCGGGGAATTTTTGTTGGCTCAGGGAGTCATTGATTTTTCTTATTTGGGGGTAAACTTGGGGCAAGTGGGTGAGTTGACGGCGAGTATGGGCTTATTCTCTTAACTTTGCAGCCGATTTATTACTATGACCTTTCCATAGAGTTATGCCTAAATTCGGTTTGTTTTTCAAGATACTTAAATATGGCGTGGCGGCGTTTTTTATTTCGAGCGTGCTTGCCGTGCTTGTCTACAAGTGGATGCCTGTGCCTATAACGCCTTTGATGGTGATTCGTAGCGTACAGCATGTGGCGAAGGGTGAACCTGCGGCTATTCATCACAAATGGGTGAGTTTGGACGAGATGTCGCCGTATTTGCCTGTGGCCGTGATAGCTTCAGAGGACCAGAACTTTTTGCAACACCATGGCTTTGACTTTGGGGCAATAAAGGATGCTGCCCTTGAACGCATCGAAGGCGCGCGGTCGCGTGGCGGTAGTACCATCTCGCAACAGACAGCGAAGAACGTGTTCCTTTGGCCCGCCTCCTCGTGGGTGAGAAAGGGCTTTGAGGCTTACTTTACGGTGCTGATAGAACTGTTTTGGTCGAAAGAACGCATCATGGAAGTTTACCTCAACAGCATTGAGATGGGACCGAGCATATACGGCGCTGAGGCAGTGGCGAAGCAACACTTTGGGTGCACGGCTGCGGAGCTGCGGCGTTCGGACTGCGCGCTGATAGCTGCCACGTTGCCCAATCCCATCCGTTTCAGTTCGCTCTCTCCCTCGGGCTATATGCGCAAGCGTCAGAAGAAGATAGAAAAGGAAATGCGCCTGATTCCCCTACTCAAAAAGGACGAATAAAAAATAAGAGGAAATGAACCAACCGACTGGGGCAAGGTTCATTTCCTCTTCTGCTTTGTATGTTGCGCGGCAAAGGCTTTTACGCCATGTTGTCGTGCTTTTTCATTTGCGCCTCGGCGTATTCCTTTGTCACTTCGAAGGTGCGCTTGTTGCTCGAGGGCATTTCGAACATAGCGTCCATCATGATGTTTTCCACGATGGAGCGCAGACCGCGAGCACCGAGCTTAAACTCAACCGCTTTGTCGACGATGTAGTCGAGCGCCTCTTGCGTAAATTTCAGGTTCACGTTGTCCATCTTGAGCAGCTTGATGTACTGCTTCACGATGGAGTTCTTCGGTTCTACGAGGATGCGTGCGAGAGCCTCCTTGTCGAGCGGGTTGAGGTACGTCAGCACCGGCAGACGGCCGATGATTTCGGGTATCAGACCGAACGATTTCAAGTCCTGCGGCTCGATGTACTTCATCAGGTTCTTCGGGTCGATCTTCTTAGCATTCTGCACCGAGTTGTAGCCCACCGTATGAGCGTTCAGACGCTGCGCAATGCGCTTCTCAATGCCGTCGAATGCACCGCCGCAGATAAAGAGAATGTTGCGCGTGTCGACGTGCACATAGTCCTGATCGGGGTGCTTGCGGCCTCCCTTGGGCGGCACGTTCACCATAGAGCCTTCGAGAAGTTTCAGCAGACTTTGCTGCACGCCCTCGCCGCTCACGTCGCGCGTGATGGACGGGTTGTCGGACTTGCGGGCAATCTTGTCGATTTCGTCAATGAACACAATGCCGCGCTGGGCACGTTCCACGTCGTAATCAGCCACTTGCAGCAAGCGCGAGAGAATGCTCTCCACGTCCTCGCCCACATAGCCTGCCTCGGTGAATACCGTGGCGTCGACAATGGTGAAAGGCACGTCGAGCAGCTTGGCGATGGTGCGCGCCAGGAGCGTCTTGCCCGTACCCGTCGAACCCACCATGATGATGTTCGACTTCTCAATCTCTACGTTGTCGTCCTCGTCGGTTTTCCCCTGATCCATGAGCGCCAGGCGCTTGTAGTGGTTGTACACCGCCACACTCATATAGCGCTTAGCGTCGTCCTGCCCAATGATGTATTGATCCAGGTATTCCTTAATCTCCTTGGGCTTGGGGGTGTCCTTTAAGTTGACCTTTCCTTTGCTAGACTTCTTCGGAGCGGGATTCTCGGCCATGTTGGGCAGATACTCCTCAATGATGTGGTAAGCGTTGTTCACGCAGTCTGGGCAAATGAAGCCGTTGATACCAGTGAGCAATGCGCCGACCTCGCTCTCCTTGCGTCCGCAAAAGGAACATACCCTTTCTTTCTTGTTTGCCATGTTATGCTTTGGGAAAAGGGTTATTCGCCTTTCTTGGCCGCAAAGATTTTGTCGATCATGCCGTAGTCCTTAGCCTCCTGCGCTGTCATCCAGTAGTCGCGGTCGGAGTCGGCCCACACTTTGTCGAAGTCGGTGTGCGAGTGCTCGGCAATGATGGTGTAGAGTTCCTTCTTGAGCTTCTGAATCTCACGAGCCGTAATCTCAATGTCGGATGCCTGACCCTGTGCGCCGCCCATCGGCTGGTGTATCATCACGCGGCTGTGGGGGAGAGCTGAACGCTTACCTTCCTTGCCAGCTACAAGCAGAACGGCAGCCATAGAAGCAGCCATGCCCGTGCAGATGGTGGCTACGTCGCTCTGGATAAACTGCATCGTGTCGTAGATGCCAAGGCCTGCATAGACCGAGCCGCCCGGTGAGTTCACGTAAATAGAGATGTCCTTTCCGGGATCGGTAGAGTCGAGGTAGAGAAGCTGAGCCTGAAGCGTGTTGGCCGTGTAGTCGTCAATCTGCGTGCCGAGGAAGATGATGCGGTCCATCATCAGGCGCGAGAAGACGTCCATCTGCGTCACGTTGAGCTGACGTTCTTCGAGGATGTACGGGTTGAGGTATTGGTTTTGCGCCTTAATCACGTCGTCAACCACCATTGAGTTGATGCCAGCATTGGCTGCGGCAAACTTCTTGAAGTCAGAGGTAATGTTCATATTCATTCGTGTTTTCTTGTTGTTTCTGAAAATCAGGGGGAGGGAAGAAAACGTGCAAATCAGTGAAGCCTCCTCCGCCCGACCGCAGCCCCGAAGTGCTGCCTTTCGGCTTCGACGTAGAGTCTTTCAATGATTTGCACGTTACGCTTACTTCGAAGGGGCGTTGGCCCTTCTTTCAGCAAGTGGCGTGAAGCCTTTACTTGCTTTCTTCTTCAAACATCTTGGCAAAGTCCTCGGTGGAGATAGCCTTGTGGTTGAGCGTTACAACCTCCTTGAGAGCCTTGGCAAGCTTGTCGTCTACGCAGCGGTTGATGAGCTGGTCAACCTGCTGACGGTGCTTCAGCATCTCAGTGGCGTAGTTCTCGAGGTATTCGTCGGGGATGTTTGTCATGCCGTACTGTGCAAACTGGAAGCGGGCTGCGTTCATGGCTGCTGCCTTCACGTCGTCGTTCTCCACCTTGATGTTGTTGGCTGCAACGAGCTGATCCTTGATAAGCTGCCACTTCAACTCATTGAGGCTGCTCTTCATGCCTTCGTCAGTAATCTCAGCTTCACCCTCCTTCTTGTTGTTCTCGAGGAACTTCTTGAGCAAGTCTTCGGCAAATTCGAGTTCGCCGACCTTAGCCTCCATGTAGCTGCGAACATCGAGCAAGAACTTGAAGTCGCTGTCGTTCACCTGAAGGTTGTTGATGTTCTCCTTGATCTTGTTGCGAGCCTCTTCTTCGCTCTTCACAGCGTCCTTGCCGAACACCTTGTCGAAGAACTCCTGATCGAGAGCGGCGGGAACGAAACGGCTGATCTCATCCACCTGGAACGAGAAGTCGCCAGCGTGGTTCTTCACCTCTTCGCGGTCGATCTTGAAGATTGAAGAGAGTTCAGCCTCGTTAGCCTCGTAAGCCGTAGTGGGGTTGAAGGTGAGCACGTCGTTCTTCTTGGCGTTTTCGAAGATCTTCTTCTGGTCGTCGTTCTTGAAGTAGGTGGGCATCAAGGTAGCCTTAACCTCTAAGCCGCCTTCCTTGGGCTGACCGTTCTCGTCGAGCTCAGCGAGCGTACCGCGGAGAAGGTCGCGATCCTGGTAGCTGTCAGCCTCTTCGGGGTGACCAGCCTGCTGCTGCATGGCACCGAGCTGCTTGGTGATCATGTCCTCGCTCACCTCGATGTCGTAGTAGTCTACGGTGTCGTCCTTAGTCAGCTCAGCCTTGAACTCAGGAGCGAGAGCCAAGTCGAACTTGAACGTGAAGTCGTCCTGCTTCTCGATGTCCTGTGCTTCGTGACCTTCGGAGGGAACGGGTGCGCCCAGCACGTTGATGTTATTCTCCTTGATGTAGTCGAAAAGGCTGCTTTCGAGAAGTTTGTTTACTTCCTCGGCCTTAACCTCTACGCCGTACTTTTTAGTAACGAGCCCAACGGGCACGTGACCCGGACGGAAACCGGGGATCTGCGCTTTCTTGCTAAGGTCTTTGATAGACTTCTTTACGTTGGCCTCGTAGTCAGCCTTTACCATGCTGATGGTGAGGGTTGCGCGTACGTTGCCGGCTTTTTCGAACTGGATATCCATTTTGCTTTTTTGCTTTTAGAATACGTCGCTTTCACCTCCGTTCCTGATCAAACGGGATACCATAAGAGAACGGGAAAGCGTGTTTATGTGTGTATTGTTGTTTTTATTCGTGTGTTTGCGGCTTGTGTTTCGGATTTGTGTTTCAATGCTTTTCATAACACAAGCGGTGGCAAAATTACCATTTTTCTTTTGAATAGCCTTGCAGGGCGGTTATCTTTTTGCATGCAGCGGCCGCCGTGGCGAGACTTGGTGGAGCCAGGTCGTTAAAACCTTATTTCGCCGCTTCCGGCGCATATCTTCCCGTCGGCGGTGTAGAGCACGCCAAACTGCCCCGGGGCAATACCCTGTACGGGTGTGGGTGAGGTGATAAGGAAACGCCCGTCCGGCTGTCGCGTCATGTGTCCGGGGCGAGGCCGTTCGGTGTGGCGAATTTTGAAGAGCACGTCCGTCTCTTCCGCCCCCTTCCACGGGTCGGCTGTCACGAAGTGGAAGTCCGTCAGGTGAAACTCGTTGCCGTAGAGTCCGTGGCAAGCGTCCGTGTGCGACACATATATAATGTTCTTCTCAATGTCCTTATCCGTGACGAACCACGGGCCGCCACCAAGTCCCAGCCCCTTGCGTTGCCCCACGGTGTGGAACCAATAGCCCTTGTGCTGACCGATGATGCGCCCCGTCTCGCGTTCCACCACGTTGCCCTCGCGTTCGCCGAGCAGCAGGCGGAGGTAGTCGGTGTAGTTAATCTTCCCGAGGAAACAAATACCCTGACTATCGCGGCGGTGCGCTGGGGCAAGCCGTTCGCGGTCTGCAATCTCGCGTACTTCGTGTTTCAATAAGTGACCGATGGGGAAGCACAGCTTAGCCGCCTGCACGTCGGTGAGCTGGGAGAGAAAGTCCGACTGATCCTTCACGGGGTCGGGAGCAGGAGCCAGGTAGAGCTGCCCGTCCGCGTCGTGGTAGGTCTGTGCATAGTGGCCGGTGGCTATGTAGTCGTAGTCGCTTCCCGCCTTCTCGTTGAATGCGCCAAACTTAATCATGCGGTTGCACATCACGTCGGGGTTAGGCGTGAGTCCGCGCTTAACCCTCTCCACCACGTAGGCGGTCACCCTGTCGTGGTACTCTTGCTGTAAGTCGATGATTTGAAGTGGCAGCCCGTAACGCTTGGCTGTCAGGGTGGAAAGCTCAATATCCTCCTCGGCGCTGCACGACGTGCCCTCGCCCTGCATTCCTATTTTAATATAGAACAAGTCGGGGCGAATGCCTTGCTCGCAAAGCAAGTGGCACGCCACCGCACTGTCGACGCCGCCCGAAATCAGGAGCGCGTATCTTTTGTCAGTTTGCATATCATGAACAGGTTGCACCGCTCGTAAGCCGGGGTGTAGTCCGCCACGGGCCGAAAGCCCATTTTCTCGTACAGATGCACCGAGGCCGCAAGCTTAGTGTTCGCTTCAAGGAAGAGTTCGTCCACGCCTGCTTCCGTGGCTTTTGCGATAGCCGTCCTTGCCAATGCCTCGCCTGCGCCATGCCCTTGCGCCGCAGCGGTCACTGCCATCTTGGCCAGTTCCCAACGTCCCGTCTCGGGGTGAGGAATCAGTGCGCAGCAGCCTATCGGCGTGTTGTCCGCCAGGGCCACAAAGACGTGCCCTCCTTTGTCGAGGATGTATTCCTTGGGGTGTGACAGGTAGTGCAGGTCGGACGGTTCGAGGCGGAAGTAGTGGGTAATCCATTCTTTGTTGAACTGCACGAAGCTCTCGAGCAGTCGCTTGTCCTCTTCGCTTGAACTTGTGGGCAAATTTACGATTTTTATTTTCATGGCGTACGGCGGCTTTGGGCGTGCAACGTCTGTTGCGGGTTATGGGGTATGTTTCCTATAAAAAGGGCAGAACACCCTCTTCGCTTCCTCTCGTTGAGAACCGAAATCAGGATGTTCTGCCTGTCAAAAAATAATCGGCGATAGCGGTTGGGCGTGGAGCCTTAAACCTTCTCGAGAGCCTGGCTGAGGTCGGCGATGATGTCGTCGATGTGCTCAATGCCGATGCTCAGGCGCACCGTGGAGGGCGTGATGTGCTGCTGTTCCAGTTCCTCGGGAGTCATCTGCGAGTGCGTCGTGGTGTAGGGGTGGATCACGAGGCTCTTCACGTCGGCCACGTTGGCCAACAGGGAGAATATCTTCAAGTTGTCAATGAAGCGCCATGCTGCGTCCTTGTCGCCCTTAATCTCAAAGGTGAAGATGCTGCCGCCGCCGTTGGGGAAGTACTTGTTGTACAAGGCGTGGTCGGGGTGGTTGGGCAGAGAAGGATGGTTCACCTTGGCCACCTTGGGGTGCTTTTCGAGGAAGTCCACCACTTTGAGGGCGTTCTCCACGTGGCGTTCCACACGGAGCGACAGCGTCTCCAAGCCTTGCAACAGGATGAATGCGTTGAACGGCGAGATGGTTGCGCCTGTGTCGCGCAGCACAACGGCGCGGATGCGGGTCACGAAGGCTGCCTTTCCTGCCACGTCGGCAAACACGGCACCGTGGTACGAGGGATCGGGCTTAGCCAGCGTAGGATACTTGTCGGCGTTGGCTTTCCAGTCGAACGTACCGCCGTCCACAATCACGCCGCCGAGGCTCGAACCGTGGCCGCCGATAAACTTAGTGGCAGAATGTACCACGATGTCTGCGCCGTGTTCCAACGGACGGATGAGGAACGGAGTGCCGAACGTGTTGTCCACGATGAAGGGGATGTGGTGGCGGTGAGCCACTTCGGCCACGGCTTCAAGGTTGGTCACGTCGGAGTTCGGGTTGCCGAATGTTTCAGCGTAAATCACCTTTGTGTTGGGCTGGATGGCTGCTTCGAGGGCTGCCGTGTCGTTCACGTTGACAATGGTATTCGTAATGCCCTGGCTTGCCAACGTGTGGGTGATGAGGTTGAACGAGCCGCCGTAGAGATTGTCGGCTGCTACAATGTGGTCGCCTGCCAGCACAATGTTCTGCAAAGCATAAGTCACGGCTGCGGCACCGCTTGCTACGGCCAGACCTGCCACGCCGCCTTCGAGGGCTGCCACGCGATCCTCAAAAACGCCCTGCGTAGAGTTAGTCAGACGACCGTAGATGTTACCAGCATCGCGAAGGCCGAAACGGTCGGCGGCGTGCTGCGAGTTGCGGAACACGTACGAGGTGGTCTGATAGATAGGCACTGCGCGTGCATCAGTTGCGGGGTCGGGCTGCTCTTGGCCTACGTGTACTTGGAGTGTCTCAAAGTGGTACTTCTGTTCGCTCATAGTTGTATGTTTTTTTGTTGTTGTTTCTTGTTTGATTACGGTTGCAAAGGTATGGGGTCTGGAATAAACGACCAAGCTATTTTGAAAATCAGGAAGATACTCCTATTTTTGCGCAAGCTAAAAGAAAAACATTAAAGTATGAGAGCCGAAAGCACTTTCCCAGTAGAAAAATATTCTCTTGACCCTACCGACCTGCAAATTCTGCGTGAATTGCAGTCCAACGCCCGTCTGACAACCAAGGAACTCGCTGCAAGGGTCAACCTCAGTACAACCCCCGTATTTGAACGCGTCAAGCGGCTCGAACGCGACGGAATCATTGACCGTTACATCGCCGTGTTGAACGCCGAAAAGCTCAATCAGGGCTTTGTGGTGTTCTGTTCCGTGAAGATGAGTAAGCTTGGGCGCGACATAGCCAACGACTTTGCGCAGACCATTGCCGGCATACCCGAGGTGACGGAGTGCTACAACATTTCGGGGCAGAACGACTATCTGCTGAAAATCCACGCCCCCAACATGAAGTACTACCAGGAGTTTGTGCTCAACGTGCTCGGTACTATCCCTCACCTCGGCTCGCTTGAAAGCACCTTCGTGATGGACGAGATAAAGCACGAATACGGCATACAAATTCGTTGACCTTCCCGCCCATGCTCGACAGCCGGTAGAGCCCGTGCAATACAGTTTTTGCGAAATAAGCTTTGCAAACCTTGGTAGTTCAAGAAAAATAGAACAAATTTGAGGCGATAAACCTTACACGAACCTTAAACCTATGAACACCATGGACTACACACCACGTCACGATACCGAGCGAAACGACAAGGAAATCCTCTTCTCCCGAACCGTCAAGGCGGGCAAACGCATATATTATATAGACGTGAAGCGCGACCGCAAGGGGGAGTTCTACATCTCTATGACCGAGAGCAAGCGGCTGAAGGACAACGGGGGCGACACGGCTCACCCGTCCTTTGAGAAACACAAGATTTTCCTCTACCGCGAGGACTTGGAGAAGTTTCAGCATGCTTTCAACGCCGTAGCGCAGTTCACGCAGGAGAATGCTCCCGTCAACGAGTACACGCCCGATTGGAGCGGCCCCTCCGTTCATGCAGACGACTTGCACGGGGCTGACACGGAGGGAGCAAATGCTTCCGACTACGAGATAAAGATTGACTTCTGACCGACTTGCCGCAATAGCTAAAAAGGCTTGCGGAACAAGGCTGACCGAGCTAACTGCCCGTATCCCTTGTTCCGCAAGCCTTTTTTGTGCCGTGGCTCTGCCGGTTGCCTACCATCCTGTCTGCTCCATGCCGATAGCCTTGTACCATTCCGTTTTTTGGAAAGCCTCGTTCAGGTCGCCCGAGCGGCATAGCGAGGCATTCAGCGAGTAGATGTTTTGCGGCACAAACATACTCACGGCGCGGTAGTTGTCCGTGGCGGTGGGGATAGTCGTGTACCCGTTGTAGAAGGTCGGCCCCACGTAGATGCGGTTCGTGCTGTAATGCGCCGTCACAAGCAAGTCAACGAGCGGCTTCACCTGTTCCACTCCCTCCTCGGGCAATAGCTTTTGCAGAGCCTGGTAAACGTCGTAGTTGTGCGGGCGATAATAAAAGGAGTAGTTGTACGACTGATAGGCCAGCACGTCGCTCATGTTGGGCGACTGCCTGTTTGCCAGAGCCGACCGTCCCAACCATTCTTTCAGCGCATCGGCAAGGGGCGTCAAGGCACTTGTGCGAATACACGAGATGGCTAAGCCGGTGGTGCTGTAGTCGGTGCTCCGTTTTGCCTCCACGTCCTCGTAGTAGGTCTTAGCAATGTGTGCCGGGTCGTCTGCAAAGAGTCCGTCGCGCAGCTGGTGGGCATAGTAAGCCCCTGCGGCGGGTATCGCCATGGGTGAGGCCACCACGTAGTCGGTCACGTTGCGCAGGGCGTAGTCCACTTCCAGGTTCTGCATCAGGCACGCGTCGAAGAAGATGTATTTCAGGGGCAAGGCGTTCTGTTCAAGCACCTTTGCCAAGGCCGTCACCTCCATCTGGCTGCCGTTGTTCGTGTTCACGCCGTTGTGCCCTGTGTCGATGCCGAACGCCGATGGGCGACAGGTGTAGGCGCTGCGCGTGTAGCAAGTGTCCGCAGCGGGTATCCAGCCGTCGGCGTGGCTCCACATCACCAGGCCGTACTCCCGCGAGGGGAAGTGCTCCTTGACGTAACGTATCACCTCGTCAAACCGTTTCGGGTCGGTGGAGTTAAAGTCTGCGTCGTCCCACCGCTTCACGATCTTCGGGCTTGTCCATTGTCGTGCCACGCGGTAGAGCATGGGCTTTCCGCCACGGTCTACAAACACCAGCATGCGGTCGTCGTTGGCAATGTACTGGCGGCCGTTCATTATCTCCGTGGAGTCTTCGTAGGCGTTGCCGTAGAGCGTGTTCTGCGCAGCCATGTACACCAGCACCGTGCGCCGGGCTTGCTGGCTGTCGGGCTGCACGTCCTCGTCGAGGGCTTCGTCTTTGTGGCACGACGCCACAGAGAGCAGGCCGAGGAGCAACGCTATATATAATAAGGAGTGGTGGAGGGTTTTCATCTGTGGGGGGATAGGGGTAAAGCCGGGCGTTTCCGGACTGAGCTGGGCAAAAGTAAGAAATATAGGCTGCTCCGGGTTTATCCCCCGCGGCAATTCTTGTCCCTCTGCGCTTTTTTTTGTTCTTTTGCCCTACATTTTTTGAGCAAACACACCTATGAAGACTACACTCTGCGCCTTAGCTTGCGCCACGTATATCCTTGCAGCCCTCTCCGCTTGCAGCGGCAA
Organism: uncultured Oscillospiraceae bacterium; assembly: GCA_963655595.1. Classification (GTDB taxonomy): domain Bacteria; phylum Bacteroidota; class Bacteroidia; order Bacteroidales; family Bacteroidaceae; genus Alloprevotella. Next base: position 10,831 of record CAVKGN010000054.1, read on the forward strand.
TAAGAGCAACAACGATGCCTCTTTGCAGGACAGCACCCAAACTCAGCAGGCCGATGCACCCTACGCCGACCCCTCGCAAACCAATACGAGCGAGGCCACGCTTGGCGGTGTGCGCTACGAAGTGACCATCGCCCGCAGTGCCGACAAGTCGCTCCCCGTTGTGACGGACGACATGGGTAAGACGTTCTACGAGAACCGCGTCGACGTCACCATCAAGCGCGGCGGCGAGGAGTTCTTCAAGAAGTCGTACACAAAGGAGGCGTTCGATGAGTTCCTCACCTCCAAGGCCGACCGCCAGGGCACCGTGTTGCTCGGCATGGCTCTCGACAAGGAACGAAGCACCGCAAGCACCATCTGCCTCGGAGCGCAAATCGGGCAGATAGGCATTGAGGAAGGCCCAGCCTTTTGCATTGAGATACCGCTCAACGGCGGCGCGGCAAGCATCGTTCGCGACAACAAGCAGGACACTTCCGGCGAAGACGGCATGACAGACTAATCCTTCCGCTCCCCTTCACTCATTCTCTCTCACACTCTCCCCCACCAGCCCCCCTACAAGAGCCGTCTATGTATATCCTCGACTTCGCAGCCTCGCTCGTTGCAGCCGTAAGCGGCGTTTTGTTGGCCGTCCTGTTGTTTGTTCTCCGTGCCAACAAGGAGAGCGTGCCAAAGCCTTACCTCAGAGTGAAGCGTTGCCTGGCCTTGGGCATGCTGTGCAACGCCATCTACCATTCGTCCGTCATCACTGAGGGACTGCTCACGAGCCGTCCGTTCTTCGTAGACTTATACTTCTCCCCCTTCCTCTTCTACGTCCAGCTCTATCTCTTCTACAACTCCCTTTGTGCCCTTCTGCACCTCAAAGGGAGTACGGACCAGTCGCGCACCATCTACGCCCTGCCCATGGCTCTGTTGTTTGTGCTGCTCGCGGGCTTCTGCGTGTTTAGCCCCGATGCGCTCAGGAGCGTCGTTTCGTTTAACAACAAGGACTTCAACTTCTGGACGGTAAGTATTGTACTGATTTCGCACCTGCTCTACTTCTTTTCAAGTCTGCGCTGCATGGTGGTGCTGTTCAACGGCTTTTTCCGCAACCGCGAACACTTGGACAACTACTATGCCGACGGTGCGTCGTTCAACGAGCATCGGCTCGTCCTCGTCACGCGTATCCTCGGCATCATCATTTTCACGGCGGTGCTCTACTCCCTGTTCAGCCTTGCATCCGTGCTGTCCTTCATCCTCCAGCCGCCGCATCGCGACATTCTCAACACGCCGCAGATCCACACCGCCACCACGGCTCTGGCCATTGTCCTCAGCACAACGCTCGTCCTTGTGGTGCTGAGCATGCAGAAGATTTACTACAACATCCACCTGTCGTACACCGCCCTGCCCGTTGACGAGGGCGATGCCAACAACGAAGCAGACGACAGCGCTTCTGCCGATGAGGCTTCCGCCGACATTTGCCCAATCTCCGAGGTCGTAGAGAAGTGGGAACAGAGCGAGGACAAGCCTTACCTTAGCGAGGGACTCACGCTGGCTATCGTGGCAGACGAACTCGGCACCACCACGCGCATTCTCTCCGCCTACATCCACAAGTTTCGCCACGTCAACTTCAACACGTGGATCAACCAGATGCGCGTAACCGAAATCAAACGGCTGCTCCTGAGCGACCCCACGCTCACCATGCTCGACATTGCCGTGAAGACGGGCTTCAACGACGCCGCCGCTATGTGCAACGTGTTCAAGCGTTTTGCCGAAATCACTCCCACACAATACCGCAAGCTCTACGCCAACGACGAGCCGTGAGCCTGCCGAATACACAAAAAGGAACGGTCCTTGTAAAGCACTGCGATGAGGCTTTGCAAGGACCGTTCCTTGTATTTGTGCGTTCCCTCTGTTGGTGGGGTTTAGAAGGGGAGATCGTCCGTAGTGTCTTCCACTGCCGTAGGAGCGGGGATGGGCTGTGCGGCAGGAGCGGCGGGAGCAGCAGGCATGCCCATCGGGTCAGCTGCGGGCACTTGCGAGCTGGGAAGCACACGCCAAGCGCGGACATTGTTGAACCAGCGGCCGTTGTACTCGTGTGCGTCAATGTCGAACGACACAGTCAACTCGTCGCCTACGTTGATGTTGAACTCTTTCAGGCGGTCTTCGCCAAACACGTCAAACACGCAACGCTTGGGGTATTGTTCATGTGTCTCGATTACAAAACTCTGCGAAGCCCAAGTGTTACCCGTGCGAGCCGATGTGCCCGAACGCTTTTCAAGAGCTGCGATGATTTTTCCAGATATTTCCATCTTTGTTTCGGTTGTTTGTGATACGTTGTGCGAAAGTACGAATTAAATTCCACTTTCGTGCCTTCTCGCCCCCGTCGCCGTCCGTTTTATGTCGCCCGCCCACGTTTATGCAACAGAAACGTACCGCACTTTCCCCGGCCTTCTGCACAGAAAACCTCTGATTTCACCAGCGATCCCAACTTCCCTGCGCTGGTGAAAATTATCCCAGCCCTAGTTAAAGTCCTCCCTGGGAGGACTCGAATCCTCCTTGGGGGGACTCCAGTCCTCCCGCGGGGGACTGGAGTTTGCCCGCGGAGGACTGGAACTTC
>CAVKGN010000055.1:0-12663 GCA_963655595.1 uncultured Oscillospiraceae bacterium
GGCGGCACAGGGGATGGCCGCTTAGGGAGTTATTGCTTTACGAAGTGGAAACTCTTGAAGTACGCCTCGACGGGGGCGCCACTGATGTTGGTGAGGCGGAGCTTGGAGGCCTGCATGCCGCCCAGCTCGTTGCCCGTGTGGATGACGGGATCGGTGTCGGCATAGTGAAGCAGGCTAACCTCGTGCCACTGGCCGTTCTGGAAGAGTTCGAGCTTGAAGTTCTTCGCCACGCCCGGCACACCAAAGTTGAAGTCCATGCCGGCGAACGTGATGTCGCGGTCGCTGACGATGGTGAACGATGCGTCCTTGTCCCACTTGATTACCTCGAGCGAGGGAGCAACGCTCACCTCGTTGCCGCGCACGGTGATGGGCAGCAGGGCAAGCTGTGCGACGGACGACTCAATCTTGTAGGGATTGTACTCGGCGGAGTTCACCCAGTTGGTGCCGTTCGCCTTGTTGTAAGCGTCGACCGTCTGCGTGAAGAGCTGGTTGAGCGTGGGGAGCATTACCTTGGTAGCTACCTTGATGCCGGGCTGAAGAGCGTGGCGCACGTCAGAGTTTTCGAGCGCATACATCTGTTCCTGAATGGAACGAGCCTGCTGGTAGAGGTCGTGGATGCTGGTTGTGCCCTCGCCGTTGGCGTCCTTACTTTCCTGCTGACGCTGAGCCATGGTGACGACAGCCGTTCCGTAGTCAGCCACGTTGCGAGCCTGCAAAAGCCACGGACGGAGTTCGCGCACGAGTTCGGGATTCGACTTGTCCGCCAGCAATACATCGGCAGCCACTTTGAGGTCGCTGCACTTGGTGAGCAACTGCGAGAGACCCGAGGCATCGCCGTTGAGCGCAGAGGCAGCCACGCCTTTCAGCTCATCACCTTCTTCTCGACGGAAACCATGACCATTCGGGCCGAGGTCCTTGCTGTAAAGTGCGAAGGTGCGCAGGGCGTTGTAGTTGTCGGGCAGCACGGCTTTCAAAGCCTTCTCCCAATCCGTCTTATAGTCGTACGCCTTCATGTTCCACGTATAGTCCGCTATGCCGTAGAGCGAAATCTTAGAGGCTTCGGCATGTTCCATGGGGTTGGAGACGAAACCCGACACGTCGGAGGCAATGTCCTGCCCGTTGCCGTAGGCCGGGCCGAGGAGAATGTGGTCGCGCACAAAGTCGCTCACGGGGAAATTCCACCAGATGTAAGCCTTGCGGTCGATGCGTTGGTTGATCCACTCCATGCTCTCCTTGTCGATGCAATGCACCACGGAATTGCCCGTCCACATAATCTGCACGCTCTTGTTCATCTTCTGTCCCAAGGTGCGCAGGTAGCCCTTCTGGTCGTTGGCCCAGGCGCGGTTGTACTCCGTGGGACACATCACGAGCGGGCGAACCCCCTTGTGCGTCTTCACGAAATGGTCGTCGACGTAGTTGAGCAGTTCTGCCTGTTTGTCGGCGCGTGTGCCCTCGCCCCAAATGTCGTCGAAGAAGACGGCGAACGAGCGCACGCCGAGAGCGTACATGTCCTCAAACTTCTTGACCAGTGCATCGCGGTCGGAGTCGGTCCACTTGATGTCGATGCCTGGATGAATGGCCCAGTAGAAGTTTACGCCGTTGGCCTTGGCACATTCGTTGAGTTCCTTGATGCGTGCGGCCTCCTCCTGGGGATAAGGCTGGCGCCAGTGGTCGCGGTGGTAAGGGTCGTCCTTGGGGCCGTAGATGTAGACATTCATCTTGTTGCGGCCGTAGAACTCAATTTGACTCAGGCGTGCCTTGTGGCTCCAGGGCGTTCCGTAGAAGCCCTCCACTGTGCCGCGGAAGGGTACGTCGGGCCAGTCGGTGACGGTGGCGCACTGCAACTTGCCAGCAGCGAGCGAGGCGAGGAACGTCTGCACGCCGTAGAACAATCCCTCCTCGTCGGTGGCAGCGATGGTAGCCCCCTTCGGAGTAATGGAGAGGTAGTAGCCCTCAGCCTTAGCGGGGATGAGTTTTGCTACTTTGCTCACGGCCTTGTCGCCCTTTATGCCGAGCGTCAGGGTGAACGGCGCGTTGGCGGCCGTCTTGGCAAGTTGGCTCGCTTTGAGCGTTTTCACGGCAATAGCCTCGCCGCGGCTTTTGTCGGTTACTATCTTCCACGACGTGGGAGCCGAGGTGAGTTGCGAGCTGGCAAGGGTCACTTGTTGTGGCACGGGGTTTACAAGGCCGATCTGCGCCGAGGCAGTGGTTGCGCCGAGTGCGCCGAGCAGCAGGGATACGCCTAAAAGGTGTTTCTTCATGGGTAGGGTAAAAAGAGTGAGTAGGGTTACAAATAAAGAGTAGGGGGCGTTAAGCCTTAATGAAGCAAGCCTTGCGCGGCTTGACAGTGTGGGGAAACGATGCTGGGTAGCCGAGAGCAAGGTGAGCTACGCCCTCGTAGTCGCCCTCCACGCCGATGCTGCGGAGCCATTCCTTCCATTCGGGTTGTTCAAACTCCTCGCGAGCACGGTTTATCCAGCACGAGCCAAGGCCCAGAGCATGGGCGGCAAGCATCATGTTGCCCATCATCAGAGAGCCGTCGCACACGTGGTTGGGGTTAGCCCTTTCAGCAAGCACAATGAGCCACACGGGGGCACCGTAGAACGGGTCGGCCTCCTCGCTCTGCCCCATGATGCGGGCATTGGCGCGGCGAAGGCGGTCGCGTACGGCGGGGTCGGTCAGCTGCACCACGAGCCAGGGCTGCTCGCCGTGACCTGAAGCGGCGTAGGTGCCGGCTTCAACCACTTTGTCAATAAGTTCCTGGGGGACGGCGTCGGGTTTGTATCGGCGGATGCTGCGGCGCGTCTTGATGGCGTCGAGCACGGTCTGTGTTTCGTTTGCGTTCATAGTCAACTTGATTGGTTCGTGTTTGTAGCAAAGTTACGAACTAAGGCTCACATACACGTACGCCCGCTTGCATATTCCTTATTTTCAGGGCTGTACTTCCTCAAACCGCAAAAATGGGCTACCTTTGCCACGTTTGCATTGGCGGCAAGCCAAAGTGCCGGCCGCACACCTTATATATATAATAAGAAACATCCTTAGAAAGAAATGGCAAAAGGAAAGGTAGATGCCTTGTTGGGCATTGTGTTCGGAGACGAGGGTAAGGGCAAAGTTGTAGACTACTTTACGCCGAAGTACGACGTGGTGGCGCGCTTCGCTGGCGGTCCGAACGCCGGGCACACCATCATCTTTGACGGAAAGAAGTTTGTGCTGCGTTCCATCCCCTCAGGTATATTCGACGAAAACAAAGTCAACATTATCGGCAACGGCTGCGTGATAGCCCCCGACCTTTTCATGGCTGAGGCGCACGAGCTCGAAAAGGCTGGCTACGAACTTTGCGACCGTTTGCACATTAGTCGCCGCGCCCACCTCATCCTGCCTACGCACCGCTTGCTCGACCGCGCCTACGAGGCCGCCAAGGGCAAGAACAAGGTGGGGACTACGGGCAAGGGCATCGGTCCTACATACAGCGACAAGGCTGCCCGCGTGGGTCTGCGCGTAGGCGACATCCTCGACAACTTTGAAGCAAAATACCAGGCGTTGAAAGCACGCCACGAGCAGATCCTCCGCGACCTCCACTTCACGGATTACGACATCACCGAAGAGGAGAAAGCCTGGATGGAAGGCGTGGCATACATGCGCAAGTTCCACCTGACCGACACGGAGTACGAGATAAACCGCGCCTTGGCAGAGGGCAAGAACGTATTGGCTGAGGGTGCACAGGGCTCGTTGCTCGACATTGACCACGGCACCTATCCCTACGTTTCGTCGTCATCGACCACGAGCGGTGGCGTATGCACTGGTCTGGGCGTTGCCCCCAATACCATTGGTCACGTGTTCGGCATATTCAAGGCATACAGCACCCGTGTGGGTGGTGGTCCGTTCCCCGTAGAACTCTTCGACGAGACGGGCGACACCATCCGCCACATTGGTAACGAATACGGCGCCGTAACGGGTCGCAATCGTCGCTGCGGTTGGCTCGACCTCGTGGCACTGAAATACGCCATCATGATCAACGGTGTGACCGACCTCGTGATGATGAAGGGCGACGTGCTCGACGGTTTCGACACCATCAAGGTTTGCACCGCCTACGAGAAGGACGGCCAGACCGTGACGGAGATGCCCTACGACACCGCAGGTTGGCAGCCCGTCTACGAGGAACTGCCCGGCTGGAAGACACCCCTCTCGGACATCCGCAGCGAGAGCCAGTTCCCCAAGGCATTCGCCGACTACATTGCCTACATTGAGAAAGCTACGCAGACACCGGTGAAGATTGTGTCGGTAAGCCCCGACCGCGAGGCCACCATCATCCGCTGATTGTTGTACTGCGATACAGACCGAAGAGAAGCCTTCCCTCCCCTGCACACAGGCAGCGAGGGAAGGCTTCTCCCTTTTTAGAAGACTATCCGACTAATACACAAAACTAATAGAATGCAACTATCGTTGAAAGGGCATTTGTCCATGTTTGGGGCAAATTGCATGTGGGGACTGATGTCGCCCATCTCCAAGTTCATCATGTTGGGCGGCGTGGTAAGTCCGCTCATCGTCACCGACCTGCGCATAGCCGGCGCAATGGTATTGTTTTGGCTCTTTTCGTTCTTTCAGAAACCTGAGCACGTCAGCTCGAAAGACCTTATGCGCCTACTCGGTGCAGCCCTGCTCGGCATTGTGTTCAATCAGGGCTGCTTCATCTTCGGCGTGAGTCTGTCGTCGCCGGGCGATGCCTCCATCATCACCACGAGCATGCCTCTGTGGGCCATGGTGCTGGCGGCGTTCATCCTGAAAGAACCCATCACTGGCAAGAAGGTGCTGGGCATTGCCGCCGGAGCCGCTGGTGCGCTGATGCTCATCATGGGCAGTAGCAGTACGTCCTCTGCCGGAAAGGGAGGCGACTACGCCATCTGGGGCGACTTGCTCGTACTTTCGGCACAGTTCTGCTACGCGCTCTACATTGTCCTCTACAAGAACTTCGTGAATAAGTACTCGCTCGTTACCATCATGAAGTGGATGTTCACCTACTCCTTTATATGTGTGTTGCCCTTCTCGGCACGCGACCTCATGAACGTGCAGTGGAGCGCGCTTCACGGTGCAGAGATTGGCGGCCTGGCCTTCATCGTGGTGTGCGGCACGTTCCTCAGCTACATGCTCGTAGTTGTAGGACAGAAGAAACTGCGTCCCACTGTGGCAGGCATGTACAACTACATCCAACCCCTCGTGGCCTGCATTGTGGCCGTGCTGTGGGGAATGGATACTTTCAACTGGGTGAAGGGATGCGCCGTGGTGCTGATATTCGGCGGCGTCTACCTCGTTACGGCAAGCCGCAGTCGGCAAGCTACGGAACAGAAAAAAGCAACAGAACAGAAGCAAGGCTAACCGCCCACCAGCCGACAAGCACATACACAAAAAAGTCTCCCGCTCTCAAACCTGTAAGAGAGCGGGAGACTTTTTAAGGTTGTGGGGCTATGCCCAATGTATTACTGGATGCCCAGCTTCTTGGCGATAGCTGCGGGGATGGCGTGCTTGTTGATGAGGATGTTCATCGTCTTGTAAGCCACGTAAGCCTTAGAGGCGTAGAACATACCGTGGTACTTGCCATAGTCGCCCCAAGAGTTCTTCACCATGAAGTACTCGCGGCCGTTGTTGTCCTTGGCCAGACCGTAGATCACCATGCCGTGGTCGTCGGTCGTTTCCCAGTTGTCGTAGCCCTGCTGACGGAGTTCCTGCGTAATGGTGAGCTCGTCGTTCGAAGCCACCTTCGTACCTGTGTTGATCGTACCGCCCCAGCGAGCAGCGTCAGAACCAGTGAGGTCGCGTACCTTCAAGTCCTTGGGTACATAAGCGTAGTCCTTGCCGTTGCGACGACCGAAGTATTCCTCCGTCACGTCAGCACCCCAAGCAAAGGTGTAGCCGTTCTTCACAGCCTCGTCCATCACGGTCATGAACTCGTCGAGGGGCAGGTTGTAGCTCTCAGCCCAACGCCAGTTGTCCTGAATTTCGAGGATGAACTTAGAATAGAAGGGATGGTGCGTGTAAGAGGTGAGCGACACGTAGTCGTCCATGTTCAGACCGAGGTAGTCGGTCACGTAGGTCTGCGGCGTGTACGTCTTGCCGTCTGCAGCCTTCACCTCCTTGGGGAGTTCGCCAAAGTAGCCCTTGTAGATGTTGGAGAGATCGTTCTTCCAAGTGAGCGAAATCTTGTTGAGCTTGCCCTTGGCGATAGCGCCTACATAAGCCGAAGCCACGGCGTCGAGCTGGTTGAAGTTGAAGAGGCTGTCGCCGTAGAGCGTGCCAGGAGCGGGCATAGCGTCCTGCGGAACCATACCGTAGTTCTTCATGCAGTACACAGCGTCGTAGAACGAGCCGCCCTGCGAGAAGCTCACGTCGCCGTGAGTGCGAATAGCCTTGTCGGCGCGGTCCATATAAGTATTGTATACGAGGAACGACTCGCAAAGGTCGTGTGTGCCCTTGCCCATGCGGAGCAGTTCAGCCTCGAAGAAGCCGAGCGAAGAGTATGCCCAGCACGTACCGCTCTGGTTCTGGTCCTTAATGGAGGTAATGGGGTTCTCCTTGACGGTGGTAAATGTGATTTCGTCCGTCTTTGCCTCAGCTGCCTTTTTGCGTGCAGAGACGTTTCCCGGCAACAGGCACAACAGGGCTGCTGCAATGAGAAGAGTCTTTTTCATGTCTTAGTGTGTGTTTGTTATAATGTTTTATTGGTTTGTTTCCTTTCAATAGATAATAGGGCTTTCGTCCTTGTGGCGTGCCACGAAGTCCTCCACGTCGGCGGTGCGGTAGGGGATGCGATCCTTGCCGAGGAAGCGACAACCATCGGCGGTGATGAGCACGTCGTCCTCAATGCGGATGCCGCCGAAGTCGCGGTATTCGTCAATTTTGTCGAAGTTGAGGAAGTCGGCGTTCGTTCCCTCCTTGCGCCACAGGTCGATGAGGTCGGGGATGAAGTAGATGCCCGGCTCGTCAGTCACCACATGACCCACGTCGAGACGGCGACCAAAGCGCAGGGCGTTTGTGCCAAACTGCGTAGAGGGGCGCGTCTCCTCGTCGAAGCCCACGTACACCTGGCCAAGGCCTTCCATGTCGTGCACGTCCATACCCATCATGTGCCCCAAGCCGTGGGGCAGGAACAGGGCGTGAGCACCAGCGCGCACAGCCTCCGCCGTGTCGCCCTTCATCAGGCCGAGGTCTTTGAGTCGCTCCGTCATCAGCGTGCAAACAGCCATGTGAACGTCCCACCAGCGTACGCCGGGGCGAGCCTGTTCGAGGGCAAGGTCGTGACAGTCGGCCACGATGTCGTAAATATCCTTCTGTTTCTGCGTAAACATCCCACTGATAGGCGTGGTACGCGTGTTGTCGGAGCAATAGTTCTCGTTGGTCTCAGCACCAGCATCCACCAACAGCAATCGTCCGGCTTCGAGGGCGCGGGGCGAGGGATAGCCGTGGAGAATTTCGCCGTGCATCGTCACAATGCTTGGGAACGACACCTGTGCGCCGTAGCTCGAAGCAATGCCGTCGAGCACACCGCCGATGTACTGCTCCGTTACGCCCGGACGGGCCAGGCGCATAGCCGTGGTGTGCATCTTGTAGCCAATGACGGCGGCACGTTCCAGTTCCTCAATCTCTTCCTCGCTCTTCACTGTGCGCAGGGCAATGACAGCCTTGATGAGAGCCAGCGAAGCCGCCTCGCGCTGCTGCGAGGGGTGAACGCCGAGGAGATCCATAATCTGTATCTTCGTGTCGTGACGGTAGGGCGGCAGGAAGTGTACCTTACGGCCGGCGGTCACTGCCTGCTCCACGAGCTGGGCGAGCTGCGCCATCGGTGCGGAGTGAGCCGCGCCACATTCCTCAGCCATCTCTGCCACTGAGGTCACGGAGCCGTACCATACGATGTCGTCGATGTCAATGTCGTCGCCGATGAGGACTTCCTTGCCCGAGTCAGCGTCAATCACGCCAACGAGGCCGTCGCGGTGCTGTCCGAAAAAGTAGAGGAAAGAGCTGTCCTGGCGGAACTTATAAACGTTTGAGGGATAGTTGTTGGGACTATCGTTGTTGCCGAAGAGAAGTATCAAGCCGCTGCCTACGAGCTGGCGAAGGCGGTTGCGGCGTTCCACGTAAGTTGCTTTTGAAAATAGCATACTGTGTATCAAATTGGTTAGACGGGCTGAGGAACGCTTTACACACTGCGTCCCCTCGCTCACAATATTAGGCAAAAGTACGTATTTTCATCCGTAATGGCGTATATTTGCAATACTATTTAGCCTAAGCGGACTTAACGTACCAATCGCAGAATTTATGTCATTGACACTTCCACACAACACAGGTCTTGTGCTTGAGGGTGGGGGAATGCGCGGCGTCTTCACCGACGGCGTTCTCGACTATTTCCTCGACCGTAACATCACGTTCCCCTATGCCGTGAGCGTATCGGCGGGAGCGTGCAACGGACTTTCCTTTATGAGTGGCCAGCGCGGACGAGCAAAGGTCACCAACATCGACATGCTCGAAAAGTACCGCTACATCGGTATGAAGTACCTGTGGACACAACATAGCATCTTCGACCGCGACCTGCTCTACGACAAGATTCCCAACGACATCCTCCCCTTTGACTACGAGGCGTGCTTCGCCAACCCGATGGAGTTTGAGATGGTCACCACCAACTGCCTGACGGGGCAGGCAAACTACCTGACCGAGCGCAGCAACCCCGACCGTCTGCTCACCATAGCCCGGGCCACCTCGTCGTTGCCCTACGTGTGTCCCATCGTGTGGCTTGACCATCAGCCCATGCTCGACGGCGGCATTGTCGACTCCATCCCTGTGGAGCGAGCCATGGAGCGTGGGCACAACTTCAACGTGGTGGTGCTTACGCGCAACAAGGGCTATCGAGAGACTGCGCGCGACATCAAAATTCCCCGCTACATTTACCGCCGTTTCCCCCGTCTGCGCGTGCTGCTGAGTAAGCGTCACGCCATTTACAACGCCCAGCTCGACCTGGTCGATCAGCTCGAAGCCGAGGGACGCATCCTGGCCATACGTCCCGAACGCCCCCTTGAAGTAGGGCGACTCGAGAGCGACGCAAAGAAGCTTACCGCCCTCTACGAGGAGGGGTACGCCTGCGCCAAAAAGGCTTTTGAGGGGAAGTAGTGGAACAGCCGCACAACGCTTCGTATTGCTAAATCAACCTTGCAAACGCTAAATTTCGGCCGCCCGTCGCCCGTCTGTTGGCAAAATGCGCTATATTTGTAGGAGATAATTCCTATTTTCTTTTGTGGCAAACGTACGTAGCCGCGCATTCCCGCCAGCCTGTTTGCCACATTCCACCATCTTTCAGAATACACTCCTATGAGATTCAAGCATATCTTTTGCACCCTTGCAGCGGCTTGTGCCGTGAGTTTGTCGTGCGTGGCTCAGACGGCGCGCGAAGTGTTGGACAAGACCGCTACCAAACTGAAAAGCAGCGGCGGCATCGAGGCTCGCTTCGAAGGCACGCAGTTCAAGGGCACGCACGAGTCGGGCTCTGCCACGGGCAGCATACAGGTGGAGGGCAACAAGTTCAAGATTACCTCCAACGCCCTGACTACTTGGTTCGACGGCCACACCCAGTGGACACTGCTGAACGGTAGCGACGAGGTGAATGTGAGCAATCCCTCCGCGGCGGAACTGCAACAAATCAATCCCTATACCTTCATCAACCTCTACCGACAGGGCTACGACCTCAAGCTCGCTAACACGAACTACCACGGAAAGAGTTGCCACGAGGTGCGCATGACGGCGCAGAACAAGAAAAACGGCATCCAGCTGGTGATACTCGTCATCGACAAACAGACGCTCATGCCCTGCTCCATCCGTATGAAGGACTCGCACAACGAGTGGACGCGCATTCGAGTGAACGGCGTAAGCACCAAGAAGCATTGGGGCGACGCCAACTTCCGTTTCGACGCAAAGAAGCACCCGGGCATCGAGGTGGTCGACCTGCGTTGACCGTCGCCACTCCCAACATAGAGAAAGCACAATCAATCATTTCCAAAATAACATAGACAATAATGACTACCACACCCCAAGGCACAGGCGTGGAACCCTGCGTGATTTTAGGTTCAGGGCCTGCGGGCTACACCGCAGCCATCTACACTGGGCGCGCTGGTCTGCGCCCCATAATTTATGAAGGTCTGCAACCTGGCGGACAGCTTACCATTACTACCGAGGTGGAGAACTTCCCTGGCTTCCCCGAGGGCATCGACGCCAACGAACTGATGGACAACATGCGCAAGCAAGCTGAACGGTTTGGCGCAGAGATTCGCACCGCCACTGCCGTCAAGGCTGACCTCAGCCAAAGTCCCTACACCCTTTGGTTCGACGACGACACGACCATCCAGTGCGAAACGCTCGTCATAGCCACAGGCGCATCGGCTAAGTTCCTCGGTCTGGCCGACGAAACGAAATATCAAGGAGCGGGCGTGAGTGCTTGCGCCACTTGCGACGGCTTCTTCTACCGCAAAAAGACGGTGGCCGTTGTGGGCGGCGGCGACACGGCCTGCGAAGAGGCAAGTTACCTGGCTGGCCTGGCAAGCAAGGTCTACCTCGTCGTACGCAAGCCTTTCCTGCGCGCCTCCAAAGCCATGCAGGACCGCGTGCTTAATAACCCGAAGATTGAGATGCTGTTCGAGACCAACACCGTAGGCCTCTTTGGCGACGGCGGCGTAGAGGGCGCCCACGTGGTATTCCGCAAGGGCGAGGCAGACGAGCGACGCTACGATATTGCCATCGACGGCTTCTTCCTCGCCATCGGACACCGCCCCAACAGCGACCTGTTCAAACAATGGGTGAAGACTGACGAAACGGGCTACATCCTCACCGAAGGCGACTCGCCCCGCACGGGCATCCCCGGCGTATTCGCAGCCGGCGACGTGGCCGACCCGCACTACCGCCAAGCCATCAGCGCAGCCGCAAGCGGTTGCAAGGCAGGCATCGAAGTGGACCGCTATTTGAAGAGCAAGGAGTAAATCCCCGGCCCGTTACACTCCCAACATATCCCAAAAGGCATCAGCCTCCGCAAGCAAATTGTAGCTTGCGGAGGCTGATGCCTTTTTGACGTACCTATTGCAGCCTATCGTCATCAAGTTATTCCTTCCTTCCCCCCCGCTCGTTCCTACCCGCGGGCTAATCGTTCCTACATCCGGGCTAATGGATAAATACTTGGCAAGTATTCACGTTACCGCTTGCAAGTATTCACATTACCACTTATCAAGTATTCAATATGCTGCTTGCCAAGTATTTATCCACTACCCCCGGGATAGCGTTCACGGGGATGGGGAGATGCACCACTATAAGGGAACTGCTTTCAACGCCAATCCGCTTAATTTGAAGCTTCAAGTTCTTTCTCTATATCCTCAATTTGCGGCAAAGCAGAAGCTACGTCCGCAAAGAGTTTCTCTGTTTCGTATTGCGCAATACCCATAGGTTGGGTGATGCCACGAAGCGAGAACTCCGCTTTCTTGTCGCTTTTATTTCGGCAGAGAAGCAAGCCAATGGTTGGTTTGTCTTCGGGGGATTTCACTAAGTCGTCCACAGCAGAGATATAAAAGTTTAGCTTGCTAACGAACTCAGGTTTGAATTCTACGGCTTTCAGCTCCACTACCACATAGCAATGCAGTTTGAGGTGGTACATCAGCAAGTCGATATAGTAGTCGTCACCATCAACAGAAATGTGGTATTGTCTGCCTATGTAGGCAAATCCTCGTCCCATTTCAAGGAGAAAGTCGGTAATCCTGCTCGTCAAGGACTTTTCAATGTCCAGCTCGTTCTGCAACGCCACCGTTCCGATGAACGAGAAGTTGTAAGGGTCTTTGAATATGTAGCGAGCCAAGTCAGACTGAGGAGACGGCAATGTCTGCTCAAAGTTGTTTATGGCATGCCCCTTTGCATGGATATATCCATTGTCAATCTGAAGGAGCATCACATCACGGCTCCAACCGTTTTGTGCGGTCTCCGTGATATAGTAGGCACGTTCGGCTTCGTCTTTCACTTTGGACAATAGCGAGATATGGTGATACCATGATATTTGTGCAAGTGGCACTTGCACAAAATCTTGGTTGTCGTCTCTTAATTTGGCAAGTGCCGCTTTCCAAATTGTATCGTCTTGAAATTTGGCAAGTGGCACTTGCCAAATTGGAAACGTTGCATACGCTTCGGCGAACCTCTTCATATTTCTAAGATTTCGCTCCGAATAGCCTCTGTCATTGGGGAAACGAGAACACAAGTCTTTGGACAGCTGGGCAATCACTTGTGTTCCCCAACCCATTTGTTCTTGCTTTTCTATTATTTGTTTCCCTATATTCCAATATAGCGACAGCATCTCCTTGTTCACATTGAGAGCCGCTTGCAGTTTTGCGGTATCAATCAATGCCTCAATGTCTTTCCGCCATTGGGCGTACCCGTTGGGCAATAATGCGTTGTTGGGCCTTGTAATCTCGTTCATCTTGTTACTCCTTTCCTGCGTTAGGGGTGAAACTTTGTAAGAAATAATGAATACCCGAAACCTTGTCTTGCAAAGGTTTCGGGCTCAGAGTGTGCGCTTCTTACTGGTACGTAAGCAGCGTATTATTATCAGTACTTCATGTAGTCGGGGAGGGGGGCTTGCCGGGCTTTCTCGTA
>CAVKGN010000056.1:0-12615 GCA_963655595.1 uncultured Oscillospiraceae bacterium
CTTTTTGCCCAAGCATCTCGTGCTGTGCAGTGTCTTGAACGCGTCGTGCTCACAGTGAAAAGTGAAGTCCCCCGCGGGAGTACTGCAATCCCCCGCGGGGGGCCTCGAATACTCCCGCGGGGGACTACGACTGGGGCAGTCTGCAAAAAAAATGCCCCGAGGCAGGCGGAACGTCCTTGCAGGGGTGCGCTTGGTGCGCCGCAGGAGTATTCCGATTGCTCCGGGGAGAATTTTTTGAGAATGCGTTAGCCGCAGGGGCTGACGGATGGTTGAGGCTATTTTATGCTAACGTCCTTCACCTCAACTGGGGTGATGGGGAGCATCTGCGAGTTGTTGCAGATGATGGTTTGGCCCTTCTGTCCTTTCAGATAGAAGAAGAAATTCTTGAGCATCGACTGGCTGCGAGGGTCGGTCTGTATGGCGTAGACGGAACGGAGCAGCGGATAGTCGGCCGTGGCGATGTAGTACTGGTACGGGCGCACGTATTTGCTCTCTGCCTCGTTGCCGCTGCGACTCACGCGCATCACCTTGAACGGAAGGCGCGAGAAGTCCGACATAGCGTTGCCGCTGTCGCCCATCAGCCAGTTGGCACCCACAATGCCGATGATGTCGGGGTTTTCCTTCACCATCTTAAGCACCGACTGGTTGGTGCCGTCCTCTGAGGCATAGACGTTTCCGCGTAGGTCGTTGCCGTTGCAGAGCGAGTCGCGCATGAAGCGCACCGTGCTTGAACCTGAATTGTCGAACACCAGTTTCAGCTCGCCCTTCTTTGAGCCCTTGCCCAGCTGTTCCCAGCGAGTGATTTTACCCGTGACGATGCTTTTTATTTCATCGAGCGTGATGAGCGAGTCGGGGTTGGCCGTGTTCACCACCAGGGCAATGGCGTCGGAGGCTATTAGGGCCTGGCGCGCTTCGAGTCGGTGCGACTGCACAATCTTCTGTTCCGCTTCGGAGAGCTTGCGCGTAACGACAATGCAACGTACGCTGTCGTTTACGAGAAGCCGCACGGCTTGGTCCTCGCTCACGTATTCGGGCGTCATAGTCGCCTCCTTGTACTGCATGGCAAAGGAGTTGACCAGGTTGTCAAGGATGGGGCGGAACGTTTCGTCGATGCCCACGCGCACGTCGTCCTCGTGAATCCAGCGCGAGTCCGCCTTCTTGTTGCTTTTGCAGGATGTCAGGCCAAGGCTCAGCAGCAACAGCAGAGCCATGCCCCAGTTGAAAGTTCTCTTCATGTCGTTTACAAGTCAATAGATAAGTGGTTGCGTAAACCAAGGCAAAGGTAGCTCAAAGCACCGTGGTAGACAAGTTTTTCACAAAGCCGCAGGGATATTTGCGCAATGTGTCGAAAATGTGTAAACTTGCACGAAACTGATATCAGAAATGTGGAAATTTCCACATTTTCGACACATGGGAGGAATTACATGTTTAGAAGAACCATCCTAAAAGAGCTTGAAGCGTGGCGGAACAAGGGCGACAGAAAGCCCCTGATAATGCTTGGCGCACGTCAGGTGGGAAAAACGTCCGTGCTGAAACGCTTTGGTCAGGAGCAGTTTGAGCACTGCGCCTATTTCAGTCTGGACGAGGAGAGCGGCGTGTGCGACATCTTTCGCACGTCGAAGAATCCTGCGCAGATTATTGAGCAACTGTCCTATCTTACCGACGAGCCGATATTACCGCAAACGACGCTCCTCATACTTGATGAGATACAGGAATGTCCTGAGGCCATCAGCGCGATGAAATACTTCTGCGAGAAAGCACCCGAATACGCCGTGGCCTGTGCAGGTTCGCTGTTGGGCTTGTCGTTTGGGCATGAAGGCTTTTCGTTTCCTGTGGGCAAGGTAGACCACGTGAATATGTATCCAGTGACGTTCTCGGAATTCTTGGAACAGAAGGATGCAGGGCTTTACCGCTACTACCAGTCGATTAATAGCTTGGAGCCGCTGCCGCAAGTGTTCTTTGATAGACTCTCTCAGGCTTTCACGGCCTACCGTATATCGGGAGGAATGCCCGAGGCGGCGATGAAAATGATTGGGATGGACCTAAAAGGCGTAGAGTCCACATTGCAGGGAATCTTGCAGGACTATGCCCTCGACTTCGTAAAGCACGCATCGCCGCTGTTGGCAAATAGAGTGTCGCACGTGTGGAACTCCCTGCCGTCACAACTGGCCAAAGAAAACCGCAAATTCGTTTACCAGTTGGTGCGTCCGGGCGCACGTGCCAGGGAGTACGAGGATGCGCTTACGTGGCTACAAAACGCTGGACTGATACACAAGGTCAATCTTTGCCAAACGCCGCAAGTGCCGTTGAAGTCGTATGAGGATCTGAGTATCTTCAAGGTGTATTGTTTGGACATTGGGCTGCTTAGAGTCCTCTCCGAGTTGAGCGCGGAGGCATACCTCAGCGATTCGCCCACCTTCAAGGAATTCAAGGGCGCGCTCGCTGAGAATTACGTCCTCCAAAGTCTGCTCGCAAACGGAACAAGGTGTTCGCGCTATTGGGCGTCGGGCAATAAAGCCGAGGTGGAGTATATCGTGCAGCGCGACATGGACGTTGTCCCCGTAGAGGTGAAGTCGGGCACGAGCGTCACGGGGAAAAGCCTTGCCGAGTACAATAAAAAATATGCGCCCCGCTTGCGTGTCCGTTTCTCAATGCTCAACCTGAAACGTGACGGCACGTTGCTCAACATTCCGTTGTTCCTTGCGGACAGAGCCAAAGACCTGTGTGACCTGATAGACTGATGACACCCCGACTCCGTCCCACGCAAGAAAAATCAAAAGATTTCGGCGCGGGGGGAAGGGATTGTGGAAAAATAAGTACTTTTGGAATTCATTTCAGGTAAGTCCCGAACGGACGAAGCCCAGAATTATTGTTTACCCACTGCAACACAAACCGTTTCGTGTATCATATACCCGTATTGCTCCAAGAAACTGTGGACGGACTTAACGTTCGTCCCGATGGCACGTATGTCGACGTAACGTTCGGCGGCGGCGGACACAGCCGCGAAATACTGCGCCGCCTGGGGGCAGACGGACGTCTTTTCAGCTTCGACCAAGACGCTGACGCCGAGCGCAACATTCCCGAAGGCGAGGAGCGGCTGACGTTTGTTAGGAGTAATTTCCGTTTCCTCAAAAACTGGATGCGCTACTACGGCGTGGAGCAGATTGACGGTTTGCTCGCCGATCTTGGCGTATCGAGCCACCACTTCGACGACGAAGAGCGCGGCTTTTCGTTCCGCTTCGACGCCCCTCTCGACATGCGCATGAATGGCCGCGCCGGAGCAACGGCTGCCGACGTGGTGAACCAGTACGACGAGCAGCGGCTGGCGGACATCTTCTACCTCTACGGCGAAATGAAAAACAGTCGCCGCATTGCCTCCGCCATTGTCAAGGCGAGGGCAAACAGTCCCGTTGCAACGATTAACGACCTGCTCGGCGTGGTGCAGCCACTCATGCCGCGCGAAAGAGAAAAGAAAGACCTGGCGCGCGTGTTCCAAGCCCTGCGCATAGAGGTGAACCACGAGATGGACGCCCTGCGCGAAATGCTCGAGGCAGCCTTACAGGTGCTGCGACCCGGTGGGCGACTTTCTGTGCTGACCTATCATTCGCTCGAAGACCGCATGGTGAAGAACTTTATCCGGTCGGGACGCATTGACGGCAAGGTGGAGCAGGACTTCTACGGGCGCAAGCTTACCCCCTGGCGCGCCGTCAACAACAAGGTGATTGTGCCTTCGGACAAGGAACAGGAGGAAAACCCGCGAAGCCGTTCGGCAAAGTTGCGCATCGCCGAGAAACTGTAAAGCAAGCGCCCCACTACTCACACAAACCAAAAGAAACAAATGGCACGCCATAAGAAACACACCGCCGACGCAGACGGCGAACAGCCCATCCTTACCGAAAACGCTGAGGCCGCAGAAGCCGCCGACAAAAAAGCGGAGAGAGAGGAAGAACGCAAAAAGGCTGCGAAGGAAACCCTTGAAGCCCTGCGTGAGATAACCTCCGACGAAGACCGCCCCTCGCCCTCGGCTCTGCGCAAGTTGTCGCTCTCGGCCATCCTTGGTGGCGACATCCTCGGCGGCAAATGGTTCCGTAAGCAGTTTTGGTTCCTGATGATGATTGTGGTGATGCTCATTATATATGTAAGCAACCGTTACAGCTGTCAGCAGGAAATGATTGAGCGAAAGGCACTCACCGACACCCTGCTCGATCGCCGTTACAAGGCGCTGACCCGTTCGGCAGAACTCAAAGAGCGCACGCGCCGAAGCAACATTGAGCAGTCGCTCACCGACACAGCCTTGCAGACACCCTCCACCCCCTTGTTCAACCTGAACGTGGAAGAGGGCGACAACTAATTACTCCTCCGAACACCGTAACGCACCTCCCCAGATACACACCCTATATTCTACATGAACTTTCCCGTCAAACAAGTAACCCGCAGGTATGCCTTCGTGGCATCCATCTTAGTGCTGTTGGGCTTTGCCGTGCTGGCAAAGGCCGTGTACATCATGACGGTGAAGAAGAGTTTCTGGCTTGAGGTGAACGACCGCTTCACCAAGGAAAACGAGCCCGTTCCGCCCACGCGAGGCAACATCCTGGCCGACAACGGCGAGGTGCTTGCCGCCTCGTTGCCGGAGTACAAGCTCTACATGGACTTCATGTCGTGGGAGAAAGACCCTAAGCGGCGCGACAAAGAACAGCGAAAGCGCGACAGTTTGCTCAACCTGAAGATGGACTCGATATGCGAAGGTATGCACGCCATCTTCCCCGACGTGACTGCTGAGGCTTTTCGCAAGCAACTCACTGAGGGACGCGAGAAAAAGAGTCACCACTGGTTGCTCTATCCCAAGCGCGTCACCTACATCACCTACCGGCAGGTGAAGCAACTGCCCATCTTCTGCAAATCGGCAAACATTGGCGGACTCCATGTGGAGGAGTTCAAGACACGCAAGAACCCTTATGGCAAACTCGCTATCCGAACCATTGGCGACCTGTTCAAGACGGACGGAAAGCCCCGCACAGGTCTGGAAATGAGCTTCGACTCGTTGCTCCGCGGTACGCCGGGTATAGCCCACAGACAGAAGGTGCTGAATCGCTACCTGAGCATTGTGGACAAGCCCGCCGAGGATGGTTGCGACGTGCAGACTACGCTCAACGTGAGCATGCAGGACATCTGCGAGAAAGCCCTCAACGACAAACTCACCGAACTCGGTGCAAACTCCGGCGTGGTAATCCTCATGGAGGTGAAGACGGGCGACATCAAGGCCATGACTAGTCTGCAACGCCTCTCCGACGGTACATACCAGGAGATCAACGCCGACGCCGTGAAGAACCTCTACGAGCCTGGGTCGGTATTTAAGCCCATGTCCTTCCTTGTGGGTATGGACGACGGACTGGTGCACATGGACGACGTGGTCGACGTGGGCGGCGGCATAAAGGAAATGTACGGTCGAAAGATGCGCGACGCCAACTGGCGGTCGGGCGGTAGCGGCGTAGTGACCGTGCCGCAGATATTGCAGAAGTCGCTCAACGTAGGCGTCAGCACGCTCATTGACCGCGCCTACCACAACAACCCGCAGAAATTCGTGCAGGGCATATACCGCATAGGTGTGGCCGAGGATCTCAAAATACCTATTCCCGGCTACGCTAAGCCGCGCATACGTATGCCCAAAGCCGACCTGTCGAACTGGTCGAAGACGGCCCTCCCCTGGATGAGCATTGGCTACGAAACGCAGATACCGCCGATTACCACCGTCAACTTCTACAACGGCATTGCCAACAACGGCAAACTACTGCGCCCGCGCCTTGTTAAGGCCATCCTGCGAGGCGGCGAAGTGATAAAGACATACCCCACCGTGGTGCTGCGCGAGCAAATGGCGAAGCCCGAGGCGGTGAAGAATATTCAGGACTGCCTCGAGTCGGTGGTGAGCATTGGTACGGGCAAGAAGGCACGCTCGCGCTATTTCCACATATCGGGTAAGACGGGTACGGCGCAGATATGGACAAAGAACGGCTTTGCCTCGAAATACCTTATCTCCTTTGCGGGCTATTTTCCCTCGGAGAAGCCCCAGTACTCATGCATTGTGTGCATACAAAAGGACGGTGCAGCATCGGGCGGCACCATGTGCGCCCCTGTGTTTAAGCGCGTGGCCGAAACCGTTATGGCGCAGCAACTGCGCAACGACTTCTCAGCTGTTTGCGACTCCGTGAACTGCCTGAAACCTATGGTCGACGCTGGAAATATGAACGCCGCTCAGCAGGTGCTCGACCAGTTGGGCATTAAGTACAACTCGCCGCTCAGCACAGACGAGACCTCGCTGACGTGGGGACAGTGCAAAACGAGTAACAACGGCCTGGACATTGTTGCCGCCGCCGACAAGAAAGACGCTACCGTGCCCGATGTGCGCGGCTACGGCCTACGCGATGCTTTGTTCCGCCTCGAACGGATGGGGCTGAAAGTAGTGGTACGCGGCGTAGGGCGTGTGACGCAGCAGAACATGCCGGCTGGCTACCACTTTAAGAAAGGCGAAACAATCACCCTTATTCTGGGCGACGCGAAGGATATTCCTGCGGCAGAGCGCGACACCACCGAAACTCACGCAGAGACGCAAGCCACGTCCAACGAGCCCGAAGACCATGAGCTCGCCTCGACAAAGCAGGAGGAACAGGCTTACCAGCGCCAGGCGGCTGAGAAGCAAGAAGAGATGAAGCAAAAGAGAGCCGAACAGGCGGAGCAGAATAAGGCTAAGCAAGAAGAAAAGAAGGATAAGCCGAAGCCTGCCAGTTCCAAGCAGCAGCCAGCAGACACTCCCAAGAAGGGAAACCCCGCTGCAAAGGCAGGGGAGTCCACGAGAAAGAGAGGGTAGTCCCGAGCCCAGGTATCTTAACAACGATATACACAAAATCAGATATACAATTCGCAATGAAACTGACTGATGTTCTTAAGAAAATAACCGTCACCGGCCTTGTAGGGTCGGCAGACTGCGACATAACCGGCGTGAACATTGACTCGCGCCAAGTGAAGAAGGGTGATTTGTTTATTGCCGTGAAAGGCACACAGGCAGACGGTCACCAGTACATTCCCAAAGCCATAGAGCAGGGCGCAGCCGCCGTATTGATAAGCGAGCCTCTGCCCGAAAGTCCTGTCGACGGCGTGACCTACGTTCAGTGTGCCGACACAGAAGATGCAGCCGGCAAGGTGGCAACACAGTTCTACGGCGATCCCACTACGAAACTCAAACTGGTGGGCGTGACCGGCACAAACGGCAAAACGACTATCGCCACGGTGCTTTACAATATGTTCCGCGCCTTCGGACATAAGTGCGGACTTTGTTCCACCGTGTGCAACTACATCGATGGCCGCGCCATTGAGGCCGACCATACCACGCCCGACCCCGTGACGCTCAACAAACTCCTGGCCGAGATGGTTGACGAAGGTTGCGAATACGCCTTTATGGAATGTTCCTCGCACGCCATCCACCAGAAGCGCATTGGCGGACTTCGCTTTGTGGGCGGCATCTTCACCAACCTCACGCGCGACCACTTGGACTACCACAAAACGTTCGAGAACTACCGCGACGCTAAGAAAGCCTTCTTCGACTCTCTGCCCAAGGGTGCATTCGCCATCACGAACGCCGACGACAAGAACGGCATGGTGATGGTGCAGAACACGCAAGCCACCGTGCGCACCTATTCCACGCGTACGGCTGCCGACTACAAGGGACGCATCCTCGAAGAGAGCATCGAGGGCATGCTGCTCAATATGGACGGTCGCGAAGTGAGCGTACGCTTTGTGGGCCGTTTCAACGTTTCGAACCTGCTGGCCGTGTATGGCGCGGCGCTTATGCTGGGCAAGTCGCCCGAGGATACCCTGCGCGTACTCTCGTCGCTGCGTCCCGTCAACGGCCGTTTCGAGGCCATCCGCTCTCCCAAGGGATTTAGTGCTGTGGTTGACTATGCGCATACGCCCGATGCCTTGGAGAACGTGCTCACAGCTATCAACGAGATAGTAGCTGGCAAGGGCAAGGTTATCACTGTGTGTGGAGCTGGTGGCAACCGCGACAAAGGAAAACGTCCACTCATGGCGCAGGAAGCCGCCAAGCAGTCGGACCGCGTGATCATCACGAGCGACAACCCGCGCTTTGAGGAACCACAGGGCATCATCAACGACATGCTTGCCGGCCTCGACGACGAACAGCGACAGAAGACCATAAGCATTTGCGACCGCCGCGAAGCTATCCGTACGGCCTCCATGATGGCAAGTCCAGGCGATGTAATCCTCGTGGCGGGCAAGGGACACGAACCTTACCAGGACGTGAAGGGCGTGAAGCACCATTTCGACGACCACGAAGAGATAAAGAAGGCCTTTGGTTTGGAGGCCTAATAGCCAAACGGTGCATTCCAGTGACAGCGAATGCGCCTTTCTGAAAAACAAGAACAACGCAACATGTTATACTACTTATTCCGTTTCCTTGAACAATACGGCGTGTCGGGCTCAAACCTATGGTCCTACATCTCGTTCCGTGCCCTTCTGGCCCTGATATTGGCCCTGGTCATCTCGGCCTGGTTCGGCGAATATTTCATTAAGTGGATGAAGCGCCACCGCATCAGCGAGACGCAGCGCGATGCCTCTATCGACCCCTTTGGTGTGCAGAAACTCAACGTACCCTCGATGGGTGGCATTATTATTATAGTGTCCATCCTCGTGCCGTGCTTGCTCTTGGGACGCTTGCGCAACATCTACCTTATTCTCATGATGGTAACGACCGTGTGGCTCGGGCTGCTCGGCTTCTTGGACGATTACATCAAAATTTTCAAGAAGAAGAAGGACGGCCTTGCCGGGCGTTACAAAATTGTAGGCCAGGTAATTCTTGGTCTGTTCGTGGGTCTGACGCTCTATCTGAGTCCTGACGCAACCATCCGCGAGAATATCGAGATGCAACGGCACGGCGAAACCACACAGATAGTGCACAAGAGCCAACCCGTGAAGAGCACGAAAACCACCATCCCATTTGTAAAGGAGAACAACTTCGACTACGCCACGCTGGTGAGCTTCTGCGGAAAGTACAAGACGCAAGCGGGCTGGGTGCTCTTCGTTTTGGTCACGATATTCGTCATCACGGCCGTGTCGAACGGGGCAAACCTCAACGACGGTATGGACGGTATGGCGGCGGGCAACTCTGCAATCATCTTTATAGCCTTGGGCATATTAGCCTATGTGTCGAGCCACTTGGAGTTCGCCTCATACCTTAATATAATGTACGTGCCGCATTCGCAGGAACTGGTGATCTTCACCTGTGCCGCCGTTGGTGCCTTGATAGGTTTCCTTTGGTACAACGCCTATCCCGCACAGGTGTTCATGGGCGACACTGGCTCACTCGCCATCGGCGGCATCATAGCCGTACTTGCCATCATCATCCACAAAGAACTGCTCATACCTATTCTTTGCGGCGTGTTCCTCGTGGAGAGCCTTAGCGTGATTTTCCAGGTTGAGTACTTCAAGTTCTGGAAACGCAAGGGGCAGAAGCGGCGCATCTTTAAGCGTACGCCCATCCACGACAACTTCCGTGTGCTGCCCTCGCAGCTCGACCCCGAATGCCGCTACCTGTTGAAGTGGCCCAAGGGGGCATGGCACGAGTCAAAGATTACGGTGCGCTTCTGGATTGTAACTATTCTTTTGGCGGCACTCACGGTCATTACGCTGAAAATCAGATAAATCGAAAAAGGAGAAAAATATATGCGATTAGTTGTTTTAGGAGCAGCCGAGAGTGGAGTAGGGGCTGCCGTGTTGGCTCAGAAAGAGGGGTACGATGTGTTCGTGTCGGACATGGGCAGCATCAAGCCGCGCTACAAGGAAATGCTCGATAAGCACGGCATCCCCTGGGAGGAAGGCGGCCACACCGAGGCGCTGATTGTCAACGCCACCGAGGTGGTGAAGAGCCCAGGTATTCCCGAGAATGCGCCCATGGTGGCAAAGCTTATTGCACAAGGCACGCCCATTCTCAGCGAGATTGAGTTTGCTGGACGTTTCACAAACGCTCGCATGATTTGCATTACGGGCAGCAACGGCAAGACGACTACCACATCGCTCATCTACCATATCCTCAAAAAGTCGGGCGCCGACGTGGGGCTGGCTGGCAACATCGGTCATAGCCTCGCTTTGCAGGTGGCTGAAACGCCGCACGACACGTATGTGATTGAACTCTCCTCGTTCCAGCTCGACAACATGTACCGCTTCCGGGCTAACATCGCCGTTCTGCTGAACATCACGCCCGACCACCTGGATCGTTACGGCTTTTGCATGCAGAACTATGTAGACGCTAAAATGCGCATCCTACAGAACCAGCAGTCAGACGATTGTTTCGTTTATTGGAAGGGCGACGAGCATGTGCCCACGGAACTTACTAAGCGCAGCGAACCGAGTGCGAAGTGCGGGTTCACTGACGGTCCTCAGGAGGCTTCCGCCGGTTATGCACAGGATGGAAAGTTCGTGGTAAACGCGCCCGTGCATTTCGAAATGCCGCTCGACGAACTCTCCCTGCCCGGTAAGCACAACCTGCGCAACTCTCTTGCGGCAGCGATTGCCTGCCTGGCAGCTGGTGTCGACAAGGACACGGTGCGTCAGGGGCTTTCCGACTTCCCCGGCGTGGAACATCGTCTCGAAAAGGCCGGCACGGTCAACGGCATACACTTCGTGAACGACTCAAAAGCTACCAACGTCGATGCCTGCTATTGCGCTTTGGAAAGTATGCGTACGCCCGTGGTGCTCATCCTCGGCGGCAAGGACAAGGGAAACGACTATTCGCAGATTGTCCCCTTCGTCAAGGAAAAATGCCGTGCCTTGGTGTTCATGGGAGTAGACAATAAGAAGTTGCACGAATGCTTCGACGGCCTTTCGCTCCCCATTGCCGACACACATTCCGTGGCGCAGTGTATGGAAGAGGCTGTCAAGTTGGCGCACGAAGGCGACACCGTGCTGCTGAGTCCCTGCTGCGCAAGTTTCGACCTCTTTAAGAACATGGAGGACCGCGGCGAACAGTTTAAGGCATGGGTGAAAAACTGGAAATAACGCAAGTTATATAAATGAGATTGTTTTCAAGAAAACATAAGGACGCATCCGGCAGCTCATCGAGCGGCACCAGTGTGGCCACAGCCAAGGCGGCGAGTGGCGGCATCGGGAGTCTCTTCAAGGGCGACCGTGTGATTTGGGTTGTCTACTTTTTCCTGTGCGTCATCTCCGTAGTGGAGGTTTACAGCGCAGCGAGCAGCTTGTCTTACAAGACGGGAAACTTCTGGGAGCCGCTTATCAAGCAGGTCCTCTTCTTGCTCGGCGGAACGGTCATCGTTGTGGCCGTCCACCGTGTGCCGTGCCGTTTCTTCAAGGCTGTGCCCGTGGTGGGGTGGATTGGTTCTATCGCCCTTTTGATCATAGCGCTGCTGATTGGCGCAAGCCGAAACGGCGCTTCGCGTTGGATTCCGCTTGGCCCGTTTACCTTCCAGCCGTCTGAGGTTGCCAAGGGTGTCGTGGTGATTACCACCGCATGGATATTGGCTCTCCGCCAGGGAAAAGACGGAGCGGACAAGAAGGCATACAGTCAGATATTGTTCGAAAGCCTAGTGATTATAGCGTTTATCGTCACGGAGAACTTGTCCACGGCAGCCCTTCTCTTCGGTGTAGTCATCATGATGATGTTCATAGGCCGCGTACCGCTCGTGCAGATGGGCAAGCTCTTCGGCATAATGGCTCTCCTCGGAGTAGTGTTCGGCATTCTGGTCTATTTCTCCGACGATGTACCTTTGCTCCACCGCTTTGAAACATGGAAAGCCCGCGTAGAAACACATTTCTCCCTCGATGAAAAGGATAAGAAAGACGATCCCAAAACATACGACATCGACAAAGGGGCGCAAGTGGCGCATGCCAACATAGCAATCGTGCAGAGCAACGTTGTAGGACGTATGCCTGGCAATTCCGTGCAGCGCGATTTCCTCAGCCAAGCCTATTCCGACTTTATCTATGCCATCATCATCGAGGAAACGGGTATCGGCGGAGCCTTCGCTGTCCTCATGCTCTACATCATACTCCTCTTCCGAGCGGGACGCATCGCCAGCCGGTGCGAACGAAGTTTCCCACCATTCCTTATTATGGGGCTTACCCTCCTCCTCGTGTCACAAGCCATCCTCAACATGATGGTGGCCGTCGGACTTTTCCCCGTCACCGGTCAGCCGCTCCCCCTCATCAGCCGCGGCGGAACGTCCACCATCATCAATTGTTTCTACTTCGGCATGATTCTCAGCGTAAGCCGCTACGCCCGCCAAGTAAAAGAACCGCAGCACACGCAATTCGACGGTTCAATGGCAGACATCTGCCACGAGTAACCCCTCTCCCCACACATTCCCATAGTCACCTTTACAGGCTTGCTGCGCCCCACGTGCATAGCAGGCCTGTAAAAGTATGTCTTAATAAGCCAAGTTGTTCAGTCTTCCCCCTGGTCCAGTCGCCGTTCCCCGTACGATGCACGCATGTCCTTCGTACAGTTTCCACATGTTCCTCGTACGAGTCACGCACGTCCCTCGTACGCCATCCGCCAACAACCCCCAAGCAAAGAGCAATCCCCTCCCA
>CAVKGN010000057.1:0-12531 GCA_963655595.1 uncultured Oscillospiraceae bacterium
GTGCAGAGGACTGCGGAGAACTTGATGGATATTGATACAAACACTCACGTCGTGGCAAGCCTGATTGATGATGAACGTCACTGAGTTTGACAGCCACTTCTTGTCTTCTGCGTGCAAGTCGTTCTCTTATAAGGTCTGACTAAATTGGGACTAATAAAACTTGTCCCACCGAAAGTATAAAACGCTCCGCCGTAGCAAAATTTTGCGACCATATGCGCATTCTTTTGCTACGGCGGAGCGTTATTCTCTGTGCAGGCGCTGGTAAAGTCTTGCGCTGTTGCTGATCATCGAAGCTGTCTGCAACTTGTCCGCAAAAGGATACAAAAATCCTCCATAATCGCTGTGTGGATTATGGAGGATTAGCTTTATGTAATTATCTGACGGGCAGATATTTACTTCTTGTTGAGAGCGAGGTCAACCTTAACGGCGCAAGCTACGGAGCAACCTACCATGGGGTTGTTACCGATGCCGAGGAAGCCCATCATCTCTACGTGGGCGGGCACTGAAGAAGAACCGGCGAACTGAGCGTCGGAGTGCATACGGCCCATGGTGTCGGTCATACCGTAAGAGGCGGGACCAGCAGCCATGTTGTCGGGGTGGAGGGTACGACCCGTACCACCACCAGAGGCTACGCTGAAGTATTCCTTACCAGCGAGGATGCGCTCCTTCTTGTAAGTACCTGCAACGGGGTGCTGGAAGCGGGTGGGGTTGGTTGAGTTACCCGTGATGGACACGTCAACGTCTTCCTTCCACATGATGGCAACGCCTTCGCGAACGTCGTCTGCACCATAGCAGTTCACCTTGGCGCGGGGACCGTCGCTGTAAGCGATAGTCTTGACAACCTTCAGCTCGCTCGTGTAGTAGTCGAACTTAGTCTGCACATAAGTGAAGCCGTTGATGCGGCTGATGATCATGGCAGCGTCCTTGCCCAGACCGTTAAGGATGCAGCGGAGGGGCTTGTCGGCGGGACGGCTCTGGTTGGCCATCTGAGCAATCTTGATTGCGCCCTCAGCGGCTGCGAAGCTCTCGTGACCGGCGAGGAAAGCAAAGCACTTCGTCTCGGGGGAGAGCAGACGGGCAGCGAGCTTACCGTGGCCAATACCTACCTTACGGTCGTCGGCTACTGAACCAGGGATGCAGAATGCCTGCAAGCCCTCACCGATATATTCGGCAGCTTCAACAGCGTCCTTTGCCTTCTCCTTGAGAGCGATGGCGGTACCTACTACGTAAGCCCACTTGGCGTTCTCGAAGCAGATCATCTGCGTGCTTTCGCACTCCTGATAAGGATCAAGGCCGTAAGAATCGCAAATCTGGTTAGCCTCTTCAATGTCTTTGATACCGTGTTTGTTGAGAGCAGCGAGAATCTGCTTCATACGACGGTCCTGGCTTTCAAACTTTACTTCTCTAATCATTTTTGTGTTCCTCCTTAATCTTTACGTGGGTCAATAGATTTAACTGCACCTTGCTCCTCAGTGGTGCGGCCGTAGCGGCCCGTCACGCTCTTGAGAGCTTCGTTGGCGTCAACGCCCTTCTTGATGGCGTCCATGAACTTGCCCATGTGTACAAATTCGTAACCGATAACTTGGTCGTCCTTGTCGAGGAACATCTTCGTGATGTAGCCTTCGGTGAGCTGGAGGTAGCGAGTGCCTTTCAGCTTCGTACCGTAGAGCGTACCAGCCTGGCTGATGAGACCCTTACCGAGGTCTTCGAGGCCTGCACCTACTACGAGACCGCCTTCGGAGAAAGCGCTCTGAGTACGTCCGTAAACAATCTGGAGGAAGAGTTCGCGCATTGCGGTGTTGATGGCATCGCAAACGAGGTCGGTGTTGAGAGCCTCGAGGATAGTCTTGCCGGGGAGAATTTCGCTGGCCATGGCGGCAGAGTGCGTCATACCTGAGCAGCCGATAGTCTCAACGAGGCATTCTTCGATAACGCCTTCCTTAACGTTGAGCGTCAGCTTGCAAGCACCCTGCTGGGGAGCGCACCAACCCACACCGTGAGTAAGTCCTGAAATGTCTTTGATTTCCTTTGCTTGTACCCACTTGCCTTCTTCGGGGATAGGAGCAGGACCATGGTTGGGGCCTTTCGCTACGCAACACATGTTTTGAACTTCGTGTGAATATTCCATGCTTGAGTTAGATAAAAAATATAGAATGCTAAAAATCTTGTCGTGTGTGAGAGTAGATTGTGCTTCTGCTACGTGCCGCAAAATTACGCCATCTTTGCCGAAAAAGCAAAAGATACGCCCGTTTTTGCCCATTTGCGCCGCCGTGGCAGCCCATGCGAAAGCCCAACAGCCAGAGGCGTGCGTGCCTTCGGGCTGTTGGGCTTTGGTGGAGGGGCTTGCCTGGCACGTTGCTGGCCTCGTGGGCGGCTTGTGCGTCAGGGCTTGCCGGTGATTTTGTTTATTAGGTTTTTGTTGATGCGCTTGATGTCCTTACTCGTGCGGCCGATGAGTGCTTCGGGCATCTTCCGCCATTCGTTGAAGAAGTCGGGCACGAGCTGCATAAGGTTCTTGATAGGGGCTTGCAGGGGGAAGCGGCGGTTGCCCTTGTCGGCGTTCACAATCACGTTGAACGCGTGGCGGTGGAGGGCAATGTCGATAGTGCGTCCGGTGAGGAACGGGTCGCCGTCGAAGTGCGCCACGCCTTCTTCCTCTCGGCTAATGCGCAGCTGGGTGGCCTTGAACGTCTTTACGTGGCTGTTCTCGGGCAGCGTGCCGGTGAAAAGTTGCAGAGCCACTTGCGGGGCTTCGAGTGCGTTGAAAGGCTCCATCACCACCACGTCGAGCAGTCCGTCCTTCATGCTGGCGAAGGGGGCAATGTAGGCGTCGTTGCCGTATTGCGAGGCGTTGGCGCAGGCAATGAGGAATGCGTGGCACGTCTCCTTTCCGTTCTCGTCCTCAATGGTGTAAGTCTGCGGCTTGTAGAGCAAACCAGAGCGCAGCGTGTTCTCTACGTAGGTGAGCGGCCCGCGCTTCCCCGCCTCGGCAAACTTCTCGCTGATGAAGGCGTCGAAACCCACGCCGCAGGTGCAGAAGAAGGGGCGGTCGTTGATGGTGCCGTAGTCGAGCTTGTGCACTACGAAGTCGTTGATAATGCCGATGGCCTTTGCGGGATGGAGCGGTATGCCCAGGTGGCGTGCCAGGCCGTTGCCCGACCCGCAGGGGATGATGCCGAGCGCCGTGTCGGTCTCCACCAGTGCGCGACCTACCTCGTTCACCGTGCCGTCGCCGCCAACAGCCACCACGGCGTCAAAGCCTTTGGCAACAGCCTGACGGGCAATCTCCGTGGCGTGTCCGGCGTAGGCGGTAAACTCCACGTCGACGGTGAACTTGTCCTTGTCCGTGCGCTCCATGGCCAGCTGCGCAATGTTTTGCTTGCGTTGCGTGCCAGAGATGGGGTTGACTATGTAAAGGACTTTCTTCATTTTGTCTTTGTGGGGAGTGTGAGCAATGTAGCTGCAAACGTGCTTTGTATCGGTTGCAAAGTTAAAAAATGCGCTCATAGATTGCTCGTCTACGAACGCATTATTTGCTTTTGTGGGTGTTGCGGGGCGTTTAGCCAACGTGTATGTCGCCCTCGGTGTGGAAGCCGCGCAGGAAGTCTGCCACCTCCATCCGTTTTTTTCCTGCAAGCTGAATGGTGAGCAGTTGCTGGTAGCCGTCATGCTGTGCCACTTTCAGGAACGTCTTTCCGTCGGTAACTACCGTACCTACGGCTTCGGTCACTGGGCAGAGCTCCTTATGCGTGGCGTAAACCTTCATCACCTTGCTCTTGTCGCCGTAGTGTAGCGTGGTCCATGCGGCAGGGTAGGGGGAAAGTCCGCGTATAAAGTTGTACGTCGCCTCGACGCCCTTTGTCCAGTCAATCTCGCACGTTTCCTTGAATATCTTGGGTGCTGGGCGCAGCGGCTCATCGGTTTGCAGCTCTGCCTGGTCAATGGGTTGCACGTTGCCGCTCAGGATGTTCTCCACGGTCTCCACCACGAGGTCGGCACCGAGGTACATCAGTTTGTCGTGCACGTCCTCCACGTTGTCCGTCTCCTCAATGGGCACAGGCACGCGCTGGATAACCTTTCCCGTATCGATGTCGTGATCCAGGAAGAACGTAGTGATACCCGTTTGCTTGTCGCCGTTGATGATTGCCCAGTTGATGGGGGCAGCTCCGCGGTACTGCGGCAGCAGAGCGGCGTGAAGGTTGAACGTACCCAGGCGCGGCATGGCCCATACCGACTCGGGGAGCATGCGAAAGGCTACCACAATTTGCAGGTCGGCGCGCAGGCTTTTCAACTCTTCAAGGAAGGCGGGGTCTTTCAGCTTTTCGGGTTGCAGCACGGTCAGCCCCTTTTCGAGGGCAAACTTCTTGACGGCCGACATAGACAGCTCGTTTTGGTGACGACCGATGGGTTTGTCGGGCATGGTAATCACACCGACCACATTGAAGCCTCCGTCAACGAGTTTGCGGAGCGGCTCCACTGCAAATTCGGGCGTACCCATATATATAATGCGTAGGTCTTCTTTCTTCATAGGTTGTTGTTGGGTTATTTGGTGGCTGTGTACATGGTGCTAAGGCCGAAGGTGAAACGCTTGAACTTCACCTCGGAAAAGCCCGCGTTTTGCAGGATGTGCTGCATCTGCTCGCCCTGGGGAAATGCCTCCATCGTGGCGGGCAGATAGTTGTAGGCCTTGCCGTCGCGCGAGATGAGTTTGCCCACCATTGGCATCACGGCGTGCGAGTAGAGCCAGAACAGTTGCTTCATGGGGAACTTCACCGGCGAGGTGAGCTCGATGATGACGAGCCGTCCGCCTTTGCGCATCACGCGGCACATTTCGCGCAGCCCGCGGTCAAGGTCTTCAAAGTTGCGTATGCCGTAGGCCACCATCACGGCGTCGAACGAGTTGTCGGGCAGACTGAGTTGCAGGCAGTCCTCTTTTTGGAAACGCACGGTCTGTTCGAGTCCGGCGTCGTGTACCTTTTTGCGCCCCACGTTCATCATGCCCTCCGATATGTCTACGCCGAGCAGCGTGTCGGGCTTGAGCTCGCGAGCAGCGAGGATGGCGAAGTCGCCCGTACCTGTGGCCACGTCGAGGATGCTCTTCGGGTTCGAGGGGCGCAGGGAGTCGATGGCTGCCTTGCGCCAGCGTTTGTCAATGCCGAGCGACAGCGTGTGGTTGAGCAGGTCGTATGAGTGGGCGATGGAGTTGAACATGCGCTCCACCTGTTTGCCTTTCGTCTCGTTGTCGTTGTAGGGCTTTATCAGTTCTTGTTTGTAAGTCATTGCGGGAGTGTAGGTGGGGTTGGGGCAAGCTGGCAAGGCCATGCCGCTTGGGGGAGGAGTGAAAAAAGAAAAGGATGTGAATACTTGTCACATCCTTTTTTCCTTAAAACGAGCTTGAAGCGCTGATTAAGCCTCTGCCTCGGGGGCAGCCTCCTCAGCGGGAGCAGCTTCAGCCTCGGCAGCAGCCTGAGCGGCAGCTTCAGCCTCAGCCTTAGCAGCAGCGGCAGCAGCCTTCTTCTCAGCCACCTTCTCTGCAATCTTCTCGTTTACCTTCTTTTCAGCTTCGAGGCGAGCCTCAGCAGCAGCCTTCTTGTCAGCAGCCTTCTTGTCAGCAGCGGCGTTAGCCTTTGCGTCCTTCTCCTGCTTCCAAGCTTCGAACTTAGCCTTTGCAGTAGCCTCGTCGAACGCGCCCTTGCGAACACCGCCGTTGAGGTGCTTCATCAGCATAACGCCCTCGCGAGAGAGGATGTTGCGGACAGTGTCAGTAGGCTGTGCGCCTGTTTCAACCCAGTAGAGGGCTCTTTCGAAATTCAAATCTACTGTGGCAGGATTGGTGTTGGGGTTGTACGTACCAATCTTCTCAGTAAACTTACCATCGCGTGGTGCTCTTACGTCAGCGATCACGATGCTGTAGAAAGCGTAGCTCTTACGGCCGCGACGCTGCAAACGGATTTTAGTTGCCATTTGTAATTATAAATGATTAATAGGTTTGAATTATGTCGCCAACTCGTGACAACGCTGCAAAGTTACGATTTTCAGTTCGTACGGCAATCCTCCGCGGGCGGTTATTTGAGTTTTTCAACGAAATAGTCGCTAATTGTGCGGAACAGGTGCAGACGTGTGTTGCCTCCGTAGATGCTGTGGTTGCGGTTGGTGTACACCTGTTGGCGGAAGAGTTTACCGGCTTGCACGTAGGCCTCGCTCACTTCGGTAAAGTTGCGGAAGTGTACGTTGTCATCGGCGGTGCCATGGATAAGGAGCAGGTCGCCGCTAAGGTTTTGTGCGCGCTGAATGGGGTTCACTGCGTAGCCCTCGGCGTTCTCCTTGGGGGTGCGCATGTAGCGTTCGGTGTAAACGGTGTCATAGTATTTCCAGTTGCTCGGAGCTGCCACTGCCACGCCGGCACGGAATACTTTGCGGCCCTCGCTCATCGACATGAGCGTGTTGAAGCCGCCAAAGCTCCAGCCCCAAATGCCGATGCGGTCCTTGTCCACGTAGGGCAGTGAACCCAGGTAGAGGGCTGCCTCCACTTGGTCCTTCGATTCCAGGTCGCCCAGGCGCAGGTAGGTGCATTTCTCAAAGTCTGCACCGCGAGCGCCAGTGCCTCGGCCGTCCACACAGGCAAAGATGAAGCCCTGCTCTGCCATGTAGCTCTCCCAAACGCCGCCGGGATAGAAGCCCATGTTCCAGGAGTCGTTCACCTCTTGCGAGCCGGGTCCTGAGTATTGGTACATTATCACGGGGTACTTCTTCGATGCGTCGAAGTTCTTGGGCTTAATCATCCAGCCGTTGAGTTCCACGCCTTCCGACGTGCGGAATGTGAAGAACTCCTTCTTGCCCAGAAGCGGCTCCACGGTGCTTTTCAGCTCGGCGTTGTCAATCATTGTGCTGATAGTCTTGCCGTTGCTGGCGTCGCAGAGCGTCGTCACGGGAGGCTGCGATGCTGAGGAGTGGATGTTCAGGTAGTACTTCATGCCGTGGCTGAAGGTTGCGCTGTTCTGTCCCTCTTCGGTCGACAGCTTGCGTTCCTTGCCGTTCTTGTCGGTGCAGTAAACGGCGGTGCGCAGCGGACTTTCCTTGTGCGAGGAGTAGAAGAAGCGTCCGCTCTTCTCGTCGTAGCCGTAGAAGGCGGCGAGGTCGTAGTTGCCGCTTGTCACCTGCTTCTCGAGTTTTCCGCTGATGTTGTACCAGTACAGGTGCTTGTAGCCCGAGCGGTCGGAGATGTAGGCAAAGTGGTCGCCATAGAATTTCAGGCTACCGTAGGCCGATTCGGTGATGTACTTGTTGTTCTCCTCGTGCACAGCGAGCTTACACTCCGTGCTGCGCGGGTTGGCCATGTAGATGTCCATCTTGTCCTGTCGGCGGTTGAGCGTCACCACGGCGAGCTTTGCAGGGTCGGAGGTGAACTGAATGCGCGGTATGTAGGCGTCGGTGTCGATGGGGAGTTTCAGCGTGCGGGTTACGCGGCTCTTGATGTCGTACGTCAGCACGCTTACTTCGCTGTTCTTGGCGCCGGCCACGGGGTACTTATAATTATATGCGCCCGGGTATTCGTCGTTCTCCGTACGCTCGGGGTTGCTGCCCTTAAACTCCTGAATGCTGTACACCGGCACCTTGCTCTCGTCGTAGCGCACCCAGGCGAGCATTTGGCTGTCGGAGGAGAAGCCGAATGAGCAGTTGGTGGCAAACTCTTCCTCGTTCACCCAGTCGGGCAGGCCGTTGATCACTTCGTTAAACTTCCCGTCCTTCGTCACTTGGCTCTCGGCGTTGCCGAAAAGCAATTTCACCAGGTAGAGGTTGTTGTCGCGCACAAAGGCTATGTTGTTGCCGTCGGGCGAGAACACGGGCATCTGCTGAGCTCCGCCGTCCGAGAGGGGCTCGTACGTCTTGTTCTGCACATTATATATATAGTACACAGCCGTGTACGAGCGGCGGTAGATGGGGCGCGTCTGCGTGCGCAGGAGTATGCGGCTCTCGTCGGGCGACATGATGTAGCCGTCAATAGCCGTGAGCTTGGCGTTGCCGCGTGCCTCGTCGGCGTTGAAGATTGTCTCAATCTCCTTACCCGTCTTGAACGACTTGCGCACAATGCGCTTGCAGTCGTCCGAGAGCTGCGTGTAGCTCTCGCCGTCGTTCATGGGGTTTACACCATATATATACTTGGGGTTATACTTGCCGCCAGTGATGTCTTCAAGAGTGATGCGGTCGGGCGTTTGTGCCGAAAGCCGTGACGTGTGGAGCGAAACGCCGCCCACAAACAGGCTGGCGACAAACAAAAGGAAACGTTTCATTTCGGTTAAATTTGGTCGTTGATGCAACGGCAAAGTTAGTCATTTGAAGCGGATTTGTTTGCAAAACAAGTTTAATTGCCTAATTTTGCTTTGCCTCCGTTGCGGGCGAAAGGGCGCGCGTAACGGGGCAGCACGAACAACACAATGCAAAAATCCTCCACTTATCATTTTCGGGTAGAACCGTTCAGCGAAGACTACTGCGGCAACTTTTCCTGGGGCAACCTGGGCAACTGCATCCTGCGCTGCGCCTCGCTCCATGCGGGCGAGCATGGCTTCGGGTACAGCCAGATGATTGCGTACCACCATGCGTGGGTGCTTTCGCGCCTCGTCATTGAGCTGGAACAGAGTCCGCGCACGGGCGACGAGTTCACCGTCGAGACGTGGGTCGACAAACTCTACCGCCAGTTTACCGACCGCCATTTCAGCATTTGCCGCCCCGACGGAACGCCCTACGGACACGCCACAAGCACCTGGGCACTCATCGACACTGCCACGCGCCTGCCTGCCGACCTCGAACAGCTGCCCAACGGGGGCTTCACCTCGGCGCTCATCCCCGAACGCCCTGCACCCATCCCTACGATGGGGCGCATTCGTCTCCGCAACCCGCAGCTCACGGCCACGCACAAAGCCGTCTACTCCGACCTCGACATCAACGGCCACGTCAACTCCATCCGTTATTTGGAGATGCTCATCAACTACTTCACGGCCGAACAGGTAAAGGCCACGCCCGTACGCCGTGTGGAGATGGCCTATTGCCTCGAATCCTACTGCGGCGATGTGCTCGACATCTATCACGACGTTGACCCCAAGAACCCTGCCCGCCACCTCTTTGAAATACGCAACGGCGCCACCGTCATAGTACGCGGCAGCGTAGAGTTTTGACCGAGCGGCTCATACAAACGTAAAACCACCACACACACAGCATATTCAAACTACAACACCATAATGGGAAAAGTACTAATTATCGGAGCCGGCGGCGTAGCCACTGTTGCCGCTCACAAGGTAGCAAAGAACACCGACGTGTTCGACGAGATAATGATTGCCAGTCGCACTAAGAAGAAGTGCGACGATTTGGTCAAGGCCATCGGGCGTAGCGACATCCGCACCGCGCAGGTTGACGCCGACAGCGTGGAGCAGCTCGTAGCTCTCATGAGCGAGTTTAAGCCCGACCTCGTGATGAACCTCGCACTCCCTTATCAGGACCTCACAATCATGGAGGCCTGCTTGCAATGCGGCTGTTCCTACCTCGACACCGCCAACTACGAGCCCAAGGATGAGGCTCACTTTGAATACTCTTGGCAGTGGGCCTATAAGGAACGCTTTGAGCAGGCTGGCCTGACGGCTATCCTCGGTTGCGGCTTCGACCCGGGCGTGACGAGCATCTTCACCGCCTACGCAGCAAAGCACCACTTCGACGAGATCCAGTATCTCGACATCGTCGACTGCAATGCCGGCAACCACCACAAGGCATTTGCCACCAACTTCAACCCCGAAATCAACATCCGCGAAATCACGCAGAAGGGTCTCTACTGGGAGAACGGCAAATGGGTTGAGACTGAGCCGCTCGAAATCCACCAACCGCTCACTTACCCCAACGTGGGTCCCAAGGAGAGCTACCTGCTCCACCACGAGGAGATTGAGAGCCTCGTGAAGAACTATCCCACCATCAAGCGCGCCCGTTTCTGGATGACGTTCGGACAGGAATACCTTACTCACCTGCGCGTGATTCAGAACATCGGCATGGACTCCATCAAGCCTATCAACTATCAGGGCATGGAGATTGTACCTTTGCAGTTCCTCAAAGCCGTACTTCCCAACCCGCAGGATCTGGGCGAGAACTACGACGGCGAAACGAGCATCGGCTGCCGCATTCGTGGTATTAAGGACGGCAAGGAACACACCTACTACGTTTACAACAACTGCTCGCAC
The DNA here is from genome assembly GCA_963655595.1 of uncultured Oscillospiraceae bacterium. Lineage (GTDB taxonomy): Bacteria > Bacteroidota > Bacteroidia > Bacteroidales > Bacteroidaceae > Alloprevotella. The sequence goes on from CAVKGN010000057.1 coordinate 10,221, forward strand.
CAGGCTGCCTACGAAGAGACAGGCATGCAGGGCGTCAGCTACACCACGGGCGTACCCGCCTGCATCGGTGCCCGTATGTTCATGCTCGGCCTCTGGAAGAAACCCGGCGTATGGAACGTTGAGGAGTTCGATCCCGATCCCTTCATGGACGAGCTCAACAAGCAGGGTCTCCCCTGGCACGAAATCCACGACGGCGACCTCGAACTCTAATCCCCACTGCCGCCCCGCGCGGCCTCAATACCCGTCAGGGGGCAAACACATTTCTATGTGTTTGCCCCCTGACTTGTTTATGCTTTGCTGCAAGCGTAGCCCTTGGTGTACGACCGTGCCGATATTACTGCGGAGATACGTCGAACAGTTCGGCGCACCATTCATACGCAGGCTTTATCTGGATGGTGCAGCCCCGTTTCTCCGTTTCTCCGTATTCGTGGTCGGTCAGCAGCAACAGGTTCTCGCACCCAGTCTTGCGGTTTGCCAGCAACAGTCCGTCTATTTCTCGCCGCAGCGTCTTCTCTGCCGAAATGTCGTATGACACCTGGATGCATTGCAGCACCTTGTTGCCGTTGCACACCACAAAGTCGCACTCCCCAGAACGGTCGTTGAGGTAGTAAACGTCCCAGCCCTCGTTTTTGCATCGGCGCATGAGGTGTATCAACACAATGGTTTCGAGTCGCCACCCCAGATTTTCGCCAGCAAAGGCGTTTTCTCGTTGATTCATCATGGCTGCATCGATGGCGTAGACCTTTTCGCCGACAATCCTTTGCCGACTTTTGGGCGAATACTTCTTTATCCCGATGAGCAAGTACGCCTCTTTGAGATATTTCACGTAGTTGCGTACGGTGTGAGCCGACTTAAAATCGAACAGCTCCGCCAGGTCGGATACGGATATCACATACGGCGACACGTTGAGCAGGTGGTGCGCCATGTCCTCGAACTGCGCCGTGTACGCAATGCTATATCGTTGCTCAATGTCGCGCCGCAGAATGTTGTCAACCAAGCCTGTGATATATTTCCTGTTATCCTTTATTTGCAGCGTTTCGGGAAAACCGCCTTGTTTCAGGTAGTCGTCGAATGTGCCTCGCGTCCGAGCGATGCCCAGCGTGGAGCGGTCGTGCCAATCCACGTCCTTCATCGTGCAGTATTCGGGAAACGAAAACGGGTAAAGGGCTATCTCGCTGCTGCGTCCTGTGAGGTGAGTGGCCAGGTTGTTGCTCAGGAGTTTTGCGTTGCTACCGGTCAGCACCACGTGTACGCCCGTGCGCAACAGTCGGTTGACAAAAAGCGGCCAGCCTTCCACGTTTTGAATTTCGTCGAGGAACAGGTGGCTAAACCGTCCGTAGAGTTTATACAGCACTTCGAGCAAATCGTTGAGCTGGGCCGTGGCGAGTCCAGCAAGCCGTTCGTCGTCGAAGTCCACGTACGCAAAGGCGATGCCTGCGTTTGCGAGCGTTTGTTGGCAAAGCGTTGATTTGCCGCTGCGTCGCACGCCAATTACCACCTGTGCCTGCGGACTGTCCAGGTCAATCAGCCTCTCTTCGTAGCGTGGGCAAAGGCTTTTCCGCTGAAAATCGGCGGCCTCGTTCTTTTGGTCGCTGAGCACTGTTTCGAGCGTTCTTTTGTCTATAACGGGTGTTTTCATTCGTAACTTGCTGTAAATGAATACGCAAAGCTACATATAAAATGCTTCCGAACGCCTTATTTTGCAAAAATCAGCCTTCTTCATTGCCTTATTTTACATGTTCTGGGGTACTCTCACTGCCTTATTTTACAAAAATCGGCAACTTCCATTGTCTTATTGCGCAGTTTTTGGGCTTTCTCGTGGGGAAAGTCGAGCGGAGTCTTGGGCTTGTGTCTATCTGAGTAGGATAGTAGGAGAGGAAGTGTCTACTCTTATAGTTCGTCACGGAAGAAGTGTCTACTAAATCGGGACAAGTCATTCCAGCCTCCCGCCTATTCTGAGCGCCCCGCGGGGAAATTGCAGTCCCCCGCGGGTAAACTCCAGTCCCCCCGGGGAGGACTGGAGTCCCCGCTGGGAGGACTCGAGTCCTCCCAGGGAGGATTTTTACCAGGGCAGGGATAAAAATTACTACGTCGCAGACAGGAAAAAGCAGGTGGCGGACTGTTTGTATTGTTGCACAGGGAAAAGAGGAAGAGGAAAAGACGAAAGAAAATAAGCCATCGATGTTTACACATGTATCAACAAGAGTTTGCATCTTTGTGCCAATAGAACGAACAAAATGGAAGAAACGCCCAAATTTTATAGTCATGAAGAGATGCTTGACCAAGTATTGGGAAAGAAGGGAGAACCTCT
>CAVKGN010000058.1:0-12329 GCA_963655595.1 uncultured Oscillospiraceae bacterium
GGGTTGAAGCGTGCTATCTCTGCGTCTTCAAAGAGGCGGGTGAATACTTTTTCGCGGAAGGCGGCGGGACGGTTGTCAAGACGTGAGAGGTTTTTGAGAGCATAAAGCCACTTGTCGTAGAGCGTTTGTAGCTCGTCGAGCGATTTGTTGAACTTGGCGATTTCTACGTACTTGAATGTGAGTTTGTCGTTGAACACTCGGTGAGTCTTCTTGTCTAGCAAACCCACATCGTGGTTGAGGTCGTCTTCGTCGAACGCTTCTTCCTTGAAGTCGAAGTTCAGCAAGGCCACAGTGTAGACGTGTTTTAGCTCAAAGTCCCATGCATCTCCCTTCTGTGCCTGTTCGCGTACGGGAAAGGTGGAGTAGAAGAGCGAGCGGTCCTTGAAGTTGCGCTGGTAGGCGTTCTGCATCTCCACGATAAACTTCTCCCCCTTTTCGTTCTCGCAATACACGTCGAAGATGGCTTTCCTCTCCGCATGGATGTCGCCCACGTGCTCGCTGTTGAGGTATGTCACGTTGGTAATGACCTGTTCGCCGTCAAAGAGAGAGTTCAGGAAACTAATCAGCAGACTTTCGTTGGGACTTGACCCGAAAATACGCTTGAACCCGAAATCGGTGAGCAGGCTGATGTATCGTTCTTCGGTTTGTCGCATGGCTTGACTGTGTTTTGAGTTATTTGTTGGGGAGGTTCCCTACGTATTAAGCGTTTGCCCGTTCATTGCCTTTAAGCAGCCGGGCAGCAATGCCGTTGTCGTGTGTACCTGTTTTCAGAGAAGCTGTCGTTTCTTCTTCGTCCAGTCCTTCGGTAAGGTCGAGGGCGTTGTCCACCTTTTCGTGGAGTAGAGCAAAGCTCAGTACATCTTGTACGTCTTTGACAAAGTGAAACCTCAGTCCCTCAATATAACGTGCGTTGATCTCCTCAATATCCTTGCGGTTCTCTTCGGAAATCACGATGTCTGTGATGCCGGCACGCTTTGCGGCGAGGATTTTCTCCTTTATGCCGCCCACGGGAAGCACTCGTCCACGGAGCGTTATCTCGCCCGTCATGGCAATGTGGTCGCGCACCTTTCGCTGCGTGAGGGCTGAGGCTATCGATGTGGCAATGGTGATGCCTGCCGACGGACCGTCTTTGGGTGTAGCTCCCTCTGGCACGTGGATATGTATGCCCCAGTGATCGAATATGCGGTAGTCGAGCTGCAAGGTGTCGGCGTGGGCTTTGATGTATTCCAAGGCAAGAACTGCACTCTCCTTCATTACGTCGCCAAGGTTACCCGTAAGGGTGAGTTTTGCACTTTTGCTACGGCTCACGCTCGTCTCAATAAATAGTATCTCGCCCCCGACAGAAGTCCATGCCAGCCCCGTGACTACTCCTGCGTAGCCATTGCCCTGATAGCGGTCACGGCTGAACAGCGGTTTGCCGAGCAGCTGTTCAATGTCGCTCGGACGCAGTCCTCTCTCCGCGTACGGCATAACTTCGCCGTCGGCAGTGGACGTGAGGTAGGCTACTTTGCGGAATATCTTGCTGATTTGCTTTTCAAGCTGGCGCACGCCGCTTTCGCGTGTATAGTTCTCAATAAGGAACTCTACGCCCGATGGTGTGAACTTGAGCTTATCGCCGCCAAAGTTAAACTCTCGCTGTTCCTTGGGGATGAGATGGCGGCGCGCGATTTCCTTTTTCTCTTCGGTCAGGTAGCCTTCTACGTTAATCACCTCCATACGGTCGAGTAGGGGACGTGGAATGCTTTGCAGACTGTTAGCTGTGGCTATGAAGAAGACCTTTGAAAGGTCAAAGTCAAGGTCGAGGTAATTGTCGTGGAAGGTGCTGTTCTGTTCGGGGTCGAGCACTTCGAGCAGCGCACTGTTCGGGTCGCCGTTGTAGTTGTTTTCTGACACCTTGTCAATCTCGTCAAGCACAAAGAGCGGGTTGCACGACTCCGCCTTCATGATACCCTTGATGATGCGTCCAGGCATGGCACCCACATAGGTGCGGCGGTGTCCGCGTATTTCAGCCTCGTCGTGAATACCTCCAAGGGATATGCGCACGTATTTGCGTCCGATGGCTTCGGCGATACTGCGTCCGAGCGATGTCTTACCTACACCCGGAGGACCTACGAGGCAGATGATGGGCGACTTCTCCGTCTTGCGGTAGCGGAGGGTGGCAAGGTGTTCAAGGATGCGTTCCTTCACCTTCTCCATGCCGTAGTGGTCGCGCTCCAGAACGTGTTCGGCGTTCTTTATGTTCAGGTCGTCTTGGGTGGATATGCCCCAAGGCAACGAGAGGATAGTTTGCAGGTAGGAGAGCTGTACGTTATAGTCGGGCGACTGCGGATTGAGGTGTTCAAACTTGCTGAGCTCGCGGTCGAATGTTGCGCGTATCTTCTCGGGGAAAATAAGTTTGCTCGCTTTCTCTTTCAGTTCGGCCACGTCGTTGGCCTCTCCCTCGCCGAGTTGATCCTGAATGTTCTTTATCTGTTGGTGAAGGAAGTAGTCGCGTTGCTGCTTGTCGAGCTCTGTCCGCGTCTGGTCCTGAATGTCTCGCTTAATCTTTGCGTATTGCAGCTCGCGCTGAATGATTTGCATCAGCTGCATAGCCCGTTCCTTGCCATCGTGCAGCACAAGCAACTTATAGCGGTCGTCCTGCGAGATGGGAATATTCGAGCAAATGAAACTGACGAGGAATGCAGGGTGAGAAATGTTACGGATGGCGAAGGCGGCCTCCTTGGCGCGTGGAGCATCGTTGAGCTGAAGCAGTTCTACCATGGCGTCGCGGCACGACTCTGCCAGTGCGGCATATTCCTTGTCGTCCTTCTCGTAAACGGTTTCCTTTATCGGTTCAACTTCTACACGTAGCGTGGGACGGCGGCGTTGCAACTTGCCCAGGCGGATTGCTCCGTAGGCCTGGATAATAGCCACGCAGTTGTTTCCGCCGGGTGTCAACTCAATCGTTCGCATCACGCGGGCTACCACGCCTTCGTCGTAGAAGTCCTTACGCTCGGGCTCCTCAATCTCGCCGTTCTTCTGTGCAATCACGGCAATGAGCGAGCCTTTCTTGAGCGATTGGTTGACTACCTTGACGCTTATGGGGCGACCCACGTTGACTGACCCTACCGTACCAGGAAACAGCATCATGTTGCGGAGCGGAAGGGCTGGCAACGTGCTGTCGAACGGAGTGTCAAGGAGGGCTTTCATTTCGCCCTCGAAATCGGCGATAAGAGAGAAGGGGGATTGAGGACTGTCGTCAAACTTATTGTTCATGTTTCGTGTGATGCTCTGAGAGTAGCGGAAAATAGAGGCAATGCGCCAAGAATGTAAACGGGCGTTCGGAGCGGTGCATTGCAAAAGGTTTCAATTGGTCTGTACGTTGTTTGTGTTGTGCTGCCCAAATGTATGCAAAAATACAAATTACTTTCGTAAACGCTTCTTTTCGGCGGCGTCCGCCCCTCATTTTCGCTTTTCAGTAGTCTCTGACAACCAGTTGCTGACGCGCAAATCCGTATTAATCAGACGCAATGTGCAGGCGTTTTATCAATGTTGCTTATCTTTGCAAATGCTACACGTGGTAAATACATGAACCGCAACGGCAAAAACACTACACCGTATAAAAGAAACATGATGAAAACACTGACAAAACAAATGGCACTGTGGGCGGTAGTCCTGTTCAGCGCAATGTCGCTCCTCAGCTGCGACGAGGATTGGTGGGACGGACGGCGCGACGTGTCGGGATATTGGCGCGTGGTCGAAGTAACGGGCTGGAGCAACTGCCCCTATCAGCAAGGCGACCGCTGGACGCTTTACGATAACGGCAATTTCGAGTCGTACGGCTCGGGCAATTTCCATGAACAAGGTTATTGGCGGCTTTCGGGAAGGACTCTCCAGTTCACCTTTCCGCCTAAGGACTACTACGTCAGCATGGACGCATATATTAGTACGTACGACAGCGACTACATGACGCTGCGTGTGAACGACTACGACAACAACACAAACTATACGCTGCGCCTCGTTCGCTACTATTAGCCTATTAGCGCGGCGTTCAATTCACCAGTTTATGAACAACAGAGTGTGATACAAGGAAAGGTGTGACCCTCGGGCTGCACCTTTTCGTCGTATTGCACGGACAATGGAAAAGCACTTTTTGAGCAGAGAGGATGAAGATACTTACCCAGAAAGAGATTATTGATGCTTTGGACAGCAATCTGTTCCACAAACTTACCCTTACCGCTGACGAACTCGGCATAGAGTGCTACCTCGTGGGTGGCTACGTGCGCGACCTGTTCCTGCAACGTCCCACGAACGACATAGATGTGGTTGTGGTGGGGAGTGGTATTGCCATGGCTGAGGCTTTTGCCAAACGCCTTGGCCGCGGTGTGCACCTGTCAGTGTTCCGCAACTTCGGTACGGCGCAGGTAAAGTGGCACAGCCACGAGGTGGAGTTTGTCGGCGCCCGCAAGGAGAGTTATACGCACGATTCGCGCAAACCCATCGTGGAGGACGGCACGCTTGAGGACGATCAGAACCGCCGCGACTTCACCATCAATGCCATGGCGGTATGTCTCAACTCGTCTCGTTTGGGCGAACTGGTCGACCCGTTCGACGGCATACGCGATTTGCAGGACGGCATCATAGCCACTCCTCTCGACCCCGACATTACGTTTAGCGACGACCCCCTGCGCATGATGCGCTGCGTGAGGTTTGCCACGCAACTCAAATTCCTTATTGAGGACGAAACGTTCGACGCCCTCGAACGCAATCGTGAGCGCATATCTATAATAAGTGCGGAACGTATCATTGTGGAGCTCAACAAGATTATAATGAGCGACACACCTTCGCGCGGCTTCATCGATCTGCAACGCTGCGGACTGCTCGGCCTTATTCTCCCCGAAGTGTCGTGCCTGGACAATGTGGAGACGCGCAACGGCAAGTCGCACAAGAACAACTTCTACCACACGCTCGAAGTGCTCGACAGCGTGGCGGCAAAGAGCGACAACCTTTATCTGCGCTGGGCGGCGTTGCTGCACGACATTGGCAAACCGCGCAGTAAGCGTTGGGAACCCGCCATCGGGTGGACGTTCCACAACCACAACTATCTTGGCGAGAAAATGGTGAAGCCGCTGTTCCGACGCCTCAAACTTCCCCTCGACGAACGTATGAAGTATGTGCAGAAACTCGTAGGTCTCCACATGCGCCCCATCGCCATTGCCGACGACGAAGTGACGGACAGTGCCGTGCGCAGGTTGCTCTTTGAGGCTGGCGACGACATTGACGACCTTATGCTCCTGTGCGAGGCCGACATCACCAGCAAGAACGAACAGCGCAAGAAAAACTTCCTCAACAACTTCAAAATCGTACGCCGCAAGCTTGTCGACATCGAGGAGAAGGATCGCATACGCAACTTCCAGCCTCCTGTCGACGGCGAGGAGATAATGCGTCTCTTCAACTTGCAGCCCTGCCAGCAGGTGGGGGCGTTGAAGAGCGCGTTGAAGGATGCCATCCTTGACGGCAAAGTACCCAACGAACACGAGGCGGCTCTCGCCTTTGTCATCGAACGTGCCAAGGGCATGGGACTTACACTCGATGAAAAGGCTTTGGTCGCGAATAACCTAAATACTGAAAGCCATGAACTCACAGCAAATTGAAGAGAACAAAAACTTGTTTATAAGCCTCTGCCGCGAACACATCAAGCGCGACGGCTTGGAGGGTATATTGTCTTACCTTGAGAAGTCGGACTTCTACACCGCCCCCTCGTCCACCAATTACCACCTCAACGAGGACGGCGGCTTGTGCTTGCACTCCATCAACGTGTTCCGAACGGCGTGCAAACTCTACGCTGACATTGCCGAACAGCCCATCAAGGACGGCACGTCGCCCTTCGTCGATGAGGTTTCTATGGAGAGTATTGCAATAGCCACGCTTTTCCACGACCTTTGCAAGGTAAAACTCTACCACAAGGCCACACGCTGGAAGAAGGACGACGGCAAGTGGTTGTCGTATCCCGGCTATGAAATCAAGGACGACTTTCCCCTCGGTCACGGCGAAAAGTCGTGCCTCATGCTCGGCTGGTACATTCGCCTCAAACCCGAAGAAATGCTCGCCATACGTTGGCACATGGGCATGTTCGATATGGGCGAGAACGGCACCTCGCAGCGCTACGCCTTCTATGCCGCCCTCGACAAGTCGCCGCTCGTGAGCATTGTCCACGCTGCCGACTTCCTTGCCTCGAAGTTGCTCGAAAAGACTACTGTCTATTAAGCCCTTCCGGCATTCTTCTATACACGATAAACAGACGTACATTCTAATAATATGAACCACCTTTCACTTCGCATCCGTTCCTTGTTGCTTGCAGTGGCGCTGCTGTGCTTGAACAGCTTGTTCGCCGTTGCTGCAACAACCAATCCTGCGGCCGTCACGTCGCTGCTCAATCGCATTGGCGGCACAGGCACGGCCGACCGCTTCGTCACCGTTGTTGACGAGAGCCTTTCGTCCTCTGGCAAGGACGTGTTCGTCATCACTTCTTCCGATGGCAAACCTTGCATCAAGGGTAGCAGCACGCTCGCCGTCACTACGGGTATCAACTGGTACCTCAACCACGTGGCGCACATCAACCTTGCGTGGAACAACCTCACAACCGACCTCGTCAGTGCCTCGTTGCCTTTGCCCACAAGCGAGGAAACGCACACGAGTAGCGTGGACTACCGTTACTACCTGAACTATTGCACGTTCTCTTACTCCATGTCTACGTGGACGTGGGAGCGTTGGCAACAGGAGATTGACTGGATGGCGCTCCACGGCATCAACATGCCTTTGCAGATTGTCGGCCTCGACGTGGTGTGGAACAAGCTCCTCACCGAGGACCTTGGCTATACGCAGACGGAGGCCAACAACTTCATCGCCGGTCCATGTTTCCAGGCATGGTGGGGCATGAACAACCTGCAAGGGTGGGGTGGGGCAAACCCCGACTGGTGGTATAAGCGTCAGGAAACGCTCGCCAAGAACATCCTTGCCCGCGAGCGCGAACTCGGTATGCAGCCCGTATTGCCTGGATATGCTGGCATGGTGCCGAGTGACATTGAGAGCAAAAAGGGCTACAAGGCAAACAACCAGGGCAACTGGTGCAACTTCGTTCGTCCGTACATTCTCGACCCTAACTCCACGGCGTTTACTGAAATCTCTGAGAAATACTACGCCCGCCTGGCCGAGGTGATGGGCACGTCCACCTATTACAGCATGGACCCCTTCCACGAGGGGGCAAACACCGACGGTATCGACGTGGCTTCCGCCTATACCCAACTCGCTGCGGCCATGACAAAGGCCAATGCCGACGCAAAGTGGGTCATCCAGTTCTGGCAGTGGAGTGGTGCGCAGTACAACGTGCTTTCCAAGGTGGAGAAAGGCAAACTCATCGTCCTCGACCTTTTCAGCGACGCACACAGCCACTTCGGCGACTATCAAGGGCACGATGCCGTTTACTGCGCTCTGCCCAACTTCGGCGGACGCACGGGTTTGTTCGGCCGTCTGTCTAAGGAGATGACCGACTTCTTCGACCAGAAGTCAGCCCACAGCAACGTGAAGGGTATTGGCGCCACACCCGAGGCCATTGAGCAGGTGCCGGTGCTTTACGACGCTCTCTTCGAACTTCCTTGGCTCTCTTCAAAGCCCGACCCCAAGACGTGGCTTGCCAACTATGCCGTGAGTCGCTACGGCGTGCAAAACGACGATGCACAGGCGGCTTGGGAAAAGGTGCGCAACTCAGCCCTCAACTGCGAAACGTCTCTCCAAGGACCTCAGGAGGCGGTGCTCTGCGCCCGTCCTGCCCTCAGCGTGGGGAGTGTGTCGAGCTGGGGCGGCACGGATATTTTCTATGACGCCCAACAGGTGGCCGACGCTGCTTATTCGCTCTTGAAGGCTAATGGCTCGCTTAGTGGCGAGAATTACAGTTACGACCTCACCGACTTCACTCGTCAGGCTCTGACGGATTATGGCTACTACCTCCTCAAAGCCATCAACGAAGCTTACACTGCTGGCAACAAGACTGTTTATGCTGCCCGTCGCGACGCTTATCTTGACTTGCTGACCGACGTGGACAAGCTTCTCAACACCAACAGCAACTTCATGCTCGGCCGTTGGACGCAGATGGCGCGTGCCATTGCCGACGAGGCGGAGGGCACTACGGAGAGCGACCGCCAGTGGCTCGAACTGAACAATGCCCGTACGCTCATTACCACTTGGGGCGACCGCGACCAGAGCGAGTGGGGCGGTTTGCGCGACTATTCTTACCGTGAGTGGGGCGGCATGGTCAAGGACTTCTACCGCAGCCGTTGGCAGACGTTCTTCAATAATCTCGACAACAATACGTCGCAGCCCACGTGGTTCGATGTGGATTGGGCATGGGCACACAACGCCTCTCTCTCATACAGCAACGTGCCCGAGGGCAACACCGCCGACGTGGCTACGAGTCTTTTCGGCAAATACTTTGCGCTTCTTAATAACAACGGCGAGCGTTACCACCTCTACCGCTACATGACGACGGACCTCTCATCTACGCTTAGCGAAACAGCCGTGCGTGGTTCTTCGTATGCTGCTCCTTTGACTTCGCTTCCTGAAGGCGTGACTGCCACGTTGGGCATCGACCTCAACCTCGACGGCACCATCTCCGACGACGAAACGTTCAGCACGCTCACAGTGGCCATCCCTGCCACGGCTTCCACGGGCAAGGCGCAGGCTGTCCTCACGTTGAGCGACGGCACGGTGCTGAAATACAAGCTGACTATAAAGGACAACATTACCACGGTGCGCACCGTTTCTGCAAAATCGGCGGATGCCGCTCAGGGCTCTGTAAGCATTGACGGGAGCAGTACCGCAAGTGTAACGAATACCGACGAGGTCACGATGAAGGCTGAACCCGCTTCGGGCTACGACTTCCTCAACTGGACCGACGCTTCTGGCAATGTGGTCAGCACCGAGAGCGAGTACACTTACTATGGTGCCGAAGCGGCTTCGTTCACGGCAAACTTCATTGTGAACAAGTGGGGCATGCCCTCGGAGAATATGCAGGATATTGCCGACGTGAAGAGTTACAGCCAGTACCTCACCACGCTTGCCGTGGCGCAGAATGGTGGCGATGAACACAATATATATAGTGCAGACGCTTGCCCCGAAACGCTTTGCCACGTCACGTCGGTGGTCAATGCGGCTAAGGGCAGCGAGGTGACGCTCCACTGGACAAGCGGTGGCGGACTGACCTACTGCAACCTCTCCGCTTATGCCGACTGGAATGTGGACGGCAACTTCAACCTTTCCGACGAACTCATCAAGGCGTACGGCACCAAGAAGTCTGCCTCCAACGGCGCGCTCAACGACTATACGCTGAAAGTGCTGATTCCCTACACCGTGCCCGAAGGGGTGACTCACCTGCGTCTTCGTTTCGACGGCGCATGGGCAGATGGCTACGACAGCGCAACGGGTGCTATGCCGGCTAAGGCTGAGACCTACCGCATGGTCTACGACATTCCTCTCAACGTTACTACTTCGAGCAGCTCGCCTTGTACCATCACGGTGAAGACGGATGGCTCTGGTCACGGCACAGCCGATGCAAATGGCCAGCCCGATACTTATACTTATAATGTAGGCGAGGACGTGGTGCTGCGCGCTTATCCTGCCGACGGCTACCAGGTATATTGGACCGACCAGTACAACCGCCGCGTGCCCGAGGATTGGTGCGATGGTAACTTCCTGCGTTTCCGCGCTCCCGAGAGTGGTGTCTACACGGCGCATTTTCAGGTGGCTCTCCCCGAAACGCTCGCTTTCGGCGCATGGAACTTTAAGTACACGTTGAACGACAACGACGAGATTGTTCTCACCGAGGTCGTCAGCGGCGAGGGGGAGTTGACTATCCCCGAAAGCTACGAAGGCCATCCCATCACCGGACTTTCAGCCACGGCGTTGCTGGGCAATCGCTCGCTCACGTCGCTCTCTCTCCCAGCTTCGCTCACTGACTGGGCAAAGTCGGCCGTCACGCTCAACAGTCAAATCAACGGAAAGGGGGAGAGTTGCACAAACATCCCTTTAGCCCACGCCCTCTCGCAGGGCAAGGAATGGCAGGTGGCGCTCAGCGTCTCTTCCGACGGCAGCTCGTTTAATCAGTGGGGCTCTTCGCTCCTAGCCACGGGTACGGAACCGCTGGGCGTGAGTTACGCTAACGGTCTCCAACTCTACCTAAAAAAGGACGGGAGCATCATCGTGAAGATGGGCAGCGACGAGAAGTACACCTTCACGAACTCTCAGGACGCTTCGTCGTTTCAGCTGGTCATCAACCACGGCAGCGACAATACCCTTTCGGTTGCTGTCACGGCAAACGGAACGACCGACACGTTCAATGCCGGCACTTACGACCTGAACGACATCGAGCAGTTTTGCGCAGCTTTGCCCTCGGGCGTAAACATCGCCTCGCTCACGGTGGTTGAACCTGACGAGGCGGTAGCCCCGTTGAAGGGCTGCGCCAATCTAGCCGACTTGCAGGTGGCTTCGGGCAATACCGCTTACAAGTCCATTGACGGCGGTTTGTACACGGCTGATGGGCTGACGCTTCTGGCTTGTCCCGAGGGCTTATCCTCTCACGTGTTCACATTGTCCTCTGGCGCCACGAAAGTGAGCAGTCACGCTTTCACTTCTTTGACGAATTACGACTACATAGAGACTTCGTCCGCCGTTCCTTCCACGTTGCTCCCTTCGGCTTTCGACGATAAGTCCGTGCATGTACTTGTCCCCACACAGTTGCTCGCGGCTTACCGCGCTGCCTGGGGCTTGCCTTTGTTGGTAGCCGTCGAAGCTGGCGAACAGTTGGCTGACGACGTTGCCTCTCAGTTGCAAAGCACGGATGCCGTGTTGTTTCGTGCTAACAGCGAGGGCGTTTGCGGCGAAGCTCCTTCGCTCAGCGCTGATGTACCCGTGTGGCTTTCCTTTTCTTCTGCCAGCAACACGTTGATGCCTGTCTGTTTTCCAACGGCTCTGCAAGGGCTTAGCGTAAACGGCTTTTCAAAGAGCCAGACTACCGCCGATGCCCTTTCGCTCTACGCTTATTCGGACGGCAGTTTCAAGCAGACGACTCTGCCCAATGCAGGGGCGTATCTCCTTGGTGTGCCTCAGGACTGGTTCGGTAAGTCGGTGACGCTTCGTTTCGCTTCTTCTCAGCCGAGCGCATCCCTTGCCGAGGGCTTCTGCGGCAACGGTTCGGTGGCGAGCGTTTCTTCTGCCACTCCTTATTATATATATAATGCGTCTTCCGACGTTTTCACGTTGCAGCAGGGGCAGACTTCCCTCACGCTTACTCCCTTCTCCGCCTGTCTCGTAGGCAATGCCGACTCACCTCAAACTGTGCGCGGCCCTCTTGCTACCACGGACATTGGCAGCGTTTCGTCGTTGCAGGCTGACGGCTCTTCGGCATATTCCATCAGTGGTCGTGGCGTTTCTCCCAGCAAATTGAAGAAGGGCGCCGCGCAGCAGGGCGTTTACGTGGTGGACGGACAAAAGGTGCTTGTCAAGTAAACGTCCGAAAGCGCAGCCTCTGATATTTCAAAAACAAACGACTTAATACATCGATCTACGTTATGAGAAAACTTTTCACGCTACTTCTTTCTCTTCTCCTGTCGTCCGTACTGACGCAGGGCTTTGCACAGCGCAACATACTCGTGTGGAACAGCAACGGCTCGGTAGATGTGTTCTACTCCGCCGCGGTAGACTCCATCACGTTTGGCGCAGGCAACGGACTTTTTCAACTCACCACCTCTCCTGCCACGGGCATCACGTCGGAGGGCTTCACCTACTCGGGGTCAGTCCAGCTTGGCGAGGGCATAAAGTCTTTGGCTAAGACTCCCGTCATGGGCGTGTGCTACTCTTCTGTAAATGCAGAGCCACTCGTCACTGACGACACCCTCGCTCTCTCTGCTGGCTATGGTGACAAGTCTGCCAGTCTTTCGGGCTTGACCAGCGGCACCACCTATTACTACCGTACCTACGTCCGTCTGCTCGGCGAGATTTACTACGGCAACGTCTGCTCCGTAACCACGAACGAACCAGCCGACCGTTCCAAGGAAATCAACGGTCACTGCTTTGTCGACCTCGATTTGCCCTCAGGCATCCTTTGGGCAGAGACCAACGTTGGGGCTTCTTCTGCTGAGGAGGCAGGTGACTACTTCGCTTGGGGCGAAACGGATGCTAAGTCGGAGTTCTCAGACACTAACTCCGAGTGGTACGGCAAGGAACACACTGACAATCTGACCGCAGAGGAGGATGCCGCCACCGTCAACTGGGGCACAGGTGTGCGCATGCCGACGCAG
>CAVKGN010000059.1:0-12228 GCA_963655595.1 uncultured Oscillospiraceae bacterium
GTTTCGGCTCGCTGCACGGCATCGCGTTCCACGCTTGCGCGGGTGGCTCCCTCCTCCCTGACACTCGTCTCGGGCGAACAGAGGAACAGGCAGCCGTCGGCCTCAACGTGTTTGGCGGCAAAGAGGGCTTCCTCGCCGAAGGTTAGGTTCAGGCTGTCGGCAAAGCCGTTCTGTTCCAGGAACCACGAACGGCGCACAGCCCAGCCGGAACGACTGCAAGTCCCCACGCGGCCTCGCTCCCACTCGCTCACGGCCGTCACAAAACGGCACGCACGGTCGAGGATGGCTCTGCGGACAAAGCGCCGACTGGTGTCGGCATAGTTGCAGTAGGCCTGGGCAAAGCGGAGGTCGTCGGTCAGGTTCTGGGCGTAGGCATGCAGCCAGTGGTCGGACTGCGGCAGGGCATCGGCACTGAGCACGATAACCCACTCGCCGCGTGCGGCTTTCACGCCCAGGGTTATGGCAAGCTTGCGACGCTCTATGTAGCGCGACGTAGGGGGTACGAACGTGTAGCGCAGTTGTCCTTGGTTCTGGCTACGGAGCTTGTACACGTCTCTCACTTCGTCGCAACTGTCTTCATCGGCAAGGATTACCTCGAAGCGGCGGCCGCACTTCTGCGCAAGGAGTACGTCAACAAGGCGCGCCAGCCCGGCACTGTGCTCATTGGCCGGAACGACCACGGAAACGAATACGCTCTCGCGCGCCGTGCCTGCCGTTAGGCTTTCGTGCGTCACGGACTCCACCTCCTCGGCCTCCCTTTGCCAGGAGGCGTATTTCGGTATCAGTCTGTACCGGCGCAACCTCAGCACGTAGAGGCAGAGCAGCGCAAGGGCTGCCACCGTCCAGAGCGCAAGGCTCACGGTCAGACTGTTTTCTTCCAAGAATTTGAAAAACATAAGCTATCTCTCACTTAGCTGGCGCCGGCGGAACTCGGCGCATACCACTGCCGTAGCGGTGGCCACATTGAGGCTCTCGCTCGTGGCGCGGCCTGGGGGGAACGACGGGATGCGGAGTCGTTGGGTGACGCTCGCCTCCACGGCGGACGAGATGCCGTTGCCCTCGTTTCCCATCACTATTATGCCGCTCTGGCCAAGGGGTTGGGCGTAGATGTCCGCACCGTCGAGAAACGTGCCGTAGACTGCTGCGCCGCCCTCGCCGCTTGCCCGTTGCAGGAAGCGGGGAAGGTCCACGCGGTGCAGACCTACGCGACCTATCGCCCCCATTGTGGCTTGCACCACCTTGGGCGCAAAGGCGTCGGCCGTGCCCTGCGAGAGGAACACGTGTTCTATGCCGAACCAGTCGGCAAGGCGTATGATGGTGCCGAGGTTGCCGGGGTCCTGCACGTCGTCCAGCGCGAGGCACAAGTGCTTGCAGGCGTACTGAGCCAGCACAGCCTCGTTGGCCTCCGCCAGTGGTTTGCGAAACACCGCCACCACATCCTGCGGAGTGCGCAGAAGGGAGAGCCTTTCGAGCGTGGCGCGCGAAATCTCGTCCACCTGTGCGGCACGCCCAAGCAACTGCTCGTTGGCAGAGCTCAGGAAGTCGGCCGTGGCACAGAGGCGTTCGCACGTCAACAGGGGCAAAAGGTCGCACACGGCTTTCGCCCCCTCGGCTATGAATAGCCCGGACGCGTCGCGGCCTTTCTTCTGCCCCAGCGCACGTATGTCCTTTATTGTCTGTTTAGTTATCAAGTCTCCTGCTTTCAGTAATGTTTGCAAAACTACAAAGTAAAATTCACATACAGGCTTTGCGCCCGATAAAATGCCCCTTGCGCCGCCGCGGGAGAGCAACGGGGAGAGCCTAACCTGCGGGGAAAACAGAATTACCCCCGAACTTTTTGCTGGCTGTCGTACGAGTGACACACGTCGGTCGTACGACGGACACATGTGCACCGTACGACAGACACACGTCCACCGTACGATGGACAGCAAAAAGTTCGAGGGTAAAAATGACTTACTGCGGGGGCGTGGCGATTACTCGCCAGCTGCCTTCACCTTGCCCTCCTTTTGCAGGCGGGCAAACTCTTTCTTGGCCTTTGCCAACTGGTCGTTAAATTCTTTGAGGGCATGGAGGCGCGCCACAAGGGTACTGGCAATGATGCGGCCGGCATCTACGTCGCTCTGGTGGTGCACACCGATGATTACACGACTCTGGCCGAACTCGTACCCTCGCTTCAGAATCTGATCCTGACGGTCGGGATTGATTTCCGCCAGCACAAGAGCGGTGGTCCACCCTGCGCTAGTGTGGCCCGACGGGTAGGAACCGTTCGTAAGCAAATCGGGCTCAGCCTCGGGTGTGCCACTCTGTTCGCCATAGAGGGCGAAGGGGCGCATACGCATATAATAGTTCTTGGCGGCACGCACGGCGAGGTCGCTGGCATCGCGCTGCATGCGGGAGATAAGGCTGTAAATCTCAGGGGTTTCCTCCTTGGTGATGGTCACGCCGAAGGCTTCGGAGAAGGCCCGCGAGAGTCCCTTGCCACCAAGCTGGGCGTCCTGAACGGCCTGCTTTCCGCGAGCGGTTACGCGCACCATCTTGCCCCATGTGTACTGCGCCTTGTCGCACTCAAACTGTACGCTTCCGGGCAGAGGGGGCGGCGGGAGCAGCTGAATGCTGTTGGCCACTTGGTTCTCGCGCAAAAAGTAATGGGCAGGGTCGGTACTTGCGTCCTGCGCGCTTGCCGTGAGGGCGAGGCCAAGGAACGAAAGGGAGAGGAGAAGGGTTTTCGGGGTTTTCATATAGATAGGATGTTAGGATTTGTAGAGGGTTTTCACGTCGGGAAGTATCGCAGCTGGCACCATGGAGCTAACGTCCTCGCCCTGGGAGGCAAGACGGCGCACATCGGTGGAGCTGAACGGAAAGAGGGGGGCGTTGACAAGACTAACGTTGGCGGGCAAAGCGGCCTCGGCAACGTCGTAGCTGGGACGGGGGTAAACAAAAATGGAATGGCTGCTGAGAATGTCTTCGCTGTGTGCCCAACGGGAGAAGACGAGCCAGTTGTCGGCCCCAATGAGGAGCGAAAAACGGCAGTCGGGGTATTGTTGCTCCAAGGCTTGGAGCGTGCGCCACGTGTACGAGGGTCGGGGCAGCGAAAACTCAAAGTTGCTCGCGCGGATGCCGTCCTCACCTTCCAAGGCCTTAGCGGCCAGGCGGTAGCGCACCTGTTCGGGCAACAGGTCGGCTTGCTCTTTCAACGGGTTCTGAGGGGAGACCATGAGCCACACCTCGTCGACGGGGCAATGCCGCAGCACGTGGCGG
The DNA here is from genome assembly GCA_963655595.1 of uncultured Oscillospiraceae bacterium. Lineage (GTDB taxonomy): Bacteria > Bacteroidota > Bacteroidia > Bacteroidales > Bacteroidaceae > Alloprevotella. The sequence continues at coordinate 3,259 of CAVKGN010000059.1, forward strand.
GCGAGCGACAGGTGGCCGTTGTGAACGGGGTTGAACGAGCCGCCGAAAAGGGCTATGTGGCGACGATTACTCATCGGCGGCAGCGAGGAACTGGCTGACAATGCGGAGCGCCTCGGCCTGGGCCTGCGCCAAGTCGTCGTTGACAATGACCACGTCGGACTTTTCGGCGAAGGTGAGTTCAAACTCAGCACGGGCTATGCGGTCGTTGATGACCTCGGGCGCATCGGTGCCGCGACCTTCGAGGCGCTTGCGCAGCTCTGCTATTGAGGGAGGCTGGATAAACACGCTCAGGGCGCGTTTGCCGTAGCTTTTCTTGATGTTCTGCGCGCCAAGCACGTCTACATCGCACACCACATTATCGCCCTTGGCGAGCTGGGCGTCGACCTGCGACTTGAGCGTGCCGTAGTAGCGATCCTTATACACTTCCTCGTATTCCAGGAACTCGCCTGCCTGGATGCGGCGGCGGAACTCGTCGGGCGTGAGGAAGAAGTACTCTACCCCATTGCGCTCCTCGCCTCGCGGGGCGCGGCTGGTGGCTGACACGGAGAAGTGGAGGTTGAGCTGTTGCGACATGAGGCTATTGATGATGGTGCTCTTGCCGCTTCCGCTTGGCGCGGAGAAGATAACGACTTTCGACATGGCTTGTGTTTCTGCGTATAGGGTTGGGTGAAGGGCTTAGCTGGGGAGTTACATCACGTTGAGCACTTGCTCTTTGATCTGTTCGAGTTCGTCTTTCATCTTCACCACAATGTTTTGCATCTCTGCCTGGTTGCTCTTCGAGCCGGTGGTGTTGATTTCGCGACCCATTTCCTGTGCGATGAAGCCCAACTTTTTGCCTTGTCCGTGACCGTTGGCCATCGTTTCGCGGAAGTAGCGCAGGTGGTTCGAGAGGCGTTGTTTTTCCTCGCTGATGTCGAGTTTTTCGATGTAGTAGATGAGTTCCTGCTCGAGGCGGTTCTTGTCGTAGTCCACACCTTTGAGCTCAGAAAGGCGGTCGAAGAGGCGCTGGCGAATTTTCTCCACGCGGCTCGTCTCGAACGGCTCAATGTCGTGGAGGTAACGCTCAATGTTGTCCACCTTTTCGGTGAACTTGCGGAAGAGTGCCTCGCCCTCCTGCTTACGGAAGTCGGTGAGGTTCTGAACCGCCTCCTTGACGCAGGCCGAAACGGCTTGCCACTCCTCGTCGGTGAGTTCCTCGGGGACGGATGTCTGCACGCTTTCGGGAAGACGGAGCACGAGGTCCCAAACATTCTGCGGTTCGGGCAGACCCTGCGCCTTGCAGATGGCAGATATCTGGCCGATGTAGCTCTGCACCACCTGCGGGTTGATAGTGCCTGCGGCGGAGGTGTCGTCCTTCTCGATCCAGAGCGTAAACTCCACCTTGCCGCGCTCAAGCTGGGCGGCAAGGTACTGGCGCACCTCCATCTCGCGTTCGCGATAGAGGGGAGCCATGCGCATGCTGAGGTCGAAATTCTTGCTGTTGAGGGATTTTATTTCTACGTGTATCTTCTTTCCGTGGTAAGTTGTGTCAGACTTTCCGAAGCCTGTCATGGATTGTATCATCGCTTGTGTTTTCTTTGTTTTCTGTGTTGCAAAAGTACTTCTTTTTGTGCAATTTTGTAATTGTGAAAGAGTATAATGTATGCATGACGATAGCGGGCTCTGACCCCTCGGGGGGAGCCGGCATTCAGGCCGACCTGAAAACGTTTACCCTGCTCGGTTGTTACGGGCAGGCGGTGACAACTTGCCTCACTGTGCAGAACTCCTGCCGGGTGTACCGCAGCGAACCGGTCGATGCGGGACTTGTTTACGACCAGATAGCCGTTGCAATGAGCGACAACCCACCGCGCGCCGTGAAGATAGGCATTGTGCCGAACGCCGACATAGCGGAGGCGATTGTGGAGGCACTGGTGGAACACCACCCAGAGTTTGTGGTGTACGACCCCGTACTCGTTTCGTCGTCGGGGCTGCAGCTGGTGGACGAGGAGTCGCTTGGCTACATCAAGCACAAGCTTATGCCGCTCGCCACGCTCGTTACGCCCAACAAGCCTGAGGCTGAGTGCCTGGCGGAGGGGAGTTGGAACAGCCCCGAGGAACTTGCCACCTGCCTGGCTGAGGAAGTGGGTACGAGTGTACTGCTCAAAGGCGGACACTTGGACGGCCGCCCAGTGGACACGCTTTGCCACAACGGCAAGCTGATGGTCTACGACAACGAGGAACGGGTGCTTACGAACAACACCCACGGCACGGGCTGCGTTCTGTCGTCGGCCATCGCTGCCAACCTGGCCAGGGAAATTCCCATGGAGGAGGCAGTCGGGCAGGCTAAGGCGTTCCTCACCCGAGCCCTGACTCGCGGAGCAGACTATTTCTGCGGAAAAAAGCACGGAGGGATGTACCTCTTGCCAGACTGACAACAAAACGGACTATCCCAAGGGAGAAAACAAAAGATGCATTTGCAGCACGCACAGGGCGTGGCAAATGCATCTTTTGTTTGTATGTAAACGGTCGCGACCGCTGGCTTACTGCTGACTACCGCCGGCAATGTCGAGCAGCTCGGTGGTGATGGCCTGCTGACGCGTCTTGTTGTAGGTAAGGTTGAGCTCGCGGAGAAGTTCGTCGGCGTTGTCGGTGGCCACTTGCATAGCCACGACTCTTGCGGCGTGTTCGCTGGCAAGGCTGTCAAGCAGCGCCGTAAAGAGTTTCAGGTGGAGCGACTTGGGGATGAGGCGCTTCACTACCTCCTCGGCGGACGGCTCCACGATGAAGTCGTAGTTTGCCTCGGGAGCATCGCTCTTGCCATCGCTCTCAGCGGAGAGTTTGATGGGCAGGAACGTTTCCTCCGTAAGCACCTGCGTGCCTGCGCTCTTGAAGTGGTGGTAGAGCATCACCACCTCGTCCACGTCGCCATCGGTGTAGAGTTTCATCAGCTGCGAGGCCACTTGCGCCGTTTTGTCGTAGGAGGGATGGTCGAGCAACGGGCTGAGGTCTTCCTTGATGGGGAAGCCTGCCTTCTGCGCCGCCTCGTAGGCTTTGCGCCCAAAGGGGCACACGTAAGCCACCTCTACGCCTTGCTGTTGGTAGTCGGCAGCCTTGCGCAGGAACGCTTTGATGACGTTGCCGTTGTAGGCGCCGCAGAGCGAGGAGTTGGACGTGTAGAAAACAATGGCAACACGTTTCACCGGACGCGCCCCGGCATAGGGAGTATCAAGCTCGCCCTCCATGTTAGCCACAAAGGTCGACATGATACGACCCAGCTGCGACTCGTAAGGGCGCATGCTCTCAATGGCCTGCTGCGCGCGGTGCAGTTTTGAAGAAGCCACCATCTTCATAGCACTCGTAATCTTGCGCGTGCTATTGACCGATGCTATTCGTGTTTTTACTTCTTTCAGTGATGCCATGCTGCTTATGCTTTATATTGCCCGGCCACGTCGGCCGCTACCTTCTCAATGTTTTTGCAAACGTCGTCAGTGAGTTTTCCGGCTGCCAGTTCTGCCAACACGCTGTCGGCATACTGGGCGCGGATTACTTGGAGGAACGTGTCCTGGAAGTCGCGCACCTTGTCGAGGGCTACGTCCTTGAGCAAGCCGTGCGTACCGCAGTAGAGGATGGCCACCTGCTCGGCTACGGGCATGGGGCTGTACTGCGCCTGAATGAGGAGTTGGTTGTTCTTACGGCCGCGGTCGATGGTCATTGCCGTCACGGCGTCCATATCAGACGAGAACTTGGCGAAAGCCTCGAGCTCGCGGTACTGAGCCTGGTCTATCTTCAACGTACCAGCCACTTTCTTCATACTCTTAATCTGTGCTGCGCCACCCACACGACTCACGGAGATACCCACGTCGATGGCCGGGCGGAAGCCCTGATTGAAGAGGTTGGTGTCGAGGTATATCTGACCATCGGTGATAGAGATCACGTTGGTAGGAATGTAGGCTGAAACGTCGCCTGCCTGCGTCTCGATGATGGGGAGTGCGGTGAGCGAACCACCACCCTTCACCTCGCCTTTGAGGCATTCGGGCAGGTCGTTCATCTTCTCGGCTACCTCCTGCTGATTGTTGATCTTGGCTGCACGTTCGAGCAGACGAGAGTGGAGGTAGAACACATCGCCAGGGTAAGCCTCGCGGCCTGACGGACGACGCAGGATAAGGGAGATTTCGCGATAGGCTACGGCCTGCTTAGACAAGTCATCGTAAACCACAAGTGCGTGCAAGCCTCTGTCGCGGAAGTACTCACCGATAGCGGCTCCGGCGAAGGGAGCGTAGTACTGCAAGGCGGCAGGATCGCCGGCCGTTGCGCTCACGATGATGGTGTAGTCCATGGCGCCAGCCTGCTTGAGCGTGTTGACGATGTTGGCCACTGTGGAGGCCTTCTGGCCAATGGCTACGTAGATGCAGTATACAGGGTCGCCTGCCTGGTAGTTGCCCTTTTGGTTGATGATGGTGTCGACGGCGATGGCCGTCTTACCCGTCTGGCGGTCGCCAATGATGAGCTCGCGCTGTCCACGTCCGATAGGAATCATGGAGTCTACGCTCTTCAAGCCCGTTTGCAGGGCCTGCGTCACGGGCTGGCGGTAAATCACACCCGGCGCCTTGCGGTCGAGGGGCATGAGGTATTTTTTGCCACCGATAGCGGGGCCGCCGTCAATGGGGCTGCCAAGGGGATTGATTACACGTCCAAGCATTTCGTTGCTGACCTCGATGGACGCAACCTTGCCGGTACGTTTCACGCTCTGCCCCTCCTTGATGCCCTCGGAAGAGCCAAGGAGCACAGCACCCACATTGTCCTCTTCGAGGTTCATTGCCACGCCGATAACGCCGTTCTCGAACTCAATAAGTTCATTCTCGGTCACGTTTGTCAGGCCGTAGATGTGTGCCACGCCGTCGCCGATGGACAGCACCGTGCCCACCTCTTCAAACTTTATGTCGGTGTCTATGTCGTGAAGCTCTCGCAAAAGCACTTCGCTGACTTCACTTGGCTTTATATTGTTGGACATGTTTTTCTCTTTGATTGTTATAAATGTGTGTTACGCCTTAGAGGCTGCGCCGTATCTTGGCGAGTTGCGTACGTACGCTTGCGTCGAGCTGGTAGGTGTCGTATTGCAGAACGAAACCGCCTTGTATGGCAGCGTCCTCCTTTACTCGGAAGTCGATTGTGCAGTTCGACTTTTCCTCGACAAATGCCCGGAGCTTTGCCACGACGCTCTCGCTTACCTTGCCCGGCACAACAAGCTTTGCCTGAATGACATGGTGCTTGCTGCGATAGAGTGTGCCGTAGGAGTGTGCCACGTAGAGCATGGCCTCAGCGCGCCCTTTCTTAACGAGGAGCGACACGAACCGCGTAAGCGTCTTCGAGGGTTTAGCCTCTCCGCAAGCCGCCGTGAGCAAGAGTCGTTCCTTTTGCGCGTCGGTGAGCAGCGGATGGAGCAGAGCCTTTTGCAGCCCAGCAACCTGCGTGAACGAGTCGGCCAACTTGACAGCTTCCTCGTACACAGCCTCTTCCTCGCCGTTCTCCTGCGCATAGAGGAGCAACGCCTTGGCGTAACGCATGGAAATGATACCTGAATCCATTAATCTTCGTGTTTACGATTTCTACCTTCAGGCTTTGCACACCTCGTTGAGCATGTTCTCGATGAGCTTCTGCTGTTCGGCGTCCTTCGAAAGCTTTTGGCGGATTACCTTTTCGGCTATTTCGACAGAAAGGTCGGCCACTACCTGACGGATGTCGCGCAGGGCGTTCTCTTTCTCTGTTTCTATCTGGGTCTTAGCGTCCTGCAAGAGTTTTGCACCCTCGGTCTGCGCCTTGTCGCGCGCCTCGCGTACGATGCTCTCACCGGTGGCCTTAGCCTGGTTGAGAATCTCGGCCTGACGGGCGCGGGCCTCATTGAGCAGACGTTCGCTCTCCTCCTGAATGCCGGCCAGGCGTTCGTTTGCCTCGTGCGCCTTTTGCAGGGATTCATCTATGTAATTCTTTCTGTCCTCGACCATCTTCGTAATCACTGGGAAGCCGTATTTCGCCACCAGGAAGAAGACGATAAGGAAAGACAAGAGCATCCAAAACAGCAGCCCGAAGTCGGGCGTCAGAATGGACGGCAGATTGATTGACTGCATAAAAATGAGTTTTGAAGTTCGCAAGCGGCAAGCTTAGCAGCCCGTTCGCGGCGTTTCCGTCCGCGGGGCGAATAATCCGCGCACAGTCTGCTAAGCCAGCTGCTTATTTTTAAAGGAAGAGACAAAGCAAGCAAACAATCACTGCGAAGAGGGCTACACCCTCAACGAGAGCCGCGATGATGATCATGTTGGTACGGATGTCACCGGTCGACTCGGGTTGACGCGCGATTGCTTCCATGGCGGAGCTACCAATGCGGCCAATGCCGAGACCAGCGCCCACAGCTGCGATACCAGCACCAACGCCTGCACCTAACTTTGCAATTCCTGCAGCTTCTAACAATGCGAGTAAGATTGACATAATGATTTTGATTTAACGGGTTACTATTAAGTTTCTTTTCTTTGATTTTCTGTTTTGTCGGCACGTGGGGTTACTTACCCTCGTGCTCGGGGTGAGCCAGTCCGATGAACACTGCGCTAAGCATCGTGAACACGTAGGCTTGAATGAATGCCACAAGGAGTTCCAGGCAGTTCATGAAGATCATCATGATGAAGCTCACGATGGTCAGCGGCGTACCAATCACTGCCCCAAGCTGACACGTAATAAAGATTACGCACGTGAGCGAGAGGATAATTGCGTGGCCACCCATCATGTTGGCGAACAAACGAACCATCAGGGCGAAAGGCTTCGTGAAGATTCCGAAGAGCTCAATGACGGGCATCATCGGCACGGGGCATTTGAGCCACGTGGGCACAGGCGGCCAAAGGATTTCCTTCCAGTATTCCTTGTTGCCAAAGAGGTTCACAAGGAGCAGCGTGCACATTGCCAGGATGAACGTAACGTTGATATTGCCTGTGATGTTCGCGCCACCGGGGAATATCGGGAGCAGCCCCAGGAGGTTCGTGATGAATATGAAGAAGAAGGCCGTGAGAAGGAAGGGCGCATACTTCTTATAATGCTTCTCGCCCACGGAGGGACGAATGAGGTCGTCGTGGATAGACATTACAAACATCTCCACCAGTCCCACAAAGCCGCCAGGGGCTTTGTCGCCTGCCTTGCGTCCTTTGTACCAGCGCGCAGAGCCTATGAAGATAACGGCCATCAGGACAACCACGATCCAAATCTGCACCACGTCCTTTGTTATGCTGAGGTCGAGCGGGCGAACGTCTTCTCCCGAGGACAGGTGTTCGTATATCTTCCCGTTCTGCTCCTCGTTAAGGTAGAAATTCTCGTACGTGCCGTCCTTGCTTTCGTGGAAGCGCGACGAGCTGAACACGTGCCACGTGCCGTCCTCCGCCTTCACGATAACTGGCAGGGGGATGGACACATGGTGGCCGTTCCAGGTGGTGATATGCCACTCGTAGGCGTCGCCCATGTGTCCGAGAACAATCTCTTTCACGTCGACGGGCGCCTCTTTCTGTTCCGCCGCTTCTGCCCTACCCGTTGCAAGCGAGAGGGCGCAAAGCACAACAAAGAAGATGTGGCTTAAATGTTTCATACAGAGTGTTTTCATTGCTTTTTACTAATTCCTTGCTCCACCTTTACGTAGAAGATGATTGACGTAACCATGCTCACCAGGTACAGCGCCAACACGCTCATTGCGAAGGCCAACAGGTTGCGGCAGTCTGCCAGTGCGTAGATCAGCAAGATAGCTATCGTGACAAACAGGCGGAGAACTTTGCCGAGCATGTAAAAGCCGATGGCTTTCTTTCCGCCTTTTTTCATCACTATGCGATAGAGCGAGTAGCCAGCTGCACTGAGCAGGAGGTATACAACGGAGACTATCACAAGGTACACGGCCTGCCGTGCGGTGTTGGCTTTGCCTATAAGCACGGTGTCTGCCGCGCAGATGAGTGCTGTGGTGATGCAGAACGCTACTGCTTTGAGCATCATGGAGCGGCGTATGTGCCTCTCAATGTCATTCATGGTAAGGTAACAAGGTTAAGGTGTAGAGAATGAGGGGAAGTCCTTTCGGGGAGAGAAGCTGCGAACGGCCTGCGCCACGGCGTTTGCCGTTCTGTCGCTTTTGTCCTGACGAAGGAACGTTGTGTTCCCCTTTCTGCACCCGTGCCTGAACTTTACCTTTCTCAGATTTCGACGCACACGGACACGGTGTCGCTTACGACTTCCGCAAATCCGCCGCTGATTTCCACTTCAAAGGGAGTATCGCCCACGCACTCCACGGTGCCCTTCGTCAGGGTCGATATGAGTGGAGCGTGACCTTTCAGCACTTCGAAACGCCCCATTTCGCCGGGCAGTTTCACGCCGTCTGCATTGCCTTTGAACAATGTCTTTTCGGGCGAAACAATGGTTATTTCCATATTCTAAAAAGCTAAGGGATTGTCCGTTCCCGCAGGCGGGACGGAGTTAAGCTTGCGCCATCAACTTCTTGCCCTTGGCGATGGCGTCGTCGATCGTACCCACGTTCAGGAATGCCTGTTCGGGCAGGTCGTCCACCTCGCCGTCGAGGATCATGTTGAAACCGCGAATCACCTCTTCGATGGGCACCATCACGCCGGGAACACCCGTAAACTTCTCGGCCACTGTAAAGGGCTGGCTGAGGAAACGCTGCACGCGGCGTGCGCGGTTCACGGTGAGCTTGTCCTCGTCGGAGAGCTCGTCCATACCAAGAATGGCGATGATATCTTGCAGTTCCTTGTACTTCTGCAGAATCTGCTTCACGCGCTGCGCACAGTTGTAGTGGTCGGCACCGATAATGTTCGGGTCGAGGATACGCGACGTGGAGTCGAGCGGGTCAACGGCGGGGTAGATACCCAGCTCCGTGATCTTACGGCTCAGCACGGTGGTGGCGTCAAGGTGAGTAAAGGTGGTGGCAGGGGCAGGGTCGGTCAAGTCGTCGGCCGGCAC
>CAVKGN010000060.1:0-12185 GCA_963655595.1 uncultured Oscillospiraceae bacterium
GAGAGAGGAACGGAATGGTTGCGGATAAGGTCTTGCACCTGGGCGTGAAGCGTGGTGAAGATCGTGTTGTCCGTGGAGATGAACGTCGATTCGTGTCGGTTGCCTCGTGTAAGGTTTTGCGAGGTGACGACACTCACCACTTCGCCGCTCTCCGCCTGAACGAGAAGAATCTTGGAATGGTTGTCGGCGAGGTACGTGCGCTTCATCGTCTGAGAGATGAACGACCACAGTTTGAGTGTTTTGTTCGTTGCCTTATGGTCGAGGACGAGGTTGAAGGCGGTGACGTTGCCGGCCTTCTCGATGAAGAAGAGGCGGCGGAGGAACTCCTCGGAGATGGAGAAGGAGGTTTGCCAAATCTCTGCCTTTCCCACTTGCGAGAGGATCCACTCCAATACGTCCGCCACTTGGAGGGCGTTGGAGAGGTAGGCCTGGAAGGGGGTCGACGCTAAGGGGCGGAGAATGGAGTCTATGTTTGCGCTTCGCTTCATCTTTTAGGAACTCGAATGGGGTTTGAACACGAATGGCTCGAATTAAACGAATGGGTGGGCGCTTCTCTGTTTCTTATTACCCTTTGGTTACTGCCGTTTCTGCCTTTACTACGTAGTGGTCGTAAGTGTTCCAATTGTCGTGCAGCTTTTTGTCAAGTTTGATGAACTCTTTGAGGAAGGGGTAGCGGTCGGAGTCGGCACAGGCGGAGGTGGCAGTGCTCATGGTGCGGAGTTTCAGATGGAGCTCACGCATACGGTGCAGGAGGTCGAGGTTCTCCACGTAGAGCGCCTTGATGTCGTCGGGGAGTTGGTCGTGGTCGGCACGTTTCCCCGCTTTGAAGTCCTTCGCCTCGTTGGTTTCCTGCTTGAAGTTGCAGTGCTTCTTCGCCTCTTGCTCCACTTGCTGCTCCATCGCCGTGACCTGCTCGTGCGTGAGTTCCGCCAGACGGAAGTCCAAGTACTGTTGGAGTTTGCCCTCAATGAAATTCGCTTTGCCCTCCGGATTGACGGAGAGGTTGCGGTAGAGAATTTTATTGCCCGTGAGTTGGAGAAGGAGCGTCGCCCCTTCGTCCCAATCACGCTCTGCGCGCGGCGAGTTCAGCCACGCTTGCAGTTTCTCGGTGAAATCTTTGTCCATAGGTGATTAGAGTTTATTGTTGATGCCCGTGAAGAACACGCAGTTTTTGCCGTGTTCAAGGAGCAAGTTGCGCATAGCTTGCAGCGTAGAGCCCGTGGTGACGAAGTCGTCGAAGACGATGCAGTTCGGCTCATTGGGCAGCACGTTGAGCGTGAAGACGGCACCCACACGCTTCTTGCTGTGGCAGAAGGCCACGTCCTCGTAGAACGGGATGCCCAACTGTTGGGCGATGCGTTCCGAAATGCGTGTGGCGAAGTTCTTCACCAGGTGGCGGCGTTTGGGAGTGGTCACCACGCACCACGCCCCCTTGGGGAGCGAGGAGCCGAGCACGTCGGCGATGAGTGGCGCGATGTTGTCGGCAAAGAAGCCGACCATCGAGTCGTCCCCCTTGATGTCCGTCAGCGTGCGGCCGAAGAGCGACTTCTGCCAAAGCGAGACGAAGAACACGCCGCCGCGGCGCGTGAGCCGCACCCGTCGGGAGAAGTCGCACCGCGCTTCGACCGACTTGTCCCAAGCGTGGCGTTTCTGTTCCGCGAAAATGTCCTTCGGCTGATGGGCGGAGCGTTCGCCGCCCTCCAAAAGAAGCGGACACGAAAGGTCCGGGACGTTTATCTCTTCTAAGATTTCCCCCAGGTCAATCATGTCCGCCAACAATTAGCAATACTAACAATGTGGTTTCTATTAGGCCGCCTCGATGTCACCGTCCTCGGTGACGATCGTTCCTTCGTAGAAGGGCGCGGGGCACTCGTCGGTGGCTTCCGCCGCGATGGTGGTCGAGGTAGTGCCCGTGGCACCCTGACCGAGATCCTGCGCCACGGTGGTCTTGGTTGTCCAAGCCTCCGAGCCAACGACACGGAATTTGCCCTTCATGTCCTCCACGAGGAACACGTTGTCGTTGTTATTGAGGTAAGCAGCCGCTGCGCTCGCGTCAGCACCCACACCGGGGTGCACGGCGGTGAGCTTGTTCAGCTGCGTCTGGCTGGGCAGTTCGCCCTGAGCCTCCGACGTGAGTTGCGACTTTTCGGGCAGAATATCGATGAACTGCCACTTCACGTCCGCTTTCAGCACGAAGCTGCCGGTATAGACGGCAGCCGTGACGCGACCGTTCTCGTCGTGCGGCAGGGTGGGCCAGGTGACGATGTTACCCTTGGACGTATAATAGATGCGGCGGCGAACGCCGGGCAGCTCGGGAGTGCCTTGGCACCAAGCGAGCGACTTTTGCAAGGAAGAACAGGTTGTAGCCATTTTGGGGTACGAGTTAAGAATTGAACGAGAAGTTAATCAGCGAGTTCGATGACTTTGAGGCGTCGCTTGTCGATGCTCTCAAACTGGACGCCGAAGAACATCGTAGCGATGAACGAGAGCACGAACGGTTCGAAGCGTTCCACATCAACACTCTCCACATCGCCCATTTGGTCGTAGCCGTAGAGCATATTGATTTTGGGCGACACGTGCATGAACTTCGAGTCCGACTTGTTCCATAAGGGGCAGAACGTCAGCTTGCCGTTCGAGCCCTCCACGGTCGGCTGGTTGTACTTCGTGTTGTACGGGACGGCCGAGTGCGTGAGCAAGTAGGCCTCGTTGTACTTGTCCACGAAGTCCTGCGAACAGTAGAGGAAGAGTTCCTGCGAGCGCAGACGAGGATCGAGCGAGAAGAGAATCTGCTTCGCCACGTCCACGGCGTTCGCCTCCGTGATGGCCTTGTCCAGTTTGAGGTAGTTGCCCTCCGAGGCGGCGATGGTGCCGGCCGTCACCTCCTTTTGGGTGATGGTGTCGAAGCCGTCGAAGAGGTCCATCGTGGTGTCGCCGTCGCCGTTGCGCACACCCTTCCAGATAGCAAGGTTCAGATTTTCCGAGAGCGACTTGGCAATCAAGCCAAGCACCTCGCGCGCCGTGGGCGTGGACTTCTGTCCGTCGCCGCGCGTTGCCCCCGTGCCGAGCAAGGTAGAGATGGCGGTGTTCGGTTCGAACGTTGCCACCACCGAGCCGAAGAACGTCTCGAGCGTTCGGTAGTCGAGGTGCAGATTAGCGTCCACCTTGCGCGAAGGTTTGTAAGGCGCAAACTGAGCGCCGGCGGTGAGCGTGCCCACGCTCTCCTTGTAGCGGATGCCTGGGCGTCCGGTCATGAACTTGAGCGTTTCCTCGCAGCCGATGATGGGGAGGCGGAGGAAGTCGGAGCGGTACTTTCGTGCCGCGTCCTTGTATTCTTCAAGAGAGAAAGAGAATTTTCCTGCCATGGTGATAAGTGGGAATTGGTGATTGGGAAATGGTGATAGAGAATTTAAGGAAGCTGGTCGTAGAGTTGCTTGGCACTCTCACCGGCATCGAGGAAGAGCTCAAAAGCCGTAGGCATGGGCTCTGTGGAGGGCTTATCGCTCACCACGTTCGTGGTGGCAGCGGCAGGCAGTGCGGCAAGTTTCGCTTCAAGGGCAGCGTTAGTCTCCTTGAAAGCCTTGCCGTCGTCCTCCGCCCGTTTGAGTTTCAGCGAAAGCTCAGCGATCATATCGCGGTTAGCTTGGAAGGCACATTCAAGGTCGTCCATTTGCGCCTCGGTGAGTGCCACGTTGCCCTCGGTGGCAGTGAGTTTCTCCACGTTGAGGAAGTTGCAGATGTTTTTATACACCTTGTCCATAAGTTCGGGTTTAGAGTTGGTAGATTGAGAAGGTTTGAACACGGCCGCCAAGGCTTGCGCCATGCGCTGAAAGAACGAGTCCTCGTTCCGCCTGAGCGGCACGTTAGGCAACGGGATGCCGTTCGCCTCGAAGTCCGCCGCCAGCGAAGCAGTGAGTTCCGCCGGCTCTTCGTCGTCGAAGTCCGTCAGCTCGTCCACGAAGCCCCATTCGAGCGCCTCCTTGGCCGAGAGCCAGCCGCCCGTCTTCATGAGGGCGAGCAACGAGTCCGGCTGCTTCTTGCAGCGGGCAGCGTACATCGAAGCCACGTTGGCGTCCATCTTCTCCAAGTCCGACTGCGCCGCCGCGAGTTTCTCAATGAGCGAAGCCATGCCCGAGGCATTGAGTGAGCCATATTGGCAGAACGGCAGGGAGCACTGGTGAACGAGGTACATTGCCGAGCGATCCATGGTCACCCGCTTCGCTCCCATCGAAGCGATGGTGGCGGCCGAGGCGTTCATGCCCACGAAGTGAGCGTGGACGTTGCCGTGTCGGCGGAAGGCAGAGGAGATGCTGAGCGCCGTGCTGAGTTGACCGCCGAGCGAGTCAATCAGCACCGCCACCTCTTTGCCCTCGTTTCGGGAGAGGACGAAGTCCACGTAGTCGGAATCGAAATCCCAGCTGCCCACGTAGCCTTTCAGGTGGAGTTGGTAGTTGTTTTTAGCCATATTGCGTGTGTTTATACCGCAAAGATGAGTTACCCCGAAAAACGCAAAAAAGACAGGCCCAGCCTCCCGGCTAAGTCTGTCCTGAGGATCATTCAATTAATAGAATAAGGTGTAAGTGATAAGTGAGCGGGTACGAAAAAACGGTTTCGGAAAAAGTGAACCTATTTTGGCGATAACATTCATAACAAGCATAACAACTTCGCAAGGGGGTGATTATCAACGGGTTCTTGGAGAGTGGTCTTGTTATTTCTGTTCTATGTTGTTATGGGTTTGGGGCGGTTATACACCATAAAGCGGTACAAGAGCTTGCCTGTTGGTATACGTGATGGTGTATTTCGTTTGGTGCGCATCGCCGTCGGGCAGGCCCGTGGTAAGTTCCCTTTTCACTATGGGAAAAGGAGCTTCCGCCGCGCCCAAGAGCCACTGTTCACCCGTGGCGAGGGTGATGACGAAGGCCAGTGGCACAGCCGTGGGAATGGCGCAGGGCGAGACGAAGGAGAGCGTAGCCGTCTCCGAGGGCGCGTTGTTATCGAGTTCCGTCTCCGTCTCGCACAGAGCGGAGGAACGGAGGAAGGGTACGTCTGTCTGCTCGGCCAGCAAGCCCACGGGTGCGCCGGCTTCGGCCTGAAGAAGGAGGTATGGCGGCAGGCTTTCGGCCTTGACGTAAGCCAAGTGCGTGATGCCAGGTAGACGAGAGTACATATATAGAGAGGAGTGTTGGTGGTTTTTTATTGAGCGTCGGCCGTTGCTGCTTCCGCTGCTTCGGAGACCTTTGATTGGGCGGCGCGCCTTTGTCGTTTCCTTTTTTTGCAGTCGTTGCTCTGCGCGTTCTTTCGCAGTCGCTGGTACTGCTTGGCGATGGCGTCCCAACAGGTGCCGTCGTCCTTGATGCCGCGCTGCTCCATATAGAGGTAGATGAGCATCTTCTGCTGACGGCCTATGTGGCCGAAGTCGTTGAGGAAGCGCCAACAGTCCACGCAGAAGTCGTTCTTCACCATATCGAGGAAGGCCGCCTTGGCCGTGGGCGACAGGTAGTTGTACGTCCGCGGGTCGCGCGCCTTGGAGTATGGGATGCAGATGGCCAGCTCGTCGGCCTTGGGCAGGGAGGGCACGAAGTCCTTGGGCGGCTTGCTCTGCGCCTTCTTCACGAGCTTCGACTCGGGGCTGCCGCTGTTCAGCACCAAAGGCTCGCTCCCGCTGTGGCGGTGAACGAGCCATTGACGTAGGTAGGACGGCATTTTGACGTAGAAGAGAAAGTCGCTCATAGGGTGGGGTTGTTAAGTATTGCTGCACAAAGTTACGAAGGGGCGCAGCGGGGGCGAAGAGCCGCGGGCGGCGTGGGGCGGTTTTAATAGGTAGATAGACCAAATTAAACCGCCTCCAATCCCCGAAGCGGGGGTGTTTAAGCTTGTTTGCAACAAACACTCCCCGTTACGGAATAGTTCGGGATACCCCGTAGAAGGTGGGAAAGAGCCGAGGGAAGGCCCTCGGCTCAAAAGGTGCTACCCACTTAGATGTGGTAGAGAAGTACTGCCTCGCCATCCTTCAAGCGGTAGGCGCAGCTCGGGAAGAGGAGCGTGTGGCTCGCCAGGTGTTCAAAGAGATCGGTATCCCGCCATACGGCCATATACCGTGCACGGATAATGACTCCATCGGCAATTTCGCCATCTCCAAATTCCGCTGCCAGTGCTTCGTCTTCGTCAAAATCAGGGTCATCATATTTGGCGCTGAAATCAACCGTAATCCATTGACTGTTGTCTGCCCCCGTAAGGTGGATGGCATCAAGTAACTGATAAATCTTGTACATTGTATTTTGAAATTTTAGAAAGGAACGAGGCTTTCGCCCCGCTCCTGTGATTAATGTTTTAGCGATTGGCGAATACGTAGCCATCGCAGAAGACGTAGTCCGTCATGAACAAATCCCTTGCGAAGCGTTCGTAGTCGAAATAGCAGGATAAGGAGCCCATCGTGCGGTCCAAATCGTAGCAATCGTTGACGATCATCTCGGCGAAATCCTCCTCCGAGTCAAATTCACCCATGTAATCGTCTTTGAAGTGGGCGAAATCATTTCCGCCAAAATAATCCACATAGGCATCGAAAATGGCGCGGTCATCCTCGGAGAGCTGGCAGTATTCAATGATATCGTCAAACGATGACTCCAAAGAACTTTCATCGTACCAGGCTCGGGGGAATTCTTGATAATCTTGGAACATAAACTCTGGATCGGCCTCGTCATCGTGAAGCAGGGCGCAAATTTCGAGGAACTCCTCGTAGCTGCTGAAGGCGCTGAGGTCAAGCCAAGCTCCTGCAATGGAGCCACTGTTGTACTTGCCGTACGTGCCGCAGTAAACTGCCGGCTGATCCCAAAGGTGCTCTACGAGATACGGGCGCAACTTTTCTGCTCGTTCTGCGGGGCTTAACTTCTGTGTGGAAAGCGTGGAGGGGGTGATTAAAGTGTTCATTGTTTTTGAAAAAATTTTGAAGTGGAACATTTAAGAGATGTCCTCGGGGGAGGACTTTTTACGATGCAGAAAGAAGGCGAGAGACCGTGAACACAAAGGGCAAACAATTGCCAGGAAAAAATCTGAAATACCCCTTTTCTCGTACCACGGGAAAAGAGGAAAGTTGTCGGATTTTTTGTGCAGCAATAGCGCAGCGGTGCTTGCCCGTTCACGCTCGCCTTAACTTTGCATCAGGAAAAATCTCTCTCCCATCCATGAGGCAATCTCCTGTTCTGCCTTCAAAATCAAAAACAATGAACACGCACCCCCTCCCTCCACACGGAATGCCCCGCCGAATGAGGCCACAGAAAAGCCGTATCTCACCTCTGACGCTTTGGGATTAGCCGACCTTAATGGCACGCACGGCAAGCACGACAGGGCCGAATAGGCCAACCTTGGCTGACCCAGTGACGTCGGTAGCCACGAGGAGACCACTACGATGCCCTGCGGAGCGATGAGGAGGACGATTCTCCACTATGGGCTGATTATCAAGGATTTCTCCGAGCCTACCGCTGAGACGATGTTATTTGGAGTTATTCGTTGTTATTCTATATCATACTGCCAACTCTTTGAGAATGAGTGTGTTATTGATGTTATTGGTGTTATTGGAAATATTTGCCCATTTCAGAGACAATGCAAAATTTGACTCGGGGGAGGACTTCGCCGTGATACCGCTACGCTGCTTTTTGGGGCGAACGATGGGCGGCTGCTGTTTTGGCTTCGCACGCCTCGCAAGTCCGCTTGCGGCTTGACGGACTACGCGTTTTGCGACGGCTACTCCGCTTTTCCGAAAACAAAAAGCACCGGTGCGGGGCAAAAGCCTCTTCTCCACCAGTGCTTCACAATGCAATGAACGAGATTTGTCTGCTACGCTTCCACCTTGCGGGGGTCTGACTCATTGCTCATTTCAAGGTTGATGCCAAATTGACTGATGAGCCTTTCGTAGTCGAAGCACAGGCAGAGGAAAACTTTGGAGTACTGGACGGAATTGCCGGTCCGCTTATCCTTACGGTTTGGGTCGAATTGCGGGATGCCGTTTTTGAACAAATAGAGCCTCACGTTCTTCTTCCCGAGGTACGCCGCACTGTTGGCGAGGTAGTACTTCAAAGCATCGATGGGCAGCACCTTTTCAGCCGATTGCCTTCCCTCTTTTCGGTAAAGATTAAACACTCGCGTGGTCTGCACAAAAAGCACGGCACGCTCCGATGGCCAGGAGCAGTCTATCGTGTCGGTCTTGATTGAGTAGACGTACTTCACGGCGTAGTCGCCCGTGTCGATGAGCGTACCCTCGCTTGCGAGGTACTGCACCGTGTTCCAGAAGTTGCCCAGTTCGCCGTTCGTCTTGCACTCCGCATTCTGTTTGCGGATGCCCTCCACCACCACCTTGAAAAGGTAGGGGTAAGGCAGCGTGGGTACGGCCTCCTGCAACACCTTCAAGGCCGCCAGCGGAACGCACCAGTTGTTCACGATGCGGTCTTCGTATTGCATCCCGCTCAGCTCGGCGTTCACCTCGCGCTGAACGTCGCGGAAGGTGGCGGGGTACTTCTGCTCAAACCGCTTGCGGTGGTTGAGCAACTCCACGGTCAGGTGCGTCAGCCCGCCCGACCGCATCTTCATTAGTTCCATATAATTGTGCTTCTCCTCCGCCGTGAACTCGCTGCGCGGGAACTGCAAGAAGACGAGTCGGGAGAACAGGGCGATGTCCGCCGTGGGCATCTCCTGGCCCGAGAGGATGATGCCGGCGTCTACGGCCGTCACCTCCTTCTTCTTGTCCAAGTCCATATTCATACGGCTGCGCCCCGTGCCGTCCCACAAGCCCTTCAAGAACTCCACGACCTTCGGGTCGAGGTCGTTCTTGTACTCGTCGATGTGCGCCAGCGCATTAGCCGACGCCGCCACGGTGTCGTTGAGGGCCGAGATGGTGGAGTTCTGAATGTTCGGCGCCTTGTAGCCGATTGTGAAGAGCGAGAGCAGCGTGTGGCCAAGTTCCGACTTGCCGCTTCCCTTCGGACCGAAAAGGTTCAGAATGGGAAACCAATGTTCGGACGAGGCACAGGTCACCACGTCGCGGAAGAGCGTGGCGAGGTAGAAGGCGAAGCCCACTCGCCCGTTATCGCCGAACACCTTGAAGAGTTGGGCGGTGAACTCCTCGAGCGTCACCGAGGAGTAAGCCAGGTGCACAAACTGCTTCTCGAAGGTGAAGAGCCGCGTGTCGTCGCGGTAGATCTTCGACGAGGACGGGAGGTAGAAGTTGCCCTTCTCTGGAAGGCGCACAATGCCGTAGTCGTCCGCCGTGTAGAATTTTCCCCCGTAGAAAATTCCGTTGCCAAAGGCGTAGAAGCCCTCGCGCTGCCAGCCCATCTGCTTCACCTCCGAGGCCGTTTCCGTCTTCTCGTAGAGAAAGGACTTCAACTTTGTCAGTTCCTTCTCCGAGGCCTTCCAAATGAAGTTGCCGAGGCCCTCAATCTTCTGCTTGAACTTCGAGAGCGAAACCAAGTCCTCCTGTTTCAGTTCCACCAACTCCGTGATGTTAAGCTCGTTCTTGATTTGGTAGATACGTTTCGGGTTCAGGTTGTCGCGGATGTGGAAAAGCGGTTCCATCGTGAAGTTCGACCACTCGTAGATGCCGCCCTTCTCCGTGACCGACATATATTTGCCGTGTTCCGTGAAGAAGCCGTAGCGTTGGTAGAGGTCATCTACCGACTTGCCCTGCTTCTTCTTCTCTTCCTCCTCCGTGCGTTTCTTCTCCTCCTCCACGGCCATCTTCCACAGTCGCTTCGTGCCGCTCAGACGCACGAGTTTGTCGATGTACATTGACAAGCCCGTGCCATCATCGAGGAGCGAGAGCAAGTAAGCAATCTCGCGCACCACGATGCGCTGCTCCTCCGTGGTCTGCGCCAAAGCAAAAGCCTTTTCGGCGCGCCACAGGATGAAGTCTTGCTCTGCCACCGAGGCGAAGACGTTCGTGCTGATATAAAAGGTGTCGGGGTCCAACTTGTGCGTGTTCTCCTCGTCGGGGATTTCCTTCACCGACACCGAGAGACCGCACTCCATGGCGAGGCGGCCGGCCTCGAACACCACCTGAATGCCGTGGCCGAAATGCTCGCCACGCTTCGGAGGATCATCGTCCGGCAAGAAGCACACCCTCGATGCGCTGCGCTTGACAAGGGCAAAATGCTCCTTGTTCCAAGCCGAGCCGAGCGCCGCCACGGTGTTGAGCACGCCGATGGACTGCAAGCGCATACAGTCCGGCGCGCCCTCCACGAGGAACATTTTGTCCTCGCGGGCAGCCTGGCGCCAGGCGTCTTCGATGCCGAAGACGACGGAGGACTTGTGGAACAGGAGCGAGTCGCGGCTGTTCTTGTACTTCGGTTGCTCGTCGCCCAAGCAACGGGCGGTGAAGCCGATGACGCGGCCGTAACGGTCGCGGATGGGGATGACCACGCGGTCTTGGTAGAGGTCGTAGCCGCCCTTGTTCACGAGCCCGAGCTCGTCAAGGAACTCCCGCTTGACGTTCAAGCCGGCCAGCGCCTTGCCCGACTTCGGCGCATAGCCGATGCCTTTCTCCAGGCAGTAGTCGGCGCCCCAACGGCCGTGGGCGTAGGTCTGCGCCTCCTTTGAGCGGGCAAACTCTTCGGCGTAGAACTTCGCCACCTTTTCGTTCACCACGAGCAACGCCTCGCGGTGCAAATGTTTCTGCTTGGCCTGGCCGTCCTCTTCCTGCTCGTCCACCTCCACACCGCAGGCATTGCCCAGCCTCTTCACCGCCTCGGTGAACGTGAGGCCGTCATGCTTTTGCAGAAAGCTAATAGCGTCGCCGCCTTCGCCGCAGCCGAAGCACTTGTAAGTGCCGGTCTGCGAAAACACGAAGAATGAGGGCGTCTTCTCCGAGTGAAACGGGCAGCAGCCCGTGAGCCTCGCGCCCGATCTTTTGAGTTGCACCGACTGCCCCACCAGGGCGGCCAAGTCCGTGCGCTCAAGTATTTTGTCGATTATTTCGTTTGGTATCATTGCATTGCGTACTTAAAAAAGCCCTGCCCACTCGCTTCACAGCGACACGGCAGAGCTGACATTGAAGTATGATTAAAATTGAGAGGTCACGCTTGAATTTTTCAAGTACTTCAAGTACTCGCTTTTGAGGATGTACCAGCTGCGTCCGACCTTGCGGGCGGGAATCTGGCCGCGGTGAATACGCATGCGGACAGCATCTCTGCTGATGCACATCTCCTCGGCAAACGAGTTAATTGTCCATATCGTCTCGTGAGCGTCCGTCACCAGTTGCTTGATAGTGTCCGGCGTCAATTTGCTTGATTTTGGCTTTCCAATCATAGGGGCTATCGTAATTTTTTATTTCGCTCAGAGTGGTGGCATAGGCTATCACGATACGCTCTTGCCACTCGTAGCGAATGTGTATGAATAAATCGCGACCGTCATCTCTGCGGTCTGAGTTGATTACATTTGCTGCGCAACGTACTGTGCGGATGTTCTGACCCGTAGCCAAGTGAGCGCACTTCACTTCTCCGAGGCGGACGCTTCGCACCCACCTTCGCCAATTTTTGATGATTTCTTCCATGAGTGAGGGGAGATTAAATAGTTATGATAAAAAAGAAGTGAAATCACTTGTCGGGTAATGATAGGGAACTAAGGCTATTTCGAGCCGTGTATATCTATCTATTTCAATGCATTTTCGTATCTTTGCATATGTAGTTCAGCGAGTTGGTCGGAATATACCAGCCTCTTTGCTTCGTACATTTGCTCTGCTAAGCGATTGCAAAATTATAAGGGCATAAACACACATTAACGAACAAGTGCGAACAAAAAGAGTCTATCTATCCACGTGTTAACACTTGATTACATTAAGTTGCTGCATGAGACAGACGCTGGCCTACAATGGTTCTATGAAATAAAAAAAGCGGCCTTTCAGAGCCGCCTATACCATACGAGGAAAAGTCCGTGAGCAAAATGTCTTACACGTGTCTTACACGCTGTATGCTTTGTGAAATCGACTAATTTTCGAGGTCAAATAATCGAATATGGAAACAGAGTTAGAATACGTAATGTTCAGGCATTTACGTTTGATTATGTTTTCAGAAGGTCTAAAGATCCCTGCGGAATCACTTAGGATTCCAAGCAAGTCACAGATGACCCCAAGCGAGTCACTCAGGAAAAGATTTGAGGCAAGTATTACACATGTGATGCTTGCCTCAAATCTTTTTTATGCC
>CAVKGN010000061.1:0-3725 GCA_963655595.1 uncultured Oscillospiraceae bacterium
CCGACAACCTCGCCCACGACTTCATCGGCGTAGTCGCCCAAGCCCTCGACGACAAACACCTCCGCTACAACCACTAAACGCAAGATTTAGAACACGAATCTAACGAATCGAACGAATCTTTCACAAGAATAAATTCGTGACCTAATTCACGGCAAATTCCCGAAAATTCGTGTTCCAAAACCTCATTCGTTAGATTCGAGTTATTCGTGTTCAGTAAAATAAATTCCTGATAATTCGCGAACAATTCACGATAATTCGTGTTCCCAAACCGCCGAAGGCCATCCTCATTCGTTCAATTCGAGTTATTCGTGTTCGTCAAAATAAATTCCGTGTTCCTCAAAAAACAAGCCAATGGATACGACGTCAATCACCAACCAAATAACGGCCTTCAAAGCCCTCACCCAAGAGGCCGCCATCACGCCCGCCTCCCTCGGAGAACTCTTGCAGTCCCTCGCCGACGCCCTCAAAGCCGCCGCCCTTCAAACCGACACCACCGCCCTCCAGCAGTGGCAGCAGAACGTGAAGGGCATCGGCTCCCTGCTGATGAGCGCGCAGGTGCAGAGCAACTCGGCCACAAGCCTCGTGCTCAGTTTCTACGAAGCCTCGCTCACCTCGGGCATCCCCAAACTCTCCGCCCGCACCCTGTCGCTGCCCACCGCTACGGCGCAGCGCGCCGGCGTGATGACTGCCGCTCAGGCGGAACTCCTCGCCAACTGCCACCAATGGTACACGGGCGAGCAAACGCGCTACGACACCCTCGCCGCCTCCGTGCCCAACGCCGCCGACTACACCGCCAACGTGCGCCGCCTCGACGTGAAGCACGACAAGGACGTGCTTTTCAGCCTCACGCTGCCACTCGCCACGGCATCCGTGCCGGGACTCGTTACCACGGCGGAGACAACGAGCCTCCGCAACAAACTCGCCACGCAGCAAACGCTCGTGCGTGAGCTCGGCAACTTCGGCTCGGAGGCCGCAGCCCTCGAAGCCATCAGTGCCGCTGGCATCGCCGGTGATCAGTCGTTCGCCATTGCGCACTGCACGTATCAAGGGGAGATATCCTTGATACTTGTGCAGAACGTCGTGAACGACTACTGCCGCCAAGTAATCTTCAACAAGGACAAGGTGTTCCACCGTGCCGTCTACTTCACCAGCTCGGAACGCTCCGACATTTCCTACATGGAAGACTGGACGCCCCTCTTCGCCGACCGCCTCCATTGGGACTCAAGCGCGCACAAATACGTCCCCTCGCTCTTCGGCCTCACCTTCAACGCCGACTACACCGACGCCATCCCCCTGGCCACCACCGCACAGGACGGCCTAATGACCGCCGCCCAGGTGCAGCAACTCAATCGCATTGAGAACAAACTCAATGCTTTGCTCGGAACTATCTCCTAAAAACCTTCATCTTATGAAACACGTTTCCTTACAATTCTGGTCAGCCCTCGCAATGCTCTTCGGCGGCTTCACCCTCGCCGTGGCAGGCTTCATCGTTCCGCCCACGGGCGAAATCTCCGACTCCGTCCTTTGGCTCTTCTCGCAATGCCTTATCTACGCCGGCTCCATCTTCGGCGTAAGCATTTACTGCGGCCGCAAAATGTCGCAGATACAAAGCGGCATCCACGACGCCATCGACAAAGCCATCAAGGAGGAAAAGAACACAAACAAAAATTCGTGACATTTAGAACACGAATCCAACGAATCGAACGAATCTTTCTCATTCGTTTTATTCGGTCAATTCGTGTCCTTCTAAAACCCATTAGTGTTCAACCCCCAAATGAGAAAGATCAAAGAAATCATCGTCCACTGCTCCGCCACCCCCGAGGGCAAGGACTTCACCGTGGCCGACATCGACCGCTGGCACCGCCAAAGGGGCTTCGCCTCCATAGGCTACCACTACGTGGTCTACCGCGACGGCAGCGTCCACAAGGGCCGCCCCGTGGAGCAGCAGGGCGCGCACTGCAAGGGCCACAATGCCCAGAGCATCGGCCTCTGTTACATAGGCGGCTGCGCCCCCGACGGCCGCACCCCCAAGGACACCCGAACGGCTGCCCAGCGTGCCGCCCTCCGCCAGCTTGTAGAGCAGCTGCAAAAGCAGTACCCCAGCGCCACCGTGCACGGCCACTCAGAGTTCGCCGCCAAGGCGTGCCCCTCCTTCAACGTACAAACCGACCTATAAAGATGATACCCCCCAAGCACCTTCTCCTCTTCACCCTGCTGCTCCTGCTAACGCTTGCCGCGATGTGCGCCACAAGTTGCCGCACCACACGGCAAACGTTTGCGGAGCAGACGGAGTCCACGCTCCACACGGACTCTGCCGCAACCTTGCGGCACTCGTCCGCCGCCCGCCTCCTCACGGCGGACTCACTAAGCCAGTTCGCCGCCCTCCGCATCGACAGCCTGCGGCTCACCTTTGGCCCACCCACCCGAACCGCGGCCGACAGCAGCGAGACTGCCGCCGACCTAAGCGGTTCTCCCCTAAGAAGAGGCTCCGCCTCTTCCCGTCCATCCCACAGCAAGCCGACGACGCTCACCCTCTACGGCCTACGCCTGAGCGCAAGCGCCCATCGGCAATCCACGGCCGTGGCCACGCAAACGGACAGCACCGCCCAAAGCACGCAGTCCGCCACAGCGGCCAATCAGACCGCCTCCGCCCACGAGGAGCAGAGCCAGCCCGCAAAGGCCAAGCCCAGCACCCTCGTCAAGTTCGTCCTGACGAACGTCCTCTTCCTCGCCGCCATCGTGTGGCTTTACATTCGCCTGCGGCGTAACCGCTAACATCAAGTGCCAATCCCTTTCTCCGCATTGCTCCGAAAGAGGTTGGCCCTCGTTTTTTGCGGACACTCTTCCGTTGGTCGAAAGTCCGCTCCGGCTTCGCCCTGTCGGCATTACGCCAAGCGGCTCATCCAGCCAAACAACTCTTCGAGCGTTTGTCTGACCTCGCTCGCAAGGCGTCAGTTGTCTTACAAAGCCTTGACGGCTTCTTTATTCTTTCAAGTGCCAAACACATTCTCCGCCTTGCTACGAAAGAGATTGGCCCTCGTTTTCTGCGGACACTCTCCCGTTGGTCGAAAGTCCGTGAGGCTACGCCCTTAGGTCATCACGCTTGCAGTGCGGTTTGCCAAACAACCCTTCGGGAGCTTGGCAGACCGCAGGGAGCAAGCTTCTTATGTCTGCTTACACTGCCGAAGTGAGGTGCAGAGAATGGCGAACAAGTTCGCTAATACTCTGCACCTCATTTTCGGCATTCTTTATTCTTTCAAGTGTCCATCCCTTTTTCCGCAAAGCTACAAAAGAGATAGTCACTCGTTTCAGGCGGACACTCTCCCGATGGTCGAAAGTCCGCTAAGGCTACGCCCAGGCTTTTACCGCACTTCGTGCCGTAAGCCTTTTAGCGCCGACAAGTGTTCACTACGTTCACACACATCGGCTTTCTTCAGCGGTCGGCTGAGTGGGGAAAGAAAAGCGGAAGCATACTCTCGAACAAGTTCTCGAAAATGCCCATCCACTTTTCTTCCCCCACACAGCCGGATTACCGCACGGCGCGGGCGGTGGGACAAAGGTAGGGGATAGAAGCGGGCAAAAGCCGCTTTTATCCTCTCGGAACTCCCGTTTTTTGCGCTCAATCGTGCCTATTAAGCCTCTTATGCCTACAAAATGCCTATAAACACCTCCTCGGAACTCCTCGTTTTTGCCCCGTTAGTGCCTATTAAGCTTCTAATGCCAAC
>CAVKGN010000061.1:3735-12175 GCA_963655595.1 uncultured Oscillospiraceae bacterium
CCCCATATTTACCCCCGCAAATGCCTATTAAGCCTCTTATGCCTACAAAATGCCTATTCCTCCCTCCTCGGAACTCCCCGTTTTCGCCCCCACAAATGCCTATTAAGCCTCTAATGCCTACAAATGCCTATCCCCCCTCGGGGAACTCGGTGAGCGTTCCTCGTCTGCCTCAAATGCCCCCTTTGCCCCGTCTGCCTCTTGCACCCCAAGAGACTTGGAGCGGCTTTTGTCGTCCTCGGGGAACCTCTCAATGTTTGTATTTTAACGTTTTATTACATATTCCGCACGCTCGGTGCGGTGGTGGGCGGTGGGCGTTGCAGGGCGGTTGGGGGGTGTTCCTTCGGAGGGGTTAAGGGGAAACCCCTTAACAATCCCCGTTTTGCTTGACTATCAAGACATTATGATTTTCAGGACTTAACGAAAAGCGGATTTTATCAATTTGGGAGGCGTGAAACACGGGCAAAAGGCTTGATACATCGTCTTTTGAGGGCTTTTTGAGCGGGGGTAGTTTTGCGGTATTACTCACCATCCAAAAGCAAAAGACCATTATGTTGGACATCAATACGAACGCAACCGTAACCCTCACCGTGAACGGGAAACAGGCGCAAAATATGCTGGAACAGCTCAAAAAGCAAGCGGCGGAACTGGAGAACAAAATCGCCGAGGCGGCAGCGGCGGGCGACAAGGTGAAACTGAAACGCTTTCAGCGGGAACTGAAACAGACAAACAGACAAATAGCCCAGATTGAAAGCGCCACGCAAGGGGTGGAGAACGTGATGAAACGCCTCGACAAGACTACCCCGAAGGAACTCAGCAAAACGCTGAAGGAGCTAAAACGCTCATTGGGCAGCATTGAGCGAGGAACGGCGGAGTGGGACAAGCAGTGCGAAAGCATCAAACGGGTGAAGGCGGAACTCGCCGCAGTGAACGAGGAACTCCGCGACACGGAGGAGGAAAACTCGGGCATCGTGGACCGCATCAACGGCTTTGTGGACAAGTGGGGCAACATCCTCGCAGGGGTGGCAGCCGTGGGCACGGGTCTCGTGATGGCGGGACGCAAAGCGGTAAACGCTTTTGCGGAGATGGACGCGGAGATGGCGAACGTGCGCAAATTCACGGGACTCGCCGACAACGAGGTGAAGGAACTCAACGAGGATTTCAAAAAGATGGACACGCGTACCTCGCGCGAGGACTTGAATAAACTCGCCGAAGAGGCGGGGCGCCTCGGCAAAACGTCCAAGGAGGACGTTTTGGGGTTCGTCAAGGCAGCTGACCAAATCAACGTGGCTCTTGACGAACTCGGCGAGGGGGCAACTCTTACGCTCTCGAAGCTGACGAACATCTTCGGCGACGAGGCCCGACTCGGCACGGAGCGTTCGCTCCTGGCCGTGGGTTCGGTCATCAATGAACTCTCGCAGAACTGCACGGCGAGCGCCGGCTACCTGGCGGAGTTCGGCAAGCGCATGGCGGGCGTGGGTGCCCAGGCGGGCATGACCATCCCGCAAATCATGGCTTTTGCCGCTGTGCTTGACAGCCAGGGCCAGGCGTGCGAGATGTCTGCCACGGCACTCTCGCAACTCATCATGAACCTTTTCAAGGAGCCTGCAAAGATTGCCAAGGCCACGGGCATGGACTTGGACGAACTCAACGCGGCGCTGAAACGCAGCACGAACGAGGGGTTGCTTATGTTGCTTGAGAGACTCAATCAACTCGGCAACATGGACGTGCTTGCTCCCGTGTTCAAGGACATGGGGGAGAACGGCGCACGTGCCTCGCAAGTGCTGGCCACGCTGGCCGGCAACGTGCAGATGGTGAAGTGGCAACAGGAACAGGCTACGGCAGCTTTCGAGGACGCCACCTCGGTGACGAACGAGTTTAACGTGCAAAACTCGACTGTCGAGGCGGAACTCGACAAAGCGCGCAAAAGGGTGAATGAGCTCGCCATTGAACTTGGCGAGAAACTCATGCCGATCATGAAGAACATCATCAGCACGACTACGCTCACGCTGCGTGCGATGAGTACGACGATCGACTTCCTCGCCCGTCACAAGACGGCCATCGTGACGCTCACGGCGATGATCGTGGTGTACACGGCCGCCGTGAAAGCCAACGCCGCCATGCTGAAAGCGCAAGCGGCTTGGCAAGCCGTGTGCCGCACCTCGGCCCTTGCCTACCATGCCGTGGTGAAGGCGCTGCACGCCAGTCACCTCTTGCTGCAAGTGGGACTTGCGAAGCTGCAAGGGAACTGGGCCAAGCAATCTGCCTTGATGATTGACGTGAAGAAGGCCGGGGCTTCGCTGGCCTCGGGCTGGGGCGTGCTGCTCGCCGCGGCGGTGGCGCTCGGCGTGGGCATCTACAAGGCCGCTCAGAAAATGAACGAGATGAGCGCCTCGCAGAAGGCCTTGGCGGACATCCGCCTAAAAGGCCAGGAGGGCATCGTGGAGGAAAAAACCAAAATATACGCCCTCATTGCCGCGGCCAAGGACGAGAAGCTCTCGCTCGACGAGCGGCAAAAGGCGGTGCAAACCTTGAACCGCATCATCCCGAACTACAATGCGCAACTCGACACCACCACGGGGAAGTACAAGGAGAACAAAAAGGCCTTGGACGACTACCTCAAATCGCTTACCCGTAAATACGAAATCGAAGGAGCGAAGGAACTACTTGCGGAAATTGGTAAGGAGAAGGCGAAACTCTCGCAGCAACTCAAAGAGGCGGAGAAGGATATCGAGAAGGACAAGCAACTCAATAAGTCGACCGCACGCGTCAGCGGCCGTGAAGGGCACGCCATGGATACGGGTGCAGCCGTTCGCACGGCTTACCTCCATAACAACAAGGCGAACATCGAGGGAAAAATCAAGGAACAAAACGAGAAGGAGCAAACAATCCTCGGCATCTACGGCAAAGATATTGCCAAACAGGCGGCAGCGGATACGAAAGGGAACCAAACGAAGCCGGTGGTGACGGACACCACAAGCGGCGAGGGCGGGCAGTATGTCGATGACGACAAGAAAAAAGGCAACGCCTCTAACGACAAATTCAAGGCGGAGCAGTCGTGGCAGAAGGAGCAGAACGCGCTCAACAAAAAGGCGTACTTGGAGGGGGAGAAGGACTACGAGGCCTACGTGGAACGTATGGAGGAGATTGAACAGGAGTATTACTCCCGTATCCTCCAAAACAAAAAGGCCACGGCAGACGAGCGCGCCGAAGCGGAAGCCAACCTGGCGGAGGCGAAGAAGAAACAGGACGATCGCCGCAACTCGCCCGATGATTGGAAGGCCAAGGAGGAAGCCATCAACCGCATTGCCTACGCCAAGGGCGAGAAGGACTACGAGGCGTATGCGGCCCGCATGGACGCCATCGCCGTGGAGTATTGGCAGCGGAAGATGGAGCGCACGGACACGGGGGCAAAGGACTTGCTCGAGGCGCAAGCGCAATACGAGGAGGCCGTGAAGAAACTGGAGGAAAACGCCTCGGCAGCCTCCCGCGAACGGGAGGACAAAGACTACGAGGCGCAGTTGGCGGAACTCCGCCAGCGCTACGTGGACGGCCTCTCGGACTACCGCACCTATACGGATGCGGTGGAGTTGGCCGAGCTGGAGCACCTGCGCCGCAGGGTGCAGCTCTGCAAGCAAGGCTCAAAGGAGCGGCTTGCGGCGGAGAAGGAGTACCAAACGAAGCTCTTGGCGAACCGCCAAAAGATGGAGGAACAGCAGCGGCAAGTGAAGCAGCAGCTGAAGGACGACTACTTCGGCGCGAGTGCTGACGAACGGCTGACGCAGTACGACAGCACAATGGCTGCGCTGCAAGAGGTGTATGCCGCCGAACTGAAAGCGGCGGGCGACAATGCGGCAGAGAAACTGCGCATTGAGGAGGCCTTCGAGAAGGCCAAATTGGCGCTGCGCAAAAAGTACGACCTGGCCTCGATTGGGCAGACGAAGAACGGCATGGAGAAGGCGAACGACAAGCTGGCGGGCTGGCTTGAAAGCAAGGGCGGACAGGCGGTGACGCAGTCGTTCTCCACCATTATGGGCGGCATGAGCGAGATCTTTTCGGGCGTTTCCTCTCTCGTCCAGGCGGAACTCGAAAAGGAAACGGCAGCCATCAACTCGCGCTACACGGCGGAGATTTCGGCCGCCGAGGGAAACAACTACAAGGTGGCGAAACTCGAAAAGGAGAAGCAAGCCGCCCTGGCCAAGGCGAAGAACGAGGCAAACAAAAAGATGTTTGCCATGCAAGTGATGCAAGCCGTGGCGCAGACGGCGCAGAATGCGCTCTCGGCCTACGGCTCGGCAGCGGCCATTCCGCTCGTGGGCTACATACTGGCCCCCGTGGCGGCGGCGATGGCCGTGGCTGCCGGCGTCATTCAGATTGCCGCCATCAAAAAGCAGCAACAGGCATCGGAGAGCCAGGGCTACCAGGCGGGCGGCTTCACGCCTCAGGGCAGAGTGGACGAGGAGGTGGGCGTGGTGCACGCCGGGGAGTGGGTGGCCTCGCAACAGTTGCTCGCCTCGCCCGTGGCGCGTCCGCTCATCAATGCGTTGGACTATGCGCAGCGCACGAACACCATCGGCTCGCTACGGGCGGAGGACGTGTCGCGGAGCATTGCTCCTCAGTCGACGTCCTCGGCGTCTGCCTCGCAATCGGCGACTCAGCCCATCGTGGTGCAAGCCCCACAGGACGGCCTCGCCACGGCTGCCCTCGCCAAGTACGAGAAGACGCTCGACCGGCTGAACCGCCGCCTCGACGAGCCTTTCGTGACCGTGAACACCGTCACGGGCGACACGGGCATCAAACAGGCGCAGGACGAATACGACCAGCTCATCCGAAACAAAACGCCGAAGTCAAGGCGCAAATAAATTCACGGATAATTCGTGGAAATTCGTGTTCAAAACAAAAACCAATTAGCGTTCATCAGAAAATGGAAATAACAATCAACGGCAAACAAGCCGTGCTGAAGACAGGCACGTCGTTCGACTTCATCGCTGAGAACAGCCTCTTCACGGGTTCGGACAGCTACACGCTGACCATCACCTTTCCGCTACGGGGCTGCCCGCAGAACACGGCCATATTCGGCCACATCCACCGCGCTGAGGTGGAGGTGGGCAAGGCCGTGCTGGACTGCGACATCCGCGACGGAGCCTTCTACAAGTCGGGCTCCATCACCGTGACGGAAATCACGGAGGCGGAGGTGAAGACGCAGTTTCTCGAAGGGCGCAGCGAGCAGAACTTTGACGAGACGTTCGATGAGATTTACCTCAATGAACTCGACCTGGGCTATCCCTCGGAGCGCACCGCCAAGAGCGGCACGCTGATGGATATGATACGGCCCTGGCCGGAGAACTTCTGGGTGCCGCTGCCGTGGGTGAACAACACGTCGGGCAACATTCAGAACCAGTTCTTCCGCATTGCCAACACGAAAACCTATCAGTGGCGGCACGAGGCGCACCCTGAGATGGGGGTGCAGACGCTCTCGTTTCAGCCGTACCTCCTTTATATATTGCGCCGCATCACCATAGCGATTGGCTACACTGGCGACTTTGACGCTTTGGAATACTCGGACTCGGGCTTGGCGTATCTGCTTATCTGCAACACGCTTCCGGCGGCTTGGGACGCCACGAACTTCGCCCTGGCGCTGCCGCACTGGACGCTGACGGAGTTTTTCGAGGAACTGGAAAAGTTCCTCTTCGGCAACTTCGCCATTAACCATAAGGCGAAGACGATCGTATTCAGCTTTGCCGACACGCTGGCGAAGGAGGCTGGCGAGGTGGAACTGACCGACGTGGTGGACTCGTTCACGGCGCAGGTGACGCAGGAGGACAAGTCGGAGTACTCGGGCAGCCAAACGCTGCGCTACGCCGACAACGGCGCGCTGATGTGGGGCTACGACTCGTGCGACTGGTACATCCGTCGCTACGACCGCACGGCGAAGAACTTCGCCACGCTCGCCGAACTGCTGAAAGAGGCGGAGAAATACAAAACGAGCGGCGTGACTGAATATTACTACGGCAACGGCACGGGCACAAGGCTTACCCGTGGATACGACCGATATTCCGACGCTAACAAGCTGTTCTACGCTTCGGATGTGAAGACTTACTTCGTGATGCACTGTTACAAGGCGCAACTTTACTCGGAGCAGGGCGGCCACAAGTGGTATCGCTACTATAATCGCCTTTACCCCGTGAACGTATTTGGCGAATTGTACGCCGGAGAGGACGCGGAGGAGGTGGAGATGAAGTGCGTGCCGGCATGGTTGGAGGACACGGGTGATGCCAACAGCCGTATGCTCTACCTAAACTGCGGCGACATGGGCAGCTCGGACAACTGGGTGCTGACGGAGGACGGGAGTTCGTCCTCATCGTCAACGTCTACGTCCACCCGTAAGTTCGCCAGCTCGGAGGGGGCGAGCAGCATCGACTACGATGCCGGCGACCTGGTGCAGGGCACGGCAAGCCGCTGCATTGAGAATGGCGAGCAGGACAGCACGGACGCTTACTTCGACCAAATCTATTTTGCCTTTTGGGACGGACAAATACGCTCCACATGGGGGCAGCCACATCCGTTCACGGACTACGTGCAAATAATCGATGGCTTTTTTGAATCCATCATCACACCTTACTCGCTTCGCTTGAAAGGCGGGAGCCTGCGCAGCCGCGCCTCGCTCCGGCAGATTGACGGCACGAAGAAGTACGAGTTTAGTTTCCTCTCCAAGGAAATGCCTAATCCTCGTGCCTTGTTCTACATCCGCGGCGGTCGCTACGTCTGCGAAAAAATAACTGCGACATTCACCGAAAACGGAATGTCGCAGCTAATGAAAGGCACGTTCTACCGCGTGCCCTCGGAGGAGTAGCCACTCCTTATATAATGGCGCTCTGCAAATTGCTTGCGTGACGTTCTATCGTCGTTCGCAGCACCTTGGCATAGATCTGCGTGGTGCGGATGTCCTCGTGGCCGAGCATCCGCGCCACGTTTTCAATAGGCACATCGTGCGCCAACGCCAACGTGGCAAACGAGTGGCGGGCAACGTGGAAGGTGAGGTTCTTCTTGATGCCAAGCAGTTGCTGAATGAGGTGCAAGTAGTCGTTCGCCTTTTGGTTGGAAATCTTCGGCAAGTTGTAGTCGTACTTCACCAAGACGTCCATCGCCGGAGATAGGATAGGAGTGAAGAACTTCGTGGCGGTCTTGATTCGGCTCCCGTCGATGAAGGTCATGTCGCCCTCGCGGACTGTCATCTTCTCGAACTCAAATGCTTGCACATCGCAGAAGGCAAGCCCCGTGTAGGCGGAGAAGATGAAGAGGTCGCGCACGCGGTCAAGCTTCGTGTCGAGCTTGATGTTCCGCATCTTTTGCAACTCTGATTCAAGGAGCGGCTCGCGTTCTTTGCACTTGCCGCGCGTCACACTTACAACCTTGTACGGATTGCGCTGAATCTCGTCCAGGCGGTGGAGCTCGCCAATCCACTTCTTCAAGCGCTTATGGTAGCCATAAATGGTTACGTCACTGCGCTCGCCGTTGTGGAGCCAGCGGTCAAAATCCATGATGTTTTTGGGCGTCAAGTCGGCATACGTCTTGATTTTGCCGTAGCGCAGCAGGGCGTCAATGACTACTTGCTTGTGTCTGCGCGTGCCATCGGCGAGGTCTTCGCTCGCCAAGGCTGTCGTGCAGTAAGCAATAAAGTCCTTAGTTGAGCTATCGTCAACGACTTCATCCGCCAGCTGCTCGGCTTCGGCATCTTCGCCCAGGTAGTGCTTGTTGAAGTTGTTCTTTGTGAGCGGCTCACCAAGAACCTCCATCGCCGCAACGATCTTTTCGCACTGCGAAATGACTTCTTGCGTGCTCGCTGATTTGCTCTCTTGCTCCCACTTGTCGGGAGTGGATTCGCAAACCGTGATATAACGCACTTCTCTGCGTGCGAAATATACCCTTACTTCCAAATAGCCGAAGCCCTTCTTCTCGTACAACTTACGTCTGTCGAAAAGCACGTCAATCTTTACTTGTCTCATAGGACACCATTGTTTTGCGCAGCAGAATTGGTGTAATCATCGCAAAAATTGTCCAATATTTCAGATTTCTCAGGAAAATCCGTGCATTGGACGTTTTCCGATAACCTCACGACAAACGTGTAAGACATTTTGTCTGACGTGTAAGACAATGTGTAAGACATTTACGTTACGCGTTGTTCGGTTATGTTCGGTTTTCGCTACAATCACCCAGCTCATGCTGCAAGTTAAACTTGTAAGCGTCCTCTCAAATAACCTATACCGCAACAGCAGCATCCATACGAAAGATGCTGATAATTAAAAAGAAAAGAGAGCTAATTGAAATTTCAACTAACTCTCTAAATCTTAATCTCGTCTATTTTTTCAATAGACCCCTTAATGTTCCAGTGACTCGCTTGGGGTTCGAACCCAAGACCCCAACATTAAAAGTGTTGTGCTCT
>CAVKGN010000062.1:0-11940 GCA_963655595.1 uncultured Oscillospiraceae bacterium
CAAGAGCCTGACACCGACCTGCTTTTTGAGTACATTGAGCAATCTGTGCAGTGGCTCGATGCCTGCGAACGGGGCTTCGCGAATTTTCACCTCGTATTCCTGCTCAGACTGACGCGCTTCCTGGGTTTTATGCCTAACATGGAAGGCTACGCAGAGGGTTCTTACTTCGACCTGCGTACGGCGTGTTTTACTCCGCAGCCCCCGGCGCACGCCGACGTACTGGTGCCAGCTGACGCAGCCCTCGTGCCAAAGCTTTTGCGCATGCGCTACGACACGATGCGCTTCTTCCGTTTCAGTGGCAGGGAGCGCACACGACTGTTGGAATACATCAGCCTTTATTACCGCCTCCACGTACCAGACTTTCCCGAACTGCGTTCGCTCGCGGTGTTGAAGGAACTCTTCCACTAACCTACCCCACCCGGCAACAACCAAGCCGGGCTGGAACCGCCACCTAGCAGAAATCCCCGTTGCTCCTTAGGGCGCAACGGGGATTTTACGAAATGACGCAATCGCTAAAAAGGCAAATTTAAAAACGCGACCTTGTCATATACCGTTTCTTTTCAGTGGAAGAATTAGTCAGCAAGCTTTGCCTTGATGAACTCGCGGTTCAGGCGGGCAATGTTTGAGATTGACTCATTCTTGGGGCAAACAGCCTCGCAAGCACGCGTGTTGGTGCAGTTACCGAAGCCGAGTTCGTCCATCTTGGCAACCATGGCCTTAGCACGCTTTGCGGCCTCGGGGCGACCCTGGGGGAGCAGAGCGAACTGGCTCACCTTGGAGCTTACGAAGAGCATGGCAGAACCATTCTTACAAGCAGCTACGCAAGCACCGCAACCGATGCAAGTGGCGCAGTCCATAGCCTCGTCGGCGTTCTGCTTGGGGATGAGGATGGCGTTAGCGTCCTGGGGAGCACCTGTGCGGATGCTGATGTAACCGCCAGCGGCCTGGATCTTGTCGAAAGCCGAACGGTCGACCATGCAGTCCTTGATAACAGGGAAAGCAGCCGAACGCCAAGGCTCAACGGTGATCACGTCGCCATCGTTGAAGCGACGCATGTAGAGCTGGCAGGTGGTAGCACCGGCTTCCGTCTTGCCGTGGGGAGTACCGTTGATATAGAGCGAGCACATACCGCAGATACCTTCGCGGCAGTCGTGGTCGAACACGAACGGTTCCTTACCTTCCTCGATGAGTTCCTCGTTGAGGATGTCGAGCATTTCGAGGAATGAAGTGTCGTCGGGGATGTCGTGCATCTCACGCGTATCAAAGTGACCCGCATCCTTCGGACCATTCTGCTTCCAGTACTTTATTGTAAAGCTTATATTCTTAGCCATTGTGAATTGTCTTTAGATTGTTGTGTTCTGACGGTTAGTTCTTATAGTTACGAGTCTTCACTTCGATAGCTTCGTACTTCAAGGGTTCTTCGTACTTAACGGGATCCTTGTCCTCGCCCTGGTATTCCCAGCACGATACGTAGAAGCAGTTCTTGTCGTCGCGCTTAGCCTCGCCCTCTTCGGTCTGGTGTTCAGAACGGAAGTGACCGCCGCAGCTCTCCTCGCGGTGGAGTGCGTCGATGGCGATGAGCTGACCCATAGTGATGAAGTCGTTCAGACGGATGGCCTTCTCAAGCTCCACATTCACGCCCTCGAGCTGAGGAATGAAGAGTTCGGTCTCGAATTCCTTGCGCACATCCTTGAGCTTGGTAAGTGCAGTTTCGAGTCCTTCCTTGGTACGAGCCATACCCACGTATTCCCACATGATGTGGCCGAGTTCCTTATGGATGCTGTCGACAGACTTCTTACCCTTGATATTCATCAAGTGATCGATGTGGTCCTGTACAGCCTTCTCGGCAGCCTTGAACTCAGGCAGGTCGATGCTGAAGCGGGGCACAGTGATCTGGTCGCTGAGGTAGTTCTGGATGGTGTAAGGCAGCACGAAGTAACCGTCAGCCAAGCCCTGCATAAGAGCAGATGCACCGAGGCGGTTGGCACCGTGATCGGAGAAGTTGCACTCGCCGATAGCGAAGAGGCCGGGGATGTTGGTAGAGAGTTCATAGTCAACCCAGAGGCCACCCATTGTGTAGTGGATAGCGGGGTAAATCATCATCGGGTTGGTGTACTCAATGCCGTCAGCACCCTTACGTACTACTTCGCCGGGCTTCACGTCGGTGATTTCCTCGTACATGTCGAAGAGGTTGCCATAGCGCTGGAGCACTACGTCGATGCCCAGACGGCCGATAGCTTCGGTGAAGTCGAGGTAAACGGCGAGACCGGTAGCATTTACGCCAAAGCCTGCGTCGCAGCGTTCCTTAGCGGCACGGCTGGCAACGTCACGGGGCACGAGGTTACCGAATGCCGGGTAGCGGCGTTCCAAGTAGTAGTCGCGGTCAGCCTCATCGATGTCGGTCGGCTTCAACTCGCCCTTCTGGAGCTTCTTAGCGTCCTCCAACTTCTTGGGCACCCAGATACGACCATCGTTACGGAGAGACTCAGACATAAGCGTAAGCTTGGACTGCTTGTCGCCGTGAACAGGGATACAAGTGGGGTGAATCTGCACGTAAGCAGGGTTAGCGAAGTAAGCGCCCTTGCGATATGCGGCGATGGCTGCGGAGCAGTTGCAACCCATTGCGTTGGTAGAGAGGAAGTAGGTGTTACCGTAACCACCAGTGGCGAGAACAACAGCGTGGGCGGAGAAGCGTTCGAGCTTACCCGTCACGAGGTTGCGAGCGATGATACCACGAGCGCGGCCGTCGATCATCACGATGTCCTGCATTTCGTAGCGGCAGTAGAGAGTAACCGTACCGTCGTGTACCTGACGCATCAATGCGGAGTAAGCACCGAGGAGGAGCTGCTGACCCGTCTGACCCTTAGCGTAGAACGTACGGCTCACCTGCACACCACCGAACGAACGGTTGGCGAGCAAGCCACCATATTCGCGAGCGAAAGGAACACCCTGTGCCACGCACTGGTCGATGATGTTTGCGCTAACCTCAGCCAAGCGGTAAACGTTAGCCTCGCGAGCACGGTAGTCACCACCCTTCACTGTATCGTAGAAGAGGCGGTAAACAGAGTCACCATCGTTCTGATAGTTCTTTGCTGCGTTGATACCGCCCTGTGCTGCGATGGAGTGTGCACGACGGGGAGAGTCCTGAATGCAGAAGTTAAGCACCTTGAAGCCCATCTCGCCGAGTGAGGCAGCGGCTGAGGCACCTGCCAAGCCTGTACCTACCACGATGATGTCGAGCTTACGCTTGTTGGCGGGGTTCACCAGCTTTTGGTGAGCCTTATAGTTGGTCCATTTTTCAGAAATAGGGCCTTCGGGTATTTTGGAATCGATGTTAGCCATGATTGTATTTGTTATGTTGGGAGGGGGTTAAGTTGTGAGCGGCAGGCCGTTCTTCTTTACAGATGGCGGGCCGTTCTTTTAACTCAGTTGGAGGGTTATACTCCTGCTCAGCAAGCTCCGCCGCAGAAGGCGAACTTGAGGGCTACTACAAGGAAGATGAGCATGAGCACAGTGGCGTAGATGTTGCCAATGCAACGCCAACGGTTGAACCAGATCTTGCCGTTCCAACCGAGAGTCTGCATAGCGCTCCAGAAACCGTGAGTGAGGTGGAACCAGATGGCCACGAACCAAATGATGTAGAGCACGGTGTAAACAGGGTTCTGGAAAGTGTAGGCAATCATAGCGTAGCCCTTAGTAGCGCTGTCCACCTCGTTGATGAAGGGCATACCGCCATTAACGAGTTCAGCAAACATCATGTTGTACCAGAAGTTGAACAGGTGGAGCAACAAGCCGAGCACGACGATGATACCGAGCACAAACATGTTTTGTGAGGCCCACTCTACCTTTTCGGGCTTTGAGGTGACTGCATAGCGGTTGTTGCCGCGAGCCTTGCGGTTCTGCAGGGTGAGGATGATGGCGTAGATGAAGTGAATGGCTACCAAAACGGCCAAGCCGATAGTTGCAGCTACGGCATACCAATTGGCACCCAACATTTCGCATACCCAGTCGTAGCCCTCCTGAGAGAAGAGCGCAACCAAGTTCATGCAGCCATGGAATGTGAGGAACAGAATAAGCGCAACGCCAGTTACTGACATTATCACCTTTCGTCCGATGGATGAGTTAGTTAACCACATAAAATGATTTGAATTAAGTTGATATTTAGATTATTACGAATTTTCCAAATCAACGAGACGCTTTGTTTTTCATTGACATTGCACGAGAAGTTCTCCGCACGACGATTGTGTTCTTATATGTCCTTTTTCCTCACAAATAGGGAGTTCGTGCAATGATACGTGCAAAATTAAGGGTTTTCAGCGTGATAGCAAATTTTCCATATTTGCTTTTTGGACCGAACGAAGCCCTATTTCCCGCGCAGCGGCAGCGGTTCTCAATTGCGCTTGCGCCCGAAGAAATAGGGGCGATGTCCCTGCTTCTGCTTGTACTGCGGCTTGTGCTGTTCCTCGGGATAGGCAATGCGCGTATGGTAAATAGTCTTCAGACTCTCAGTAAGCACGCGTTTGGCCTCGTTGATGTCGCTAAACGTGATGGGGCATTTCTCGAAGTAGCCAGCCTGAACCTGTCCGTCGACAATCTTGTCGACAAGTTCCTTGATGTTTTCCTCTGTATACTCTTTCAGCGACCTGGACGAGGCCTCCACGGCATCGCACATCATCACGATGGCCTGTTCGCGCGTTTCGGGATTTTCACCGCGATAGGTGAAGAGCTTCGAATCTGGCTCCTCACCCGGATGCTTGTTCTTCCACTTTATGTAGAAATACTTCACCTTTGAAGTGCCGTGGTGTGTATGGATAAAATCTTTGATAACCTTGGGCAGGTGATACTTATCGGCCAGTCTTTCCCCCTCGGTTACATGACTGATGATTATCTCCGCCGAACGCTCTTCGTCCAGTTCGTCGTGCGGGTTCACACCAGTTTGATTCTCGGTGAAGAACGCTGGATTGGACATTTTGCCTATATCGTGGTAGAGTGCGCCGGTACGTGCCAACTGGGCTTTTGCCTCAATCTTGTCAGCCACCTCCGAGGCGAGGTTAGCCACTTGCATGGAATGGACAAACGTACCCTGAGCCACCTGCGACATACGCCGCAACAGTTTGTTGTTGGTGTTGGAGAGTTCTATCAACGTAACGCTCGACGTGAAGCCAGAGAGTTTCTCAATCATGTAGAGCAGGGGGTAGGCAAAGAGCAGCAGCACGCCGTTCACCGCATTATATATATATAAGGAGTGGTCGAGGTGCAGAAGGTCGACGCCCTGCGAAAGGTCGTAGCCTACCATAATAACAGTACTGGTAAGGAATACCAACAACACCACGCGCAGGAGTTGGGAGCGTTCGGTAAGTTCGCGCAAGGCATAGATGGCCGTCGTGCCAGCCACAAACTGCACCACCACAAACTCGTAGTTGCTATGCAGTGCCAACGACGATAGCACCACAGAGCATAGCATAGCCATAAAGGCCGTGCGCGTGTCCATAAAGATACGGATAAACATAGGCACCATGGCGTAAGGCACCATATAGACGTTAAGCCACTTCTGCCCCATCATGATGTACGTGATCAGGGGGAAAATGGGTATCAGGCACAAAAGGAGCCTGATGCTGCGGAACTCTTTTATGTAGTCTTTGCGGAACAAACCCAGGTACACCACAAAGATTACCAGCACGCAGGTAATAAAGATTGTCTGCCCAAGCACCACTTGCCACATGCCCTCTGACGGACTGCTGCGGCGCATGCTCTCATGCTCGAACGACTGCAATATCTTGTACTGTTCGGCAGAGACAATCTCGCCGCGGTCGATGATACGCTGTCCGCTCTGCACCATTCCCTGCGCCGGAGCTATCGAAGCAAGCAAGTCCTCACGGGCGGTGCGATTCTTCGCTGTGTCTGGCTGGAGGTTGGGGACGAGGTACTTGTTGAGATTGCAACGTGCCAATTCCTCGCGGGGAAACTGCAAGGTGTCGGCGTACATGATGTATTCGTAAGCGGAACGAGTGGAATAAAGGCTCGCCAACTGGCGCGACACGGCCTCCGTGCCTTCCACCACGCGCACACCCGCCGTGCGTTCCTTAGCCATTGTCGAGAGGTCGGACGAGGGAACAATGCCTGCCTGATAAACGGCATTGAGCATCTGGCTTACGTGCTGAAATAGGCGTGCCGTCATGTGCGAAATCTCACCCTTGGAACAGTCGGCCTTGAACTCGGCTATCTGCTGCTCCGCCACTTGGGGCTTTTCCACGTAAAAGGGCTGAAACTGTCGCAGTGCGCTGTCGCGCTCCGCCTCCACCTCTTTCTGTGTTTTGTAGATGGGGAAGTCGAAAGTAGCAATGAGGGAATTGTATCGCCACGGGCGTCCCTGCTCGTATTCGTAGCCAAACTTCGTTTCGCGGGGCAGGAAATACACTAAAAGGGCTATCACCACCAGCACGATGCCTACCGCGGTAACCCTATCCTTCTTCTTTTTCCACGAAAGTTTCTTATTGTTCTCAGACGGCATAAGACGTGTGATTTTATGTGCGTTAACATTGCAAATCTACGAAAAAAAGCAACAGCGCATACATTATGTGTATTCGCTGTTGCTTGCCGTTGGTGTCAGAACGTGATGCGGAACATTCCGCGGACGCCCCATTTCTGTACGCCAGCACGGAGGTAATTGAGTCGGCGCACATACTCAATGTGGAAGAGCTTGAAGATGTTGTGTACGCCAGCCACCACCTCTACGTAGGGAGTGCGGCTGCTCATCGTGCGCGACTGATACTCGAAGCCGTCGGCCGTCCAGCGGCCAGGGAAGTAGAGCAGCCTGGGGTCGGTTGCGTCGGGATGGGCGAAGGGGTTGTTCTTGTTAGTGAGCGTTCCCCACAACACGTTGCACCCGAGATACTCGCGCCATTTGAGCTTTTTCAGGAGGGGGATGCGGTTGAATATCTTTCCGTTCAAGTCCCACGACCACATGAGCGAGGCGTAGCGGTCATTCAGGAACTCCATGTTGTTAATCAGGCTGAACGTGTTGTCCTCCATTATATAGGAGAGGTTGGCAGCGGGCATGATGAGCAGAGGGAACGGCACTTTGTTCCACTGTATGCCGCCCTTCACGGTCAGGTCCATCTTTCCCCACGAATGTAGCCAGAAGCGTTTATACACCGTTGCCTCGGTGAAGTTGTAGTTGTAATCGGCGCGGCCGAAGGTGTAAAGCCCCACGGTGTGGTTGAGTTGGAAAATGGGCGCGTCGTGATTGGCGGTGATGCGTCGCTGCTTGGTGTTGACCCACGTCACGCCAGGCTGGAAGCGCAGACCAACCATGATGTCGCAGGTACGGATGGAGTGGTAGTTGGCGGCTGCGTCCTGGCTTATGCCTCCGCCGTTCAGCGGCTGGTAAAACAAACTTGCCGTAGGCGTGTCCTTCGACGTGCGCGCTTGCAGGTTGAAG
The DNA here is from genome assembly GCA_963655595.1 of uncultured Oscillospiraceae bacterium. Lineage (GTDB taxonomy): Bacteria > Bacteroidota > Bacteroidia > Bacteroidales > Bacteroidaceae > Alloprevotella. The sequence goes on from CAVKGN010000062.1 coordinate 7,442, forward strand.
CGCAGACCATTCTCCCACTCGCGGTCCCACAGCAGGCGGTACGTTTCGTAGTACATCATGTGGTCCACGGTGGTCCACTTGAACGACGTGAACACGTTGTCCTTGTCGGTGGGCATAAACTTGTCGGAGGGCGACATCACGTCGCGCGTGTAGTTGAACGTGAGGTTGTTCACGGGGAACTCGCGGGGCAGGTAGGCTTTCTCGTTGAACGAATACGTCACTTCGCCCATGCCTTTCCACTTATTGTCCTTGAAGCCATAGGCTATGTAGCCTTTCAGGAACAGGTGCTTGTTGAGGTTTGCTGTGGTCTGGGCAGAGGCACGCAGGCGGAGGCCGTCCACGAAGTTCTGCGTAATCACGGTGTTCACTGGGCCAATGTCTACCTTCGACGGGCGCTCCGGGTTGGTCGAGGTCTCCACAAAGTTCTCAATGAAGGCCTTGGCTATCCACAGTATGGGGCGAAAGCCACGCATCTGATAGAGGCGGTTGATGAGCTGCTTAATGCTGCTCTCGCTCTTGGTGAGCGAGTCGGCACGGTGTTCCTGCCAGAAGTATTCGTCCTGCATCTGCGAGTTGGCAGCGGTGTAGGTGTCGCCCTTAAACTTGAACGTGCGGTCGGGAATGTGCGAGAAGTCATAGTCGGTGTACTCCGTGGTGCGTTTCACCATGAACTTGTGCAGAAACTTCACCACTTCGAGTTCCACCAGCATGTCGTCGCGCAGGAGCACTTGTTCGCCGGTGGGCAACTGCTGAAACTCCTGAATAATACGCATGGTCTTCACAAAGTTCACGTCGGAACGCACGGGGATGCCCATCTCCACCTTGCGCACGCGGTAGGTGCTGTCGGCCACAATGTAGAGACTGCCCGAGAAACCGAAGTCCTGCGGGTTGTTGGGGGTAAAGTCCACGCGTATGCAGCGGTCCTGCCGCACCATGAGCGTGTCGACAATGAAGTAGCGGTAGAAACCGATGGCCGACTTGGTGGACACGGGACTGGTGAACGGGTATTGCAACAAGCGCACGTCGTCCTTGTAGATGTCCACGTCGGTAAAGCAGTCCTTGAGCATGGTGGTAACAATGTCGCCCGTCTGCACAAGGTCGGTCAGGCCGTTTGAGCGTTGCCCTGTAATGAGGGTCTTTTCCGTTTGGGGGTCTTTTCGGTAAATGGTGCGCGACACGGTCTCGTCTACCGAGATAGGGAGGATTAGTTTGCCCGTCTCGTTGCAAACTTCTACGTGGTCTTTCAGGAACGGGAGTTTCTTAAATTTCCCTTCCTTAAACACGTCGTCCGTCACCTCGTTGAAGGCAAAGGTGAGTTTGGAGTATTTCTCTACGCTAAAATAGTCGTGCTGCCGCAAGTCGCTGTTACTCTTTGCGGCAATCACCTTTTTCATGAGTTCCACCGCAGGGTTGTTCTTGCGCGAATATTTCGTCTTCTTTCCCGTAACCTCTGCCGTGCCGAGCGACTTCTCCATAGAGGTGAGCCCCACTTTCAGCGTGTCGGTCGGAAGGGCTTTGAGCGTAAGCGTGCGTGTTTCATACCCTATCACCGACACGCGCAGCCGCGCCCCTTGCCGATAGGGAAGGGTGAAATTGCCGTCGTAGTCGGTCTTCGTCCCCGTGCCGTTCACGTATATCACGTTGACAAAGGGCAGGCGTTCACCCGTCTTTGCGTCAGCCACTGTGCCCACAAAGGATGTTTGGGCAAGAAGCGTGACGGAAAAACCGATGAATACGGCCAACAGTAAGAGTAATCTTTTCATTTCGGACAGTGGGGAGGGAAATGGCGAATGTGTTTGGTTAAGTCTGGAAGCCTTGCGAGGAGGGCGTAAAAGGAATAAGCTCCGCTCCTTCATGTCTGTAACGTGGGGGAACGGAGCTTATTGTGTCAGGTTTCAGTATTCTGGCGGGAGCGACAGGTTAGTCAATCTCCTCGTCTGCCTCGTAACCGCCCATCTCGCGGATGGCGTTCTTCAGCATCACATACTGCTGGAACAGGTGGTTGATTGGCACTTCGCCTTGCGTGTAGTCGTGCATCGGGCTCTTGAGGAAGAAACTCAGGAAACGCTGCGTGCCGTAGCGTCCCTTGCGGGCGGCAAGGTCGGAGAGGAGCACGAGGTCGAGGAGCAACGGAGCGGCGAGGATGGAGTCGCGGCAAAGGAAGTTGATCTTGATTTGCATGGGGTAGCCCATCCAACCGAAGATGTCGATGTTGTCCCAACCTTCCTTGTTGTCGTTGCGGGGCGGATAGTAGTTGATGCGTACCTTGTGGTAGTAGTCGGAGTAGAGGTCGGGCTGGTTGTCGGCCACGAGGATGCTTTCAAGGGTGCTAAGCTTCGACACTTCCTTGGTGTGGAAGTTGGCGGGTTCGTCGAGCACAAGGCCGTCGCGGTTGCCGAGGATGTTGGTAGAGAACCAACCGCTCAGTCCCAGGCAGCGCGTGCCAATGATGGGAGCGAAGCCACTCTTCACGAGCGTCTGACCCGTCTTGAAGTCCTTGCCGGCAATAGGCATCTTTGTCTTCTCTGCCAGTTCCCACATGGCGGGAATGTCGACCGTGGTGTTGGGTGCGCCCATAATGAAGGGTGCGCCCTCGGTAAGGGCTGCGTAAGCGTAGCACATGGAGGGGGCTACGTGCTCGCAGTCGTTTGCCTTCATTGCGGCTTCGAGTTTGGCTACGGAGCCGTGAACGTCCTCGTCAACGGGTACGTAAATCTCCGTTGAAGCGGCCCAAATTACTACAATGCGGTCGCAGTTGTTCTCTGCCTTGAAGCGGCGGATGTCCTCGCGCAAAGCCTCAACCATGTCCCAACGCGTGGCGCAGTCCTTCACGTTGTGACCGTCCAGACGCTTAGCGTAGTTGTGGTCGAAAGCTGCCTTCATGGGAACAATGGCTTTCAGCTCGTCGCGTACGGGTTCAATGTCGCGGTCGCGGAGCACCTCTGCGTTGAGCGCGCTCTCGTAGGCGTTAGCGGTATATACGTCCCATGCGCCGAACACAATGTCGTTGAGCGACGTGAGGGGGACAATCTCACCGTAGTGCAGGTACTTCTTGTCCTTACCACGCCCTACGCGGATCTTGTCGTATTGAGTCATTGAACCTATAGGCTTTGCCAGTCCCTTGCGGGCCATGAGCACACCCGTAATAAAGGTGGTGGTGACGGCGCCAAGGCCTACACACATCACGCCTAATTTTCCTTGTGCGGATTCCATAATGTTTTGTGCTTTATCGTGTTGTTTCTTTGTCGTTTCTGTTTGGAAACTGCAAAGTTGAAAAAAGTTTCCAATTACACGAAATGTTCCCTTTCTCGTTTAAGCAACAAATAAGAAAGGGAACATCTTTTAAGACAAAAGGGACAATTCAGCCGGACTATCCACAAGGATCGGGCCTATTACTTCTGGAACGCCTTCAATATCTTGTCGGCGGTTTCCTGCATCACCTCGGGCGAGAGCTTCAGCTTATCCTTGCGGAAGTCCATGTCGCCCTCGCTCTGCAAAGGCACAAGGTGTATGTGGGCGTGGTTCACCTCAAGTCCCAGTACGGCCATGCCAACCTTGCGGCAGGGGAAGGCCTCTTGGATTGCGAGTGCCACACGCTTGGCAAAGACCACCATCTGCGAGAGTTCCTCATCGCTGAGGTCGAACAGGTAGTCCACCTCGTGCTTAGGCACAACGAGCGTATGCCCCTGCGCCAGGGGGTTGATGTCAAGGAATGCGTAGAAATGCTCATTCTCCGCACACTTGTAGGAAGGGATTTCCCCTGCAATAATCTTCGAGAATATTGTCATCGCTGCAATGTGTTATTCACTAAATGCTAATGCCGAGAATTTCGAGGCTGATCACGCCCTGGGGGATCTTCACGTCGACCACGTCGCCCACCTTCTTGCCGAGCAATCCTTGGGCAATCGGCGTAGTGCTTGAAATCTTACCCTCGCGGAGATTGGCCTCGCTTTCGCTTACTATGGTGTACTTCATCACCATGCCGTTCTTCATGTTCTTCATCTCTACCGTCGTGAGAATCTGTACCACGTCAGCCTTAATCTTCGACTTGTCGATAATCTTTGCCTCTGCAATGGTCTTTTTCAATTCGGCAATGCGTCCTTCGAGCTTCGACTGGTGCTCCTTTGCTGCGTCATATTCGCTGTTCTCCGAAAGGTCGCCTTTGTCGGCTGCCTCAGCAATGGCGGCCGAAGCTGCCGGACGCTCTACTGATTCCATGTGACGGAGTTGGGCTACCATCTTGTCATAGCCCTCTTGTGTCATATAAGCCATAATCTCTTGTGTGTAATTTTTCGTTTGTTATTAATGTAGTTGTGTCGGCCAATAGCGTTTGGGCAGGATATCAAAAAAAACCGAAAGAACTCCGACACGTTTCAATGTGCGTTGGAATCCTTTCAACTTCACCTTAATAACTATTTCCGCTTGCAAAGATAGTACTTTTTCTTCACGTGCTACATTTTGCGTTCTTTTTCACGCTCTTGCTGTCCTGCAAACCGTTC
>CAVKGN010000063.1:0-11764 GCA_963655595.1 uncultured Oscillospiraceae bacterium
GGGCAGAGTGGCGGCGCGAAGCGGCGACACGGCACCCTGGGTAACCCGGTGGCAAGCGTTGGCGCCCTGAAAGGGCAGCTCCCTTAACGAGGGGCAACGCCCCGCTAAGCATACGTGTATAAACCGCTGCTGAAGCCTTTCTCCCTGCCCCTCCCCTCACCCCAAAAACTACAAAATCCGCCGCGGTGCAACTCTCTGCGCCGCGGCGGATTTGTAGGTTTATCTGGGGGGGGAAGAGCCCCGTTTAGTTTTCGAGGAAATAGTCCACGCTGGTCACTACGCGGATGCGCTTAATCCAGGGCGTGTAGGCGTCGCGGTCCTCAATGGTGAAGAGGCCTTGCGATGCGCTCTTAATCTTGCCGAGCTTGCTCTCCGAGTCGTTGGCAAACTTCACGGCGCTCTCGCGTGCCTTCTTCGTGGCGTCCTCAATCATGCGGGGCTTAATCTTGTTGAGGCTCGTAAACTCGTACTGCACCGTGTTGCCGTAGTCGCTGGCTGAGATCACGATGCCCTGCTTCAGGAGTTCGCCCATGCGGGTCATCAGGGAGCGAGCCTTGTCTACCTGCGTGGTGGAGACGGTTATGACGTTCGTCACGTTGTAGCGGTCGCGCTGAGCGTCCTCGCTCGAGGCGTAGCGCTCCGCTTTCAGGTCAACAATCTGCGGGGCAGCCACGCTGATGTCCGCCTTTGCCACGCCGTTCTGCACCAGGAAGTCCGAGATGCGCTGGTTAGCGTTGTGAATGTCGGCGTAGATGCTCTGCATGTCGTTGCCCGTTGTTTTGTACGTGATGGGCCAAATAACGTGGTCGGCCTTCACCTCCTCCTCCGCCAGACCGCGCACGGTCACTACGCGGTCGCGGGCTCCGAATGCCGACAGCCCCAGGTAGACAAACACGCCCAGCAGGGCGATGCCCACAGCAATCACAACCGATTCAATACGAAAGTTCTTCATTGTCGTGTAAAGTGTTTTAAGTGGTTGGTATATGAATGTACGCCGCAAATATACAGATATTCAGCACGCGTCGTCGCGGTTGTCGGGCGGATTTTTTTCGGGCGAAATTCAAGCCCCCTTATTGGCGGATGTATTTTTAAGAATAAGTACCGCAACCGCCGTGCGCCATCTCTTTGGTTTACAAAGATATTCGTCTATTGCGCCCCCTCATCCCCTCCATTTGCCCCCGCTTGCCCAAAGGATTGTTAAAAGAGGGGCGGTTGCGCGGCGAAATTTTGGCGGGATGGGGAGAAGTTTGCAATTTCACGCAAGCAAAACAATCTACTCTGAACTCTATGAACAAGATAATCAGCAAAGAACAGTTCTCCGAGCATGTGTTCAAGCTCGTGGTTGAAGCCCCCCTGATTGCCAAGTCGCGCAAGGCGGGCCATTTCGTGATTGTCCGCGTGGGCAATAAGGGCGAGCGCATCCCCCTGACCATTGCCGGCGCCGACAAGGAGCGCGGCACCATCACCCTCGTGGTGCAGGAGGTGGGCGACAGCACGCGCAAGCTCTGCGCCCTGAGCCCTGGCGACGAGCTGACCGACGTGGTTGGTCCGCTCGGCAAGGCCACTCACATTGAGCGGTTTGGCACGGTGGTATGCGCCTGCGGCGGCGTGGGCACGGCTCCCCTGCTGCCCATTGTTCAGGCCCTTAAAGAGGCGGGCAACCGCGTGGTGACCGTCCTTGCCGGACGCACCAAGGAACTGATTATCCTGGAAGACGAAATGCGCCGCTCGAGCGACGAGGTGATCATCATGACCGACGACGGCTCGTACGGCACCAAGGGATTGGTAACCAATGGCGTGGAACAGGTGATTAAGCGCGAACACGTTGACCGCTGCTTTGCCATTGGTCCTGCCGTTATGATGAAGTTTGTGTGCCTGCTCACGAAGCAGTACAACATTCCTACCGACGTTTCGCTCAATACTATTATGGTCGACGGCACGGGTATGTGCGGCGCCTGCCGTGTGACGGTTGGCGGGCAGACCAAATTTGTTTGCGTGGACGGACCTGAGTTTAATGGCCACGAGGTGGACTTCGACGAGATGATAAAGCGCCTCCACGCCCTGCCCTCGCTCAGCCTCGAAGCCAAGGCTGGTGCTGATGCCCTGCCCAACGAGGTGAGCGGATACACGGCTGAGGCTTACCCCCACGCCTGCGAGAGCTTGACGGACGAGGAGCGGGCTGAGACGCGCGACGCCGAGTGGCGCAAAGCCCTGCGCACAGCCGTAAAACCCAAGGAGCGTGCCGCCACGCCCCGCGCCCAGATGCCCGAACTCGACGGCAAGGAGCGCGCCCGCCTGCTCAAGAGCGAGGTAAACCTGGGCTTGACGCCTGCCATGGCCGTGAAGGAAGCTGCCCGCTGCTTGGACTGCAACAATCCCGGCTGCGTACAGGGCTGCCCCGTGGGCATTGACATTCCGGGCTTTGTGAAGCACATCGAGAGGGGCGAGTTTACCAAGGCTGCCCAAGTGCTGAAAGCCACGAGCGCGCTGCCCGCCGTTTGCGGCCGCGTATGTCCGCAAGAGAAGCAGTGCGAGAGCCGCTGCATCCACCACAAAATGAACTCGCAGCCCGTGGCCATTGGCTACTTGGAGCGGTTTGCAGCCGACTTTGAGCGCTACCAGGCTCAGCACGGCGCACAGAGCGAGGCGGCTGTCACGGAAAAGCCCGCCGAAGACGGAAAGAAGCGCGTTGCCGTGGTGGGTAGTGGCCCCGGCGGCCTGTCGTTTGCCGGCGAGATGGCGCGCCGCGGATACAGCGTGACGGTGTTTGAGGCCCTGCACGAGATTGGCGGCGTGTTGAAGTATGGTATTCCTGAGTTCCGCCTACCCAATGCGATTGTAGACTTTGAGATTGACAACCTGCGCCGTCAGGGCGTCCACTTTGTGAAGGACTGCATCATCGGCAAGACGGAGAGCGTGGCCGACCTTATGAAGAGCCAGGGCTTTGCCGGCGTGTTCGTTGCCACGGGTGCGGGCCTGCCAAACTTTATGGGCATTCCGGGCGAAAACTATACGGGCATCCTCTCGAGCAATGAGTACCTGACGCGCGTAAACCTGATGGACGCCTCGAACGCCGTGGCCGACACGCCCGTTGTGGCGGGCAAGCACGTGGTGGTTGTGGGCGGCGGCAACACGGCTATGGACTCCGTGCGTACAGCCCTGCGCCTGGGTGCCGAGACTGCCACTATCGTCTACCGCCGTTCGGAGGACGAGATGCCCGCCCGCCGCGAGGAGGTGCACCACGCCAAGGCCGAGGGCGTACGCTTCCTGACGCTGCACAACCCCCTGTGCTACCATGCCGACGAAGACGGCCGCGTCAAGGAGGTTGTGCTGCAAAAGATGCAACTCGGCGAGCCCGACGCCAGTGGCCGCTGCCGCCCCGAACCCATTGAGGGGGCAACGGAAACCATCCCGGCAGACGTGGTAGTGGTGAGCATCGGCGTGTCGCCCAACCCCATCCTGCCTCGCTCGGTCAACGGCTTGGAACTCGGTCGCAAGGGCACCATTGCCGTTGACGACCACTTGGAGTCGTCCATCCCCATGCTCTTTGCCGGAGGCGACATTGTGCGCGGCGGAGCCACCGTCATCCTCGCCATGGGCGACGGACGCAAGGCAGCGCGCGAGATGGACGAGAAGCTTCGCAACGTCTAAACCTTTCCTCCTTGCCCAAAGGGGCGGAACAACTGCGGACGAACGCGAACCGCCATCGGGGCCCAATTATTTCGAGAACGTAAGTTATCTTTGCAGTCCCGCCCGTAGTAATTTCTACGTGCCCGCTGGTGAAAGTCCCCCCTGGGAGGACTCGAATCCTCCCCCGGGGGACTCCAGTCCTCCCGCGGGGGACTGGAATTTCCCCGCGGGGGATTGCGCTTTGCCCGCGGCGGAAAAATTCTGCGTGGCGGCGAGCCATTCTTTGCCCCTTTACAAACTCTTTTCCTCGATGAACACGAAAATCCTTTCGCGCGAGAACACGCTGTGGATGCAAGGCGTGTCGGCGTTGCTGATTATGCTGATGCACTTTGTGATGCAGCTCGACAGCTATCCACGCTTCTTCAACATATTTGGAAGCGTGGCAGTGGCTGTATTCCTGTTCCTCTCGGGCTACGGCATCAACGAGAGCTACAAAGCGCGCGGGCTGGCGGGCTTTTGGCGGCGCAGGTTTGTCCGCGTGGTCATACCCTGCTGGGCGGTGTTCCTATTACGCTTGCCCTACGTGGAACACTTCGACCCCGTCGCCCTGCTCCACGACCTCACCTTCACGGGTTCCGACCTGTGGTTCATCGACTGCATCGTGCGCTGGTACGTGGTGTATTGGGTAGCTCGGCGGTTCCTGCCCCGGCATGCCAAGTGGTTGCTCGCAGCCTTTGCCCTCGTGAACGTATTCCAGGAACAGCTTTTCAGCGAACAAGCCCTCTCGTTCCTCGCCGGCTTCCTCGTGTCTGAACACGTGGGCAGCGTGGAGAGGCTCAGCCGCAAGCAACTCGTCCGCTGGACCGCCGCGTTCGTAGCCTACGGCGCCGCGTTCGTCCTCTTCAAGGAACTCCCCTTTATTCAGCAGGTAAAAGGCACGCTGCCGTTCAACATCGTATTGCTCAACATCAAGCTGCCGCTTGCCATGGGCATCGTGGCTCTGCCCACGCTTGTGCCAGCCGTTCGGAGAGGGGGGATTTTCCAGTGGTTCGGCAAGATTAGCTACGAGTTGTATATCGTTCACTTCAACTTCATGCCCCTCATTACGGGCCTTGCCTCGGTGGGCGTTTACTCAGCCGTTTCGGTGGCTATAAGCGTGGTGTTCCGGCGGCTCAACCAGCTGCTTGCCACGAAGGGACGCTTTGTGCTGGGCATGGGCTGCCTGCTGTTTGTGGGCATTGGCTACCTGCTGATGTGCAAATATAGCATGCGCGCCACAAGCCACTTTGGCATTGTCTGCCTGGGCTACGCAACTCTGCTCACCGCCCTACTCCTATATATAATGGAGGGCAAACGGCGGCTATCGGACAAGTGGGCCACGCGCCTGCTCTGGGCATCGCTCGCCGCGTTCGTGGTCCTGATGCTCGCCGTGCAGTACCACTTCGACCCGATGGAGAACCAAGTGGACCGCTGGTCCGCCTTGGCCTACCCCATACGCGACAGTCTGCACGGCTCGTTCCCCTACGCCGCCAAGACGCACCTGGGCGGCTACGCCTCGCCCTTCCCCGGCTGGATGCTGTTCCATCTGCCCTTCTACCTGCTCGGAAACGTGGGGCTGTCGGAGATTTTCACCGCCGTACTGTTTGTGCTGAGCGTGAGGAGGCTCTACGGCGACCGTGCGGCACTGGCTGCCACCCTGATGCTCGGGGCGAGCATCAACCTGTGGTACGAGGTGGCGGTGCGCAGCGACCTTATCTCCAACTTCCTGCTCTTGGCCGCCTTTGTGAACTATCTGCGCGCCAAGGACGTGAGTCCGTTGAACCATCCCTGGCTGCTCGCCTGCTGCGCCGGGCTGTGGCTCTCCACCCGCCTGAGTACAGCCTTCCCCCTATTCGTGCTGTGGCTGCCCGCTTACTTGCAAATGACGTGGAAACGCAAGGCCGTGTTCCCCCTCCTTATTATAGGCGTGTTTGCACTCACGTTCTTGCCGCTCATCGTGTGGGACGCAGACTTCCTCTTCGGTGCGCCAAACAATCCCTTCCATCTGCAATTCCGCCAAGGCAGTCCGCTCGTCACGGTTGTACTTGTGGTTCTTGCCGTGCTGATGGGTCTGCACGCCAAGGGCCGCCCCGTCCGTGCGCTGTTCTATGCAGGCCTGATACTCGTGCTTGTGCCGGCCGTGTCGTTCGGAGTGAGTATGTACACCTACGACGTGTGGACGCGCCTCTTTGAACCTACGTACGACATTACCTACTTCGACGCTGCCCTGCCCTTCCTCGTTACGCTCATGTGCGGAGCAATAGCCCCAGTAACCGACAAAAAGCTAACGATTAAGGAAAATTAGAGGCATTTTATTTGGCGTATCACCTACGCAAATATACCTTTGCAAGACTAAATACTTACAATTTATCACTTAAACCTATCTTTTACGGACAAAATGGAAAAGGTTGACCAACTGGACCTGAAAATACTTAAAATAATCACGGTCAACGCACGTATTCCCTTCAAGGACGTAGCCGCCGTGTGCGGTGTGTCGCGTGCAGCCATTCACCAGCGCGTGCAGAGGCTCATTGAAGCGGGCGTGATCACCGGCTCGGGATACAGCATCTGCCCCAAGAGCATCGGTTACAGCACGTGTACCTACGTGGGCATCAAGCTCGAACGCGGCTCTATGTATAAGGGCGTGGCTGAGCAGCTCGAAAAGATTCCCGAGATTGTGGAGTGCCACTTCACCACTGGTCCCTACACGATGCTCATCAAGCTCTACTCGCGCGACAACGAGCACCTGATGGACCTGCTCAACAACCATATTCAGGAGATACACGGCGTGATTTCCACGGAAACGCTCATATCGCTCGAACAGAGCATTAGCCGCACCGTACCCGTCACGCTAGCAGTTCAGGACTAACACCCCCTACGCCCTTGTTCCCACCGCCAGCCACCCGTGGCAGCGGCAGGAACAAGGGACTTTGTTTTTAGATACTCAACCCGCGGCGAGCACTCAACCACGCTCGCCCGAAAATATACGACATGACATTCAACGGCCCGCTCATCGGACTTGCTACCTTCCTCGTTATCGGTGCATTCCACCCCGTGGTGGTGAAAACGGAATACTACTTTGGCACGCGCCCCTGGGCACTCTTCCTGCTCATAGGAATTGCCTGCATCGTGGGCGCACTCTACATTGAGAACGTGGTGGCAAGCGCCATCGTGGGCGTAGTGGGCTTCTCGTCGCTGTGGTCCATCCTTGAACTCTTCGAACAGCACAAGCGCGTGGAGAAAGGTTGGTTCCCCAAAGGGCCCGGCCACAAGCAAGAGCGCGACTGAGCGGAACGAACCGACACCCGAAGCACACTGAAAGCACAAAGACTATGACACTGAAAAGCATTGCGGACGACATAGACCACGGACGGCTGCTGCACACTGACGGCAGCCGCAAACCCACGCCGCTGATAGGCATTACGGGCAATTTCGACGAGGGCCATCTGGCTCTGCTGCCTGGCTACTTCCGCAGTTTGGAGGCCGTGGGGTGCATCCCCGTGGTTATCCCCCCCAAGAAACAGTTTGGCGCAGAACTGAACGAACTCGTTGACCGCCTCGACGGTCTGCTCCTATCGGGCGGTGCGGACATTAACCCCGTGCTGCTGGGCGAAGACCCCGTGCCAGCACTCCACGGCATCAACGACGTGCGCGACGCCATGGAAATAGCCCTTGCGCGCCTGGCCTACAACCGCGGAGTGCCTATCCTCGGCATCTGTCGCGGCATACAGCTGCTCGCGGCAGCCTTCGGCGGTTCTGTTCACCAAGACCTCGCCACCGCCCTGCCCAACACCGCCCTGCTGAAACACTCGCAGGAGGCCGAACGCCACGTGGCAACACACTTTGTGGAGGCGGAGGAGGGAAGCATTGTGTACGATCTCTTCGGCGAACGGTTTGCCGTGAACTCCTTCCATCACCAGGCCGTGAACGAGCCGGGACCGCTGTTCCGCGTGACGGCACGAAGCGCAGACGGCGTAGTGGAAGCCATCGAGTCAACCGATCCGGCCCACTACGTGGTGGGCGTTCAGTGGCACCCGGAATGTTTCCTGGCTGGCGACGACGATAGTATGTTGCCGTTGTTCCACAATTTCAAGTGCGAGGCGCAGAGCTTCGCCGATGCAAAACAAGTACACGCGCACATCCTAACGCTTGACTCTCACTGCGATACACCTATGTTCTTCGACAAAGGCGTGAACCTTGCGCAGCGCGACCCGCAGTTGCGCGTGGACTTCCCCAAGATGCGCGAAGGACGGCTCGATGCCACAACAATGGTGGCCTACATCCCGCAGGGTGAACGCACGCCCGAAGCCTCGGAGGCAGCCACGAAGAAAGCCTTTGAACTACTGCGAGGCATTGAGCAACGCGTGAAAGCCACCCCTGGCGTAGCCCTGGCAAGTACGCCTGCGGAACTGATAAAAAACAAAAGGAACGGCCTGCTCAGCGTGATGCGCGGCATTGAAAATGGATACGCCATAGGCAAGGACATCAGCAACATCGAACGCTTCCGCAAGGAGTGTGGCATTGTTTACATCACCCTTTGCCACAACGGCGACAACGACCTTTGCGACTCAGCCCGACGTTCCACCCAGGAACACGGAGGACTGTCGGAGTTTGGCAGACGCGCTATCGCCGAGATGAACCGTACGGGCGTGATGGTAGACCTCAGTCACGCCTCGGAGCAGTCGTTCTACCAGGCTATTGAGGCAAGCGCTAACCCCATTGTGTGCTCGCACAGTGCGAGTCGCGCCCTCTGCAACCATCCCCGCAACCTGACCGACGACCAACTGCAAGCGCTTGCCCAGTGTGGCGGCGTGGCACAGGTGACGCTCTACCACGGATTTCTGCGCGACGATGAAGAGACTCACGGTCCGGCCACCGTCAGCGACGCCGTGCGGCACCTCGTGCACATGGTGGACGTGGCAGGCATTGACCACGTGGGCATCGGCACCGACTTCGATGGCGACGGCGGCGTGCCGGGCTGCGCCAACGCTTCCGAGCTGATTCACTTCACCCAGCTGCTACGCACTGAGGGCTTCTCCGTGGACGACCTGCAAAAGATTTGGGGCGGAAACTGGCTGCGCGTTATGCAGCAATGCCAAGACTATCCCGCAACGATTCTCCCCGTATAAACATATCACTGAATACATTAAGCTACCGATGAAACACATCAGATTTTCAATACTTTCGCTTCTGTTGCTTGCCGCCGCCCTGACGGGCTGCAAGAGCCAAAAGAGCAGCGAACAGGACACGGACAACACCGACACCATCGCCGTGACGAAGGTGACGTTCAACGCCGACTCCGCCTTTCAGCACGTGGAGAAGCAATGCGCCTTTGGGCCCCGCACGCCGAACTCCGCAGCCCACACAGCCTGCGGCGACTACATCGTGGCGCAGTTCAAGAAGCTCGGCTTGGCCGTGACGGAACAGAAGGCCGACCTGCGTTCGTGGGACGGCACAGTGTTCCACGCTCGCAACATCATCGCTTCGTACAAGCCCGAAGCCGAACGACGCATTATTATATGTACGCACTGGGAGAGTCGTCCCTGGGCCGACCAGGACCCCGACTCCACCAAGCACCACCAGCCCGTGATGGCCGCTAACGACGGCGCGAGCGGTGTGGGCGTAATGCTGGAAGTGGCGCGCCACCTGGGCGAACTCAACCCCAACGTGGGCATTGACTTTATCTGCTTCGACGCCGAAGACGCTGGCGCCCCCTACTGGGCAGACGCTGACAAGGTGCCGAACGATGGTTCGGACTGGTGCCTCGGTTCGCGCTACTGGGCCTCGCACCCCCACAAGGAGGGCTACAAGGCCGAGGGCGGCATACTGCTCGACATGGTGGGCGGCGAGGATGCCCGTTTCGCCTACGAGGGTACGAGCTTGCGCTACGCAAGGGACATCCTCGTGAAGGTGTGGGACGCCGCCGTGCGCGCCGACGCCACGAACTTGTTCCAGCCAGTGGAAGGCGGCTATGCCACCGACGACCACGTGCCGATGAACGAGATTGCAGGTATTCCCACGATTGACATCATCCCGTTCCTTGAAGGTGAACACTCATTCGGCGCAACGTGGCACACCACGGCCGACACGCCCGAGCACATCTCGAAGCAGACGCTCCGCGGCGTGGGACAAACGCTCCTGCAATACCTTTCCGAACTCTAACGGGCAAGCCCATCAGGCTTTTGCCCAATAAATACAACGACACAAAGAACAGCAAACCAATGACGATAAACGAAGTACAAGACGAGATTATCGAAGAGTTTACCCAGTTTGACGACTGGATGGACCGTTACCAACTGCTCATTGACCTGGGCGAGGAACAGGCTCCCCTGACCGCCGAGGACAAGACCGACCAGAACCTGATAGACGGTTGCCAGAGCCGCGTGTGGATCGCGTGCGAGGAAGAGGGGGGCATTCTCCATTTCCGCGCAGAGAGCGACGCACTGATTGTGAAGGGCATCGTGAGCCTGGTGATACGCGTGGTGGATGGTCGCACGCCCGACGAAATTCTCAACGCCGACCTTTACTTTATTAAGGAGATCGGGCTGAACGAGCACCTCTCTCCCACCCGTTCAAACGGCTTGCTCGCCATGATCAAGCAGGTACGCATGTACGCCCTGGCTTTCAAGACAAAGCTCGAGGCGTGACATTCCTTCCGCATTCATTCAAAACAACTTCAAACCCCATACAACTATGAAAAGAACATCTCTTGCAGCGGCTCTCTTCGCCGCACTTACCCTGACCGCCGTTAGCTGCGGTAACAAGACGACCAGCGACGCCGACGTGACCGACTCTGCCGCCGCAACTACCGACTCTGCCGCCGCTGACGCTACGCCCGAAGTGGCTGCCGCCAACGCTGCCGCCGACGAGGCTACCGCCAAACTGAACAAGGCACTGTCTGCCTCTACACCCAACGCAGAGGAGGTGAAGACCGCCGTGGCTGAAATCCAGAAGAAGGTGGAGGAATTGAAAGCCTCGGGCAACACGGAGGCTGCCAACGCTTACGCTTCGAAGCTCCAGACTTACCTGAACGAGAACAAGGATAAGCTGACGAACATCGACCCGAATACGGTGACCGTGGCCAGTGCTGTGAACGCGCTTGTAAACGCTCCCACTACCGCTAAGGATGCTGTGGAAGGTGCTGCCAACGCTGCCAAGAGCGACGCTCAGACCGTGAAGGACGCTGCCCAGAAGGTGGGTGACGCCGTGACCAACGCTCCCGAAGCCGCCAAGACAGCTGCCAAGGCTGCCGGAACTGCTGCAGCTGAGAAGGCCAAGAGTGCCGCCAACACCGCCGTATCGAACGCTGCCACCTCGGCCAAGAACAAGCGCGACGAGGCCGTAACCAAAGCCAACCAAAAGGCTGACGAAGCTGTCCAGAAGGGCGCCACAAAAGCCTCGAACGCAATCAAGAAGGGCCTCGGCCTCTAATTGAGACCCGCGAAATAAAAGGCCAAGAAAAAGGCTCCACAGTACGAAAGTGTATTGTGGAGCCTTTTTCTTGGCTTTGTGCGACGATGTTGTCGCTTAGCTTGAAGCTGTCGTCGCCTTGTCTGGCTTTGTGGCTGCTTAGCTTGCTTTTGCTATCGCTTTGTTTAGCTTTGCTACCGCTTAGTGCAACATCGCAGCCGCTTTGTTTGTGAGCCTCTTGTCGGATTCGAACCAACGACCCCGAGATTACAAATCACGTGCTCTGGCCAACTGAGCTAAAGAGGCATTTGCAACGGGCGGAGAACGACTCCCCGACCCCTAACGCAGGGCATCCCCGTCCTTTTTGCGGTGCAAAGATATTCATTTATCCGTTTCCAGCAAGCACCCCCGCGCATTTTTTGCCGCCGTGCCAATCACTCCTCCACCGCCCCAGCACGCCCTCTCAGTTTTTTGGAACAAAAAGCCAAAGATGTTTTGCCAATAAGCGAATTTATCCTACCTTTGCACTCGCAAACAAGCAAAACGGATGACTCGCTAGCTCAGCTGGTAGAGCACAACACTTTTAATGTTGGGGTCTTGGGTTCGAACCCCAAGCGAGTCACTCAGGACAAGATTTGAGGCAAGTATTACACATGTGATGCTTGCCTCAAATCTTTTTTATGCC
>CAVKGN010000064.1:0-11751 GCA_963655595.1 uncultured Oscillospiraceae bacterium
ATATGCGCCTCGTGGACTGGGGTGAATACATCAAGGACTGACCTGAGGAAAATCCCCCGCGGGGAAATTTCAGTCCTCCGCGGGAAAACTCCAGTCCCCCGCGGGAGGACTGGAGTCCCCGCAGGGAGGACTTTCACGGGCGCAGGGATAATTTTTACCAGGGCAGGGAGCGTTGGCTCCTGCCCAATTACAAAAGCAGCAAGTTTCGGGATAAAAGAAAACAAAGAGAGCGGAACGTATGCGCTATACGTTCCACTCGTAAGAGTCGTAGACTACGCCTCGTCCACCAAAGCCTTCCTTTTGGTGGACGAGGTTTTCGTTGAGATACGTACCGTCGCCTTCGGTAGACTTTCCGAAGTCGAAGTAGCGGTATTCGTTGAAATCCTCGTTGAGTATGCGGTCGTAGATGGCGTCAATCACACGCAGCCGTTTCCCCTCAGGACTGGCAGAAATATACTGTGCGTGCACCGTCTGCCCCGTGACGTAAAGTACCGTACCGCCGAGGAGCGTGCTGTCCTGCGTGGCGGTGTAGAGAATTATCTGGGAGGGGAAACGCGACCGAAGCAGGCGGATTTCCTCCAAGGTGTGTACGGGGTGCACGCCGTGGCATGCCATGAGGTTGTCGTCGAGTATGCGCCAAAAGCCTTCATAGTCGTCGCTTCGCTGCACCGTTACGCCGTTTGTGCGGCAGCGGTTAATGCCGTAGCGGCGGTCGCGGCTCCATCGTAGCTTGTTGTTCATCACGATTGTCGACGACAGGCTGCGCGACACGAGGCTTGCCTGGCACACCTTAAACAAGGCGTAGAGGTCCTCCTCCGCAGGGAGTCGGTGGTATATCCAGGGTGCGGGCGAATAAACGACTTTTGTAAAGTCTTCCCCGCGGAGCCATGCGTTGAGCTCCTCGAAGAGCGTCACCACGTTGGCTGCTGTGGCCGTTTCGTCCATGATGAGTCCGCCGTAGGTCAGGCCGCCGTGCGAGCGGAGCGTATCCCCCTTGCGGTTAGCCGGCAGTAGGGCGTAGAGCTTTTCGCCTGCGAAGAAGAGCAACGAATAGTCTTCGAAGCGGTCGCGGTGGTAGTCCATATACCTGCGGTCGAAGAGGAACGTGCCGTTCTTGGAACGCTCGTTGAAGGCGTTCCACGCTTGCTCGTCGGCGGACGAATATTTCTGTATGCGGAATTGGGGCATGGCGGTAGGTAAAAAGAGAGGATGCACGGTGTGAGCGGTGCATCCTCTGTGTGGTTTCATCTGAACGAGTCCGTCAGTAACTTAATTTCAATGGTTGGCGCAATGCGTTCATACAGAATGTTGTACACGGCATCGAGGATGGGCATGTTCACGTGGTAGTGTCGGTTGATGTCCTTCATGCACTTTGTGCCGTAGTAGCCTTCGGCAATCATTTCCATCTCGATTTGCGCCGACTTCACGCTGTATCCTTTGCCGATCATCGTGCCGAACACGCGGTTGCGCGAGAAGTTGGAGTAGCCCGTCACGAGCAAGTCGCCCAGATATACGCTGTCGTACACGTTGCGGTCGATGGGGTAGACGGCGCGTAGGAAGCGGTTCATCTCCTGCACGGCATTCGACATCAGTACGCTCTGGAAGTTGTCGCCGTATTTCAGGCCGTTGCAAATACCCGCGGCAATGGCGTAAACGTTTTTGAGCACCGAGGCGTACTCTATGCCAATCACGTCGGCAGCCGTCTTCGTCTTGACGTAGCCTGAGGCAATCATCTCGGCGAATGCCGTGGCCTTCTCGTTGTCACTACACCCCACTGTGAGGTAGGTGAGTCTGCCAAGTGCTACCTCCTCGGCGTGGCTTGGGCCGCCCAACACGCCCAGATTTTCATCGGGCACATTATATACTTGGCGGAAGAACTCCGAGCAGACAAGGTTCTCGTCGGGCACGATGCCCTTGATGGCGGTGATGATGAACTTGTCGTTCAGCTTCACCTTGAGCTTGCGCAGGTGGTTCTTGAGGTAGGGCGAGGGCGTGACGAACACAAGCGTATGGCAGTTGCGCACAATCTCGTTGATGTCGGTGGAGAAGGTGATGCGCCGCGTGTCGAAATGCACGCTCGTGAGGTACGACGGGTTGTGCTCCGTCCTCACGAAGTCGTTGATGGCATCCTGCCGGCGCATGTACCAGTGCAGATGGTCTGCCTTTTCGAGCAGCATCTTTGCAATGGCCGTGGCCCAGCTGCCACTTCCCATAACGGCTATGTTTCCTAAGTTGTACACGGTGTGATGTCGCTTTGTTCGCAAAGTGTCCGCCTTTTGGCCTGTTGCGGCCGGCTTGCGGCTTAGCCCACGTTCCAGCCCTCAATGTCCTGCACGGAGGGCTTCTCAACGTCGAGCTTGAACTTCTTTATCACTTCGCCAATCTGCTGCTGAATCTTCTGTGCCTTCACGTCTTTCAGGTCGCTCACGAGGTAGTAGCCCACCTTCTGCAGGATGGGCACGAGTTCCTCGTTGATGCCAGCCTCTACGTATTTAGCAGCGTTGTCGCGCGGAGCTTTCTTCTCGGGACGCATTTGCGGGAAGAAGAGAACCTCCTGGATTTGCGTCTGGCCCGTCATGAGCATCACGAGGCGGTCTATGCCGATGCCGATACCCGACGTGGGGGGCATGCCGTACTGCAACGCGCGGAGGAAGTCCTGATCGATGAACATGGCTTCGTCGTCGCCCTTCTCCGAAAGACGGAGCTGATCCTGGAAACGTTCTTCCTGGTCGATGGGGTCGTTGAGCTCTGAGTAGGCGTTGGCGAGCTCCTTGCCGTTGACCATCAGCTCGAAACGCTCGGTCAGCGAGGGGTTGTCGCGGTGCTTCTTCGTCAGGGGCGACATCTCGATGGGGTAGTCCGTGATGAATGTGGGCTGGATATACGTGCCCTCGCAGAACTCACCGAAGATTTCGTCGATAAGCTTGCCTTTGCCCATCGTGTCGTCTATCTCCATGTTCAGTTCCTTGCAGATGGCGCGAATCTCGTCCTCGCTCTTTCCGTTGAGGTCGTGACCCGTCTTTTCCTTAATGGCTTCGAGGATAGGCAGGCGGCGGAAGGGAGCCTTGAAACTGATAGTCTTGCCGTCAACCACGCTCTCCGTGCAACCATTTACGGCGATGCAGATACGTTCAAGGAGTTTCTCGGTGAAGGACATCATCCAGTTGTAATCCTTGTACTGCACGTAGAGTTCCATGCAGGTGAACTCGGGATTGTGACTGCGGTCCATGCCCTCGTTGCGGAAGTTCTTGCCAATCTCGTACACGCCCTCGAAGCCGCCCACGATGAGGCGTTTCAGGTAAAGCTCGGTGGCAATACGCAGATAGAGGTCAATGTCGAGAGAGTTGTGGTGCGTGATGAACGGACGGGCGCTGGCGCCGCCGGGTATGGGCTGAAGGATAGGCGTTTCCACCTCGGTGTATCCAGCCTCGTCGAAGTACTGACGCATCGTCTTGATGACCTGCGTGCGCTTCATGAAGATGTCCTTCACGCCGGGGTTCACCAAAAGGTCCACGTAGCGCTGGCGATAGCGAAGCTCAGGATCGTTGAATGCGTCGTAGGTAACGCCGTCCTTCTCCTTCACCACGGGCAGCGGTTTAAGGCTCTTCGAGAGCAGCGTGATTTCCTGTGCGTGTACCGAAATCTCGCCCGTTTGCGTGCGGAACACGAAACCTTTCACCCCAACGAAGTCGCCGAGGTCGAGGAGTTTCTTGAAAAGCGTGTTGTAGAGCGTTTTGTCGTCGCCCGGGCAGATGTCGTCGCGCGTGACGTATACCTGGATGCGACCCTTTGAGTCCATCAGCTCGGCGAAGCTTGCTTTGCCCATCACGCGGCGCCCCATCAGGCGGCCGGCGATGCACACTTCGCGCTTCTCGTCCTCGTTGAAATTGTCCTTAATGTCGGTGCTGTAAGCCGTCACGGCGTATTCGGCGGCAGGGTAGGGGTTGATGCCCATGTTGCGCAGTTCGTCCAGCGAATTGCGGCGCTGTATCTCCTGCTCGCTCAGTTCTAAAACGTTCATTCTTATGGAGTTGTGTATGTTTTTCGATGCTTTCAAATGCAAAGATACTGCAAAAAGGTTGCAGTATATGGTGTTTGCAACGACTTTTTGCAGTATCCGCGTGTGTGGCTAAGCGTTTTCGGCCCGTTAGTGCAGGTTGTTGAGCAGCGCGCTGAGGTTGGCTGTGAAAAGGCGCACGGAAATGGCCAGCAGGATGATGCCGAAAAACTTGCGCAGCAGGTAGATTGCCGCCGGCGAGATGATGCGTTCCACGGTGTCGGTGGCTCGGATGACGATGTAGACGAACAACATGTTGAGTATCAGGGCGATGATGATGTTGATCGAGGCGTATTCAGCCCGCAGTGAGAGCAACGTGGTGAACGATCCTGCGCCGGCTATGAGGGGGAACACTACGGGGATGAGCGTAGCAGACTTGATGGGCCCGAGGTTCTTGAAGATGACCACGTCGAGAATCATTTCGAGCGACATGAGGAAGATGACGAGTGAGCCAGCCACGGCAAACGACTCGATGTCGACGCTAAAAAGGCGTAGCATGGCGTCGCCGGCAAAGAAGAAACCAAGGAGCAGCGCCAGCGAGATAGTCGTGGCCTTCCAGGCGTTGACGGGGCGTCCCTCTTGTTTAAGGCTGATAAAGATCGGCGTGGAGCCGAGCGCGTCGATCACGGCAAAAAGCACGATGAATGCACTGGCTATCTGCTGCCAGTCGAGACGTGAAAACAGGTAATCAATAGACATCATTGAGCTGAAATTGTTATAAGTGAATGACTTGTGCCAAGCACGCCTGCGCTTTCTGCGGGCCGCGTCCTTGTGCGGCGCAAAAGTAAGAATATTTATTCACTTATGTATCTTTTGTCCTATTTTGCCTGTTTCGCCCATAATTTTCAGCCTTGTAATCACGGCAGAGTGCGGAGTGTTTGTTACGATGTCGCGGGGTAGTCGTTCTTATCCGCCTTGTAGTGAAAACAACCCCCGGGGTAGTGGATAAATACTTGGCAAGAAGCATACCTGCATCTTGCAAGAAACATATCTGCTTCTTGGCAAGAAGCATACCTGCACCTTATCAAGTATTTATCGACAACCCCGGGGGTAGGGATGAGAAGGCCGCGGGAAGGAATCGTTTGCCCGTTGGCCAATTTTGCTCTATGCTTTGAGGAAACCCTGCTTTTTGAGCGCGTCGAGCAGGGTGGCGGACATCGCTTCGCAGTCGGCAGCGGTGTAGCGGATGTCGGTGAAGATCTGAGCGAGGGTTTCTACGTGGTTGATCTCCACAAAGTGCTTGTTTGCTTCGAACTGCTCCTTCTCCTGATAGTCGCGGTCGATGGTGGCGGCGGTCACGGGGGCATACGTTTCGTCGTGGCGGATAGCCGTGAGGGGCAGACGTTCAGAGGGGGCAGGATCTTCGTCGGGCCAGCCCAGGGTGATGGTTGCTACGGGCATGACGAGCTGCGGGAGTTTCAGCACGTCGATGATGGTCTGCGGCTGGTAGATGGTGGTTCCGAGGAAGCAGAGTCCCAGTCCACGAGCCTCGGCCAAGTCGCAGAAACGCTGGCAGAAGAGCAGCGCATCGGTAGCCGCATTTTGGTAGGACAGGAAGTTTCCGTAGCCTGGGTGACCTTTGCGCTGCAAGGCCCATTCCGTAGTGCGGTTGTAGTCGGCGCAGAACGTCAACACCACGGGTGCGCCCGTCACCATCGGTTGGTTGAAGTGGGCAGGCGCAAGGCGTCGCTTCATCTCGTCGCTGCGCGTCACGACGACGGAGTAGAGTTGCAGGTTGCCCATGGTCTGCGTGTGCGAGGCCTCGGAGAGGAGTTCGTTGAGCAGCTTGTCGCTCACGTCCTCAGCGGTATATTTTCGGATAGATTTACGCATGGTGTGTCGGTCTGTGGGGTTAAGGGTTCAATATCTTTTCCACCGCCTCGCGCATCAGGAACAGGTGGCGTATCTGGGCAGAGTAGGTGGCGTTGTCCTTGTGTTGCGCCGCTATGTCGAAGTAGAGCGGCACGGTCTTTTTGAGGTCGGGGATAAAGGTGGCTTTGTCAAGCTGCAAACTCTCGGGGAGTTGGTCCATGTGGGCTTTGAACCACTCCACCGTGTCGTTTATCTCCTCGTCGGTGTAATGCTTTTTGTATTCCATGAGGTGTGTTTGCTATCGTGTCATTTTTATTTCGAGGATGCCGCCCTTCGCTATTTGCTCGTGCGTGAGCAGATTGCCTTCGGGGAGGGACTGTCGCAGGAGCAAGGCTTGGCCGATGCGAGGCGTACGCGGCGAATTGTTCTTCGTGTGCATGATGAACCGCCGTCCGCTGCCCACGTGGAGCGTTGCCACGTTGAGGAATGGTCGCACGAGTTTGTAAGTCGTCGTTCCGCCGTTCTGGCAAGGCACAAGTCCGATGGCGTTCAGCACCACCCACGCCGACCGTTGCGAAGTCAGCGCACTCTGCGTGCCGCTCAGCATCGCCTGGGCGTACTGCCGCATGAGCGAGTCGGCAGCTGCGGCGTTGTCGTCACTATCCGCCGCCTCAGAGGCCTGGGGATAGAGCGGCGCAATCCTTTGTAGAAAGTCCGCAGCGTTGGTCGCCTTGCGGATGGACTTGTCCGCCATCAACTGTTGCATAGCAGCGGTGAAGAGCAGTTTAAGGTCAGCCTCGCGGGTAGAGATTTCGATGAAGTCGGGGACGGTTTCGGACGACTTCTTCGTCTCTGGCTGTTTGGACGCGGCAGGCGTGGGTTTCTTAGCGGCGGCCGCAGTAGGTTTGCGTACAGCCGTTGTCGGTTTACGTACTGCCGGGGTAGGAGTGGCTTGCGCCAACAAGTCGTCGCGCTTAGGCGGCAGGGGTACGTTGTCGTTGACGTGCTTGAAGCGTTCGCCCCCGAGGGGAAGCATTGCAAGAGCATTGTCGGTGCTTTCGCTTGATACTGCGGACGTTACGCTCAGCGAGCCGCCCGGTTCAATGTCGAACATCAGTGCCACTTTGCACCGCTGTTCGCGCCGTCCGTCGTCGAGGCGCACCGTTTCGCGGCGAATGTTCCACTTGGAGAACGGACGAGAGAAGTGCGCCGCGTAGAAGAGTCGTCGCCCTGTTCCGCCCCTGTCCGTACTTCGCTTATAAGCTCGCACGGTAGTTTTGCTCATGAACACCACGTCCATACTGCCGTCGCCGTTGCCTGTGGAGCAATGGTCGAGGTCGATGAGTAGGCCCTTCTCCGCCGTGGTGTCGGGGAAGGTATAATGCTGTTCGCAGTAGGCGGAACGGTTGCGGAGCGTAGCCTCAATGCTGTAGCGCGAGAGTCGTGCGCGGTAGGAGCCCGCAGTAGCATCGTTCTCGTCGAAGAAACAGCCTGTGGCGTAGGCCGTGTACTGCGTGCTGTCCTTCTCCCCCACGTAGACGAGCAGAGGGTCGCCCACAAAAGGCATTTGCAACACGCCGCCGAGCGAGTCGGCACGCGATGGGCTTTGCATGAAGCCGCTCATGAAGTTGTCTGCATAGGGGACGTAGCGGCTCTCCGCTCTGTGGAAACGCATGACGGGAAATAGGCATTGCGCAGCAGCGGAGAGCATGGCGCATACGAAAAACACAAGCAATGCGCCCATAGTCCTGGCGCATTGTTTGTGTGAGTAATGGGGCAGAGAGGGGTTATTCCGCATTTTTCTTTGAGTTGTTTCCGGCCTGAGGCTTGTTGCCCTTGCCGTTGCGGTGCTTGTCCGTGCGGTTGCGCGGCCCCTGTCCGCTCTTGTTTCGGTTGCCGTGATGGCGGTCGTCGTTTCCGCCCTTTCCGTAGCTGCGTCCGCCCCCGTTGCGCGGGTTTCCACCCTTGCCATGCTGACCGCGTCCACGACCTGCCGGTGCGTTTCCTGAGGGAGGCTGCACGCCCTCGGGGAGTTCGGCGCGCGGAATCTTGATGTCGAGCGTGCGCTCAATGTTTTTAAGTGCAAGCAAGTCCTTCTCGCCGATGAGCGTGATGGCAGCCCCTTCGCGTCCGGCGCGAGCTGTACGACCGATGCGGTGCACGTAGTCCTCGGCGTCGTGGGGGGCGTCGTAGTTGATGACCATCGTGATGTCGTCAATGTCGATGCCGCGTGCCACGATGTCGGTAGCCACAAGGAGGTCAATCTGCTGCGCACGGAAAAGGTTCATCACCTCGTCGCGCTCAGCCTGATCGAGGTCGGAGTGCATGGCACGCACGTTGAAGCCCTTGCGTTGCAGACGAATGTTGAGTTCCTTGACCTTCTGCTTTGACGAACAGAACAAGATGACGCGCTTAGGCGGCGTGGCGGCAAACACGTGGCTGAGCACCTGCGGCTTGTCGCACTCGCGGCAGACGTACACGCTCTGGCAAATGTTTTCCGCCGGCTTCGACACAGCAATCTCCACCTCGACGGGATTGTGCATGATGGTGCGCGCCAGCTGGGCAATCTTAGGCGGCATGGTGGCCGAGAAGAGGATGGTCTGCCGCTCCTTAGGCATCTGTTTCACAATGGCGAGAATGTCGTCGGCAAAACCCATGTCGAGCATACGGTCAGCCTCGTCGAGCACAAGGTGCGTGGTGCGACTGAGGTCGAGCGTGCCGAGTTGCAGGTGCGTGATGAGTCGGCCCGGGGTGGCAAGCACAATGTCGGCTCCGGCTTGCAGCGACTTGCGTTCCTGTTCGTATCGCACGCCGTCGTTGCCGCCATAAACGGCCACGGCATTCACGCCCGTATAGTAGGCAAAGCCCTGCAACGCCTGGTCAATCTGACGGGCAAGCTCGCGGGTCGGAGCAATCACGAGGCAGTTTACGGAGTCGGAAGGGTGGGGGTCACGTTCAAGAACGGTGAGTAGCGGCAGCAGGTAGGCCGCTGTTTTACCAGTACCCGTTTGCGCCACACCCAGCACGTCGCGGTTGTCGAGGATGGGCGGTATACAATTAGCCTGTACGGGCGTGCACTTCTCGAAACGCATGTCGTAGAGTGCGTCGAGCACGTTGTCGGAAAGGGGAAGGTCCTCGAAGAGTGTAAACAAGCCCTCAGACTGTTCGTTAGCCTCGGGCTCAGTTTGCGGATTGAGGTTGTTTTCTGTCATTTATACTAATATTGTGCAAAGGGGCTCAATACTTCTTTCCTGCCCCTTTCGGTGATTTTTACTGCGGTGTCTTGTAGTAGAGCACCAACGCCACGATGGCAAACAGAGCATTGGGCAGCCACACGGCTATCCAAGCTTCAAGACCAGCGTTGGTGGCGAACGACGACGAAACCGTTTGGAAAAGAATGTAGGCAAAGCTCAGAGCAAGTCCAGCACCGAGACTTATTCCCATGCCGCCCTTGCGCTTTTGGCTCGACATGCACACACCAATGACGGTGAGAATGAAAGCTGCGAAGGGAGTGGCGTAGCGTTTGTAGTACTCCACCTCGAAGGTGCTCACGTTGTCGGCTCCGCGAAGCTGCTGCCGGGCGATAAACTCGCGCAGTTCGGGCAAGGTCATCGTCTCCTGCTGTCCGCGGACGTAGAAGAAGTCCTTCGGCTCCATCACAATGATGCTATCGAGCTTCTCGCCGTTGGTGATGATTTCGCGTTTGCCTCGAAGGGTGCGCATCTCGTAGTTGCGCAGAGTCCAAGAGAAACGGCGGTCCGAGAGCGTGTCGTACTGGATGCTCTGCGCGGTGAGGTGCGACACAAGTTTCTTCTCTACAAACTTATCGAGCGAGAAACCGTAGCCACTCTTGGTCACGTTGTCGAAGTGAGTGATATAAGCCACCACACCCGTGTCGACCTGCATCTGCACGTTGTCCACGGAGGTGATGTCCGTCTTCTTCTTGATGTATTTGTTCTGGAAGTTAACGCGCGCCACGTTGCTCTTGGGAATTACGTAGGCCCCCAGCGCGAAACTGCTCGCCGCAATGAGTAAGGCGGTGAACATGTAAGGACGCAGGAGTCGCCTGAAACTCATGCCCGTACTCTTCATGGCGATAATCTCCGACTTGTCAGCCAGTTTCGACGTGAAGAAAATGACGGCGATGAATACAAACAGCGGGCTGAACAGGTTGGCAAAATAAGGTACAAAGTTGCCGTAGTATTGCGCTATCTTCAACGACGAGGCGTGGCTCTGCGTGAGTTTATCAATGTTCTCGTTGAAGTCGAAGATAACGGCTATGACAATGATGATGGCGATGAGAAACAGGTAAGTTGTGATGAACTTCGTTATGATATACCTGTCGAGCCGGCCGAGCAGGGGCTTGCGCCCCTTGCTGCTTCGGCGCGTGTCGGCACAGCCGTCCACCATCCCCTTGCGCCGCTTACTGCGCAGGGGGGCAAATAAATAGCGTTTCGCTTTCGTGAGAAGACGTTTCAGCTTAGACATATAAATGTGTGAGGGGCGTGTGCCTGATTGGGATTAGGCCGTTAGAGTTTTCGTGTGAGTTTTTCAACCATCGATGCTTTCCATACGGCGAAGTCGCCGGCAATGATGTGCTTTCGTGCTTCGCGCACGAGCCACAGGTAGAAAGCCAGGTTGTGGATGGAGGCAATCTGCATGGCCAGGAGTTCCTTGGCCTTGAAAAGGTGGTGCAGGTAGGCCTTTGTATATTGTACGTCGGCGAAGCAGTGCGCCATGGGGTCGACAGGCTCAAAGCAGTCCTCCCATTTCTTATTGCGCATATTGATGATGCCTTCGGCGGTGAACAGACAGGCATTGCGCCCGTTGCGCGTGGGCATTACGCAGTCGAACATGTCCACACCGCGCTCAATGGCTTCAAGAATGTTGACGGGCGTACCCACCCCCATCAGGTAACGGGGACGGTCGGTGGGCAGGATCTCGTTGACCACCTCAATCATTTCGTACATCTTCTCGGCCGGTTCGCCCACGGCCAGACCACCGATGGCATAGCCCTCAGCTCCGAAGTCGCTCATGAACTGCGCACTCTCGCGGCGAAGGTCGGGATAGACACAGCCCTGCACGATGGGGAAAAGCGCTTGGTGGTAGCCGTACTTGGGCTGCGTTTCGTGGAAACGCTTCCAGCAACGCTTCATCCAGCCGTGCGTCAGGTCAAGGCTTTTGCGGGCATAGGCATATTCGGCCGTTCCGGGAGGGCACTCGTCAAAAGCCATCATGATGTCCGCACCGATTGTCCGCTCAATGTCCATGACTCGTTCGGGCGAGAAGAAATGTTTGCTGCCGTCGATGTGCGAACGAAACTCGCACCCTTCCTCGGTGAGTTTGCGTATACCCGAAAGCGAGAATACCTGAAAGCCGCCGCTGTCGGTGAGCATAGGGCGGTCGAAACCGTTGAACTTGTGTAGACCGCCGGCTTTCTCAATAATGTCCAGTCCGGGACGGAGGTAGAGGTGGTATGTGTTGCCGAGGATGATCTCGGCGTTGATATCGTCCTTCAACTCGCGCAGATGTACGCCCTTGACACTCCCCAGCGTACCAACAGGCA
Source organism: uncultured Oscillospiraceae bacterium (assembly GCA_963655595.1). Lineage (GTDB taxonomy): Bacteria > Bacteroidota > Bacteroidia > Bacteroidales > Bacteroidaceae > Alloprevotella. The sequence continues at coordinate 11,436 of CAVKGN010000064.1, forward strand.
TAAAGATGGGGGTGTGTATCTGTCCGTGGTCAGTGGTGATGAGGCCAGCGCGCGCGCCGCCGCAGTTATGTTGTAACTCAAAAGTGAGTGGCATTGTATTCGTTGTTTGTCGTTCCTATATAACAAAGAGATCCTCTTGCGTACGAGCTATTTAAGTCCCTCAATTTCTTCAATGGAGAGTCCAGTCGCTTTGGAAATTGTTTCGCTGTTGAACCCTTGTTGAAGCATGGACTTTACGATTCTTACTCTTTCCTCTGCAATTCCTTTCTCAATCCCCTCCTGAAGTCCTTCGTCGTGAGCTGTGTCTATGGAGTTC
>CAVKGN010000065.1:0-11750 GCA_963655595.1 uncultured Oscillospiraceae bacterium
CCTCGGATGTAGACACGACTACCCCGCGGATTGAGATGGCTATTGCCGGGGGCGTGACAGCAAGTTGGCAAGGCATGGTGGTGAGTTCCGAGGAATTTTTTGTTTGTCCGTAGCGTATTTTGAGGCGTTCGGAAGACGTTATGGGTAGGGGAGTATTGGCATTGTTTTCTTCATAAATGTCAGTTAGTGGTTGGCAGAATGGAGCGTTTACATTGTTGAAAGTGCGAAAAATCAGAGACTTTGTTGCTTGTTTGGGAAATAAGGTGTACTTTTGCACTCGCAATTTTGCATGAAATCCCTATTAATTCATTCACACATTATGATGAATCAGTATGAGACCGTTTTCATTATGACTCCCGTTTTGTCTGATCAACAGATGAAGGAAACGGTCGAAAAATTCAAGGGTATTCTCACCACCGCTGGTGCTGAGATTATCAATGAAGAAGAATGGGGCCTCAAAACGATGGCTTACCCCATTCAGAAAAAGTCCACTGGCTTCTATGAACTCATCGAGTTTAAGGCTGAGCCCACAGTGATTGCAAAGCTTGAAGTTGCTTTCCGTCGTGACGAGCGCGTTATCCGCTACATCACCGTGAAGAACGAAAAGTATGCAGCTGAGTATGCAGCAAAGCGTCGTAACAAGTTTAATAAGAAGGAGGACTAAACCATGGCACAAGCACAATCTGAAATCCGTTATTTGACTCCCCCCACTGTGGATGTCAAGAAGAAGAAGTATTGCCGTTTCAAGAAGAGCGGTATCAAGTACATTGACTACAAGGATCCCGAATTCCTTAAGAAGTTCCTCAACGAGCAGGGTAAGATCCTTCCCCGTCGTATCACTGGCACTTCTCTGAAGTATCAGCGCCGCGTGGCTCAGGCCGTTAAGCGCGCTCGCCACTTGGCTCTTCTTCCTTTCGTAACCGATTTGATGAAATAAAAACAGAGGAGGCAGTAAGATATGGAAATTATATTGAAAGAGAACGTTATTGGTCTGGGTTACAAGGACGATATCGTAACAGTTAAGAACGGCTACGGCCGCAATTACCTCATTCCTACCGGCAAGGCTATTGTTGCTACCGAATCTGCTAAGAAGGTGCTCGCAGAAAACCTTAAGCAGCGCGCTCACAAGCTCGCTAAGATTAAGGCTGACGCTGAAGCTCTCGCTCAGAAGATCGCTGGCATCGAGCCCATCAAGATTGCCACTAAGGTTAGCGCAACCGGCGTAATCTACGGTTCTGTAAACTCCCTCCACATCTCTGAAGCTCTCGCAAAGCAGGGCATCGAGATCGACCGCAAGGCCATCGTGGTGAAGGACGTGAAGGCTGTTGGCTCTTACGTAGCTACCGTGAACCTCCACAAGGAAGTTTCTGCCGAAGTTCCCTTCGAGGTTGTTGCTGAAGAAGCATAAAACCAACGCTTGCATCTCTGCAAGTAAAATGATACAAAGTATTACTCCACTCTCCTAATGGGTGAAGTAATACTTTTTTTGTTAGCTCCGATGGGGGAGAGCGTTTCTCCTCCCGGGCGAAATCGCTTAATATTCCGCAAAAGTCTATGCGTTACTTTGTGTATTTGTCGTACGACGGCACCCGTTACCATGGCTGGCAGGTACAGCCCAACGGCGTGACGGTTCAGCAGAAGCTCAACGAAGCCCTTGCCACTTTGCTCCGGGGGCGTTGCTCCGACGTGACGGGCGCAGGCCGTACTGACGCAGGTGTTCACGCCCACATGATGGTGGCTCATTTCGATGTGCCTGAGGCACTTGACGGCCGTTGGCTCACTGATAAGTTGAACCGCATACTGCCCCACGATATCGCTGTGCAGAAGGTGCGCCCCGTGCGCGATGATGCCCATGCCCGTTTCAGTGCCACCGCCCGCACGTACCATTATTGGATCTACACACGTAAAGATCCCTTTGCCCGCCACTACGCCACACGCATCACTTATCCGCTCGACTTTGAGGCAATGAACAAAGCCGCAGCCCACTTGCTCGAGGTGCGCGACTTTACCAGCTTTTCTAAACTCCATACCGACACAAAGACAAATATCTGCCGTGTGACCCGTGCCGTGTGGGAGAAAACAGGCGACGACGTGTGGCAGTTTGAAATCACCGCCGACCGCTTCCTGCGTAACATGGTGCGCGCCGTGGTCGGTACGCTCATTGAGGTAGGTCGGGGCAGACTCTCGTTCGAACAGTTCTGCGACGTGATAGACCGCAAAGATCGTTGCGCAGCTGGCGACTCCATGCCAGGCAACGCCCTCTCGCTTGTACACATAGCCTACGACGACGCACTATTCCTCGACTAATATGTGGGTACTCCTTGCTTTCCTTTCCGCCTGCCTGCTCGGTTTTTACGACGTCTTCAAGAAGAAGTCGCTCGCAGGCAATGCCGTTCTTCCCGTACTGATGATCAACACGGTGATTTGCGCTCTGTTGTTCCTGCCCCTCGTTGTCGGCTCGCTCTGCGGCGTGTCCAACGTCGTCCCCCGCGCACCACTTGAAGCCCACGGCTACGTACTGCTCAAATCCGTCATAGTCCTCTCCTCGTGGGTGAGCGGCTACTACGCCATGAAGCATCTGCCCCTCACCATCGTGGGTCCTGTGAACGCCACCCGTCCCGTGATGACGCTTTTCGGTGCGCTGCTTATTTATGCCGAACGGCTCAACCCGTGGCAATGGGCAGGCGTGCTGCTCGCCATCCTCTCGTTTGTGCTGCTCAGCCGTAGCGGCAAGAAGGAGGGCATTGCCTTCTCCCACAACCTGTGGGTGTTTTTGCTCGTCCTCGCTGCCGTGCTTGGCGCAGCAAGTGGACTCTACGACAAGTTCCTTATGCAGCCCGTGAGTGAGGGTGGGGCAGGGCTCAACCGCCTTTTCGTTCAGGCTTGGTACAACCTCTACCAGGCCGTGCTTATGTGCGGCGTAATGCTCACCATCTGGCTGCCCGTGCGCCACAAGTCCACCCCGTTTGAGTGGCGTTGGAGTATCGTTTTCATATCCCTCTTTCTCACCGCCGCCGACATGGCTTACTTCTACGCCCTGTCCTGTCCCGGCGCCATGATAGCCGTGGTGTCGATGGTGCGACGGGGCAGTGTACTCGTGTCGTTCCTCTTCGGCGCCATGGTGTTCCGAGAGAAGAATCTGCGGGCCAAAGCCATCGACCTTCTATTCGTGCTTTTAGGCATGGTGTGTCTCTACATCGGCAGTAAATAGGGCGAAAACGTAGGGGCGGGCTTGCTCTAATCGATAAAATGCACGGTTTTGTCTATTCTGTTATGTGAAGAAATGCTTAACTGTCGCCTGTACGCCGCCGTATGGTTACTTTTGTACAAGCAAAAAACGAATTCACACTTATATATGTTCAAGAAGAAAACAAAGACGCTGCTTGCGCTGGCTTTCTCCTCGTCGCTCCTCTATGCGCAGGACAACGCCGGCGGCTGGTCGTTGCAGCAGTGCATTGACTATGCGCTCTCGCACAACGTGCAGCTGCTCAAGAGCAAAGCCACTGAGCAGAGCAAGGGCATCGACGTGACCGAGGCCAAGGCTGGGTTGCTGCCGAGCCTGAGCGCAAACATTTCACAGGGCTTAAACTACCGTCCCTTCCAGGAGAGCGAAAGCAATTTCGTGAACGGCGGCATCGCCACTTCGGCAGCCTCGAAGACCACGCAAAACGGCAGTTACGGCGTGGACGCCCAGTGGGTGGTATGGAACGGCGGTAAGAAGAAAATGAACATCACCAACGCCCAGTACGACCAACAGCTTGCTGCGTACGACACCCAGACCTCAGCCAACAAGATAAAGGAGCAGATAGCCCAGCTCTACGTGCAGGTGCTCTACATGACCGAGGCTGAGAAGGTGAACCGCACGCTCCTTCAGCAAGACTCCGTCATCTGCGAACGCGGCCGCGAGATGGTGCGCGTGGGTACGATGGCCAATGCCGACTTGGCACAGCTCGAATCGCAGGTGAGCCAGGGACGTTACAACATCGTCAACGTGCAGACGCAGATAGCCGATGCGAAGATGCAGCTCAAGCAGCTCATCGAACTCCCCGCGACGGAGAGCTTCGACGTTCAGGCAACCGATGTGACCGATGCCGAGGTGCTGAGCGCCATCCCCTCCAAGCAGAGTGTTTACGAGTCCGCACTTGCCTCGCGTCCCGAGGTGAAGCGTTCGCAACTCGCCATTGAGCAGAGTCAACTCGCCACAAAGATAGCCCGCTCGTCCTACTACCCCACGGTGAGCCTCACCGCCGGTCTGGGCGATAGCCACATCACTGGTAGCCAGCGCAACTGGGGTAACCAGATGAAGAACAACTTCAATACGGCTTTGGGCGTGTCGGTCAGTGTCCCCATCTTCGACAACCGCAAGACGAAGAGCGCCGTGGAGCGCGCCCAAGTGGCTGAGACCACTGCCAAGCTCGACTTGCAGGACACGCAGAAGCAACTCTATCAGAGCATTGAAACCTATTGGCTCAACGCCACCAACAACCAGGCCAAGTACATCGCGGCCAAGTCGAGCGTGGAGAGCCAGCAGACAAGCTACAACCTGATGACCGAGCAGTTCAACGTAGGCTTGAAGAACATTGCCGAACTCCTCAATAGTCGCGCCAGTTTGCTCAACGCCCAGCAACAAATGTTGCAGGACAAGTACACCGCGCTGCTCAACCGCAACCTGCTCAACTTCTACGCCGGCAGCGACTTAAAGTAAAAACCACTCAAAAGCACACATTATATATATGAAACTGAATAAGAAGAAAATAAGTGCCGTCCTCGTGCTTGTTGTCCTCATCGCAGGCGGCGTTTATTACTATTTCCAGAAGCAGGACGCCCCCTTCGAGGTGACCTACGAGACGGCCAAGGTGGAGAAAGCCACCATTGGCAACAGTGTAACCGCAACCGGTACCATCGAGGCCGTGACCTCCGTCGACGTAGGTACGCAGGTGTCTGGTATCATCGATAAGATTTACGTAGACTACAACAGCACGGTGAAGAAAGGCCAGGTGATTGCCGAGCTCGACAAGACCAACCTGACCAGCGAACTGCGCAGCGCGAACAGCCAGCTCGAAAGCGCAAAGAGCGACCTCACCTACCAGAAGGCAAACTACGCCCGTATGAAGACGCTCTACGACAAGGGTCTTATCAGCGCAAACGACTACGAGTCAGCCCGCCTCTCCCTGCAACAGGCTGAGAGCAGCGTGGCACAGCGCCAAGAGGCCGTGTCGAAAGCCAAGACCAACCTGGGCTACGCCACCATCACCTCGCCCATCGACGGCGTGGTGCTGAGCAAGTCGGTTGAAGAGGGCCAGACCGTGGCTTCAAGCTTCAGCACGCCTACGCTCTTCACCATCGTGAAGGACATGACCGACATGCGCGTAGTAGCCAGCGTGGACGAGGCCGACATAGGCGAGGTGAAGGTAGGCCAGCGCGTCACTTACACCGTAGACGCTTATCCTGACGAGACCTTCGAAGGCACAGTGACTCAGGTGCGCAACGAGGCCACTACCGACAACAACGTGGTGACGTACGAAGTGGTGATATCCGCTCCCAACCCCGACCTCAAACTCAAGCCCGGACTTACCGCCAACGTGACCATCTACACCCTCGAACAGTCTGGCATTCTCAGCGTTCCCACTAAGGCCCTGCGCTTTACGCCGACTAAGGAGACGGTTGGTGCAAAGGACAAGATCGTTGACTGCCAAGGCACGCACAAGCTCTGGGTGCGCGACGGCAACACCTTCAAGGCATACAGCGTGCAGACCGGCATTACCAACGGTACGCGTACGCAGATTATCAGTGGTATCAAGGAGGGTAGTGTAGTTGTCGTAGACATGAAGGAGGCTTCCTCCGACGAAAATACCGACGCCTCGTCCGACTCGAGCGAAAGCGACGAACAGAGTCCCTTCTCGCCCGGACCTCCCAGCAAAAAGAAGAAATAAACGACTGCCATGGAAGTGAACAATCCTATATTCTCCGCTGAGCCACTTGCTGGCGGCGAGGAGCAATTTCCGCAGCCCGAGGACCGCTCTGACAAGAAGGTGGTCATCGAACTCGACAACGTGCGGCGCAACTTCCAGGTGGGCGACGAAACGGTGCATGCCCTGAAAGGCGTATCGTTTAAGATATACGAGGGCGAGTTCGTCACCATCATGGGTACGTCGGGCTCGGGAAAGTCCACCCTGCTCAACCAGCTCGGTTGCCTCGACACGCCGTCGAGTGGCGAGTACTACCTCGACGGGGTGAGCGTGCGCAAGATGCGTCGTAGCGAGCGCGCCGTGCTTCGCAACCGCAAGATTGGCTTCGTGTTCCAGAACTACAACCTGTTGCCCAAGACGACGGCTGTTGAAAACGTGGAACTCCCCCTGATGTACAACTCTGCCGTGTCCGCCTCCGAACGCCGCAGGCGCAGCATCGAGGCGTTGAAGATGGTGGGACTGGGCGAAAGGCTTTACCACAAGTCCAACCAGATGTCCGGCGGACAGATGCAGCGTGTGGCAATCGCCCGCGCCCTGGTGAACGACCCCGCCGTGATCCTTGCCGACGAGGCCACGGGTAACCTCGACACGCGTACGTCGTTCGAGATACTCGTGCTGTTCCAGAAACTCTTCAAGGCAGGCCGCACCATCATCTTCGTGACGCACAACCCTGAGATTGCCCTCTATTCGAGTCGCAACATCTTCCTGCGCGACGGACTTATCCGCGAGGACGTGGTGAACCACGACATCCAGTCGGCTGCCAAGGCACTGGCCGAACTGCCTAAGACGGAGGACGACGCCTAAGTCTCTCCTAAACCCCTCTCTACACAAAGTACAATGAATTATACTAATCTTCTGAAAATAGCCCTCCGGGCGATTGCGGCGAACAAGCTGCGTTCGTTCCTAACCATGTTGGGCATTATCATCGGCGTGGCCTCGGTAATTGCCATGCTCGCCATCGGACAAGGCTCCAAGAAGAGCATCCAGGCGAACATCTCCGAGATGGGCTCGAACATGATAATGATACGTCCGGGACAGGACAAGGGCCCAGGCGGTGCACAGCAGGACGCTTCGGACATGCAGACGCTCAAGCTCAAAGACTACGAGGCCTTGAAGGAGCAGTCGAAGTACCTCGCCGCCATCTCGCCCAGCGTGAACGCCTCGGGGCAGTTCATCAACGGCAACAACAATACGCCCTCCACCATCTACGGCATTTCGCCCGACTACATGGAGATACGCCAACAAAAGGTGAAGGACGGCGAGATGTTCACCGACGAGGACATCCGTTCCAGCGCAAAGGTGTGCGTCATCGGTAAGACCGTTGCCGACAACCTCTTCACCAACGGCGAAGACCCCGTGGGCAAGGTTATCCGCTACAACAAGATACCCTTCCGCATTGTGGGCGTGCTCGAGTCGAAAGGTTACAACTCCTTCGGTATGGACCAGGACGACGTGGTGCTCGCGCCTTACACCACCGTGATGAAGCGCATCCTCTCCGTCACCTATCTGCAAGGCATCAACGCCTCTGCCATTACTGAGGACATGACCGACCTGGCCATTGAGGACATCACCACCATCCTGCGCGAGAGCCACAAGCTCAAAGGGACCGACGAGGACAACTTCACCATCCGCAGCCAGCAGGAAATGGCTGAGATGATGAACTCCACGTCCGACACCATGACCATCCTCCTGCTCGTTGTGGCCTGTATCTCGCTCGTTGTGGGCGGTATCGGCATTATGAACATCATGTACGTGAGCGTGACGGAGCGAACCAAGGAAATCGGCTTGCGTATGTCGGTCGGCGCACGCGGTATCGACATCCTCAACCAGTTCCTTATCGAGAGTATCCTGCTGAGCGTCACGGGCGGACTTATCGGCGTGCTGTGCGGCATCGGCGCCGCAGTTGGCATCAACGTTTTTGCCCATTGGCCCATTCAGATACAGCCGTGGAGCGTATTGCTCAGTTTTGCCGTCTGCTCGGCCACGGGTATCTTCTTCGGTTGGTACCCTGCTAAGAAAGCCGCCAGCCTCGACCCAATCGAAGCTATACGTTACGAATAATCACAGACCATACAGACAAAGCGAGTGCACGCCCCGAACCTGGGCAGTGCGCTCGCTTTCCAACATATAGAAATGAACAACTATCCCGCTACCCGCAAACCCGTTCTCGAAACCACCATCGAAGTGCTGGTGCACGTCCTGGCCTGGGCCTACATCTTCCTCTCGCCGCTCTTCTTCAAGCGTAGCGGCGAGCAGATAGAGTGGCACCGCTACTGGCACGGCTGCATCCTGCCTTTCACCCTCTGCGTGGCCTTCTACCTCAACTACCTCATCTTTGTGCCGCGCTTCTTGCTCGTGAAGGGTAGGGAGAAGTGGTTCGTCGTGTCCAACATCCTGCTCTTTCTTTGCTATCAGACGGGCGTAGAGGTTCAGGGTATGCTCGCTCCCCCTGTGCCCCGCGGTGACGATGGGGAGATGCACCCTTTCCCCCCAAAGATATACTTCGTGGTGCGTGGCTTCCTGCTCTACCTCTTTGCGGTGGGCGGCTCGGTGGCTCTCAATCTGAGTATGCGTTGGCGCAAGAGCGAACAAGCCCGTGCCGAGGCAGAACTCGGACGTTCGCAGGCAGAGCTGAAAAACCTCAAAAACCAGATTAACCCCCACTTCCTGCTCAATACGCTCAACAACATCTACGCCCTCACGGCGTTCGACCAGGACAAGGCCCAGCAAGCCATTCAGGAACTCAGTCGTCTGCTCCGCTATATGCTCTACGAAAACCAGACGGACCGCGTGAGCCTGAAAAAGGAAGTAGAGTTTCTGCAATCCTACATCTCGCTCATGAAACTCCGCATCCTTAACGATGTGGACGTGCGCACGGAGTTCGACTTCCCCGACTCTGAGAATGTGCAGGTTGCGCCGCTCATCTTCATCTCCCTCGTGGAGAATGCCTTCAAGCACGGCATCGGTACGGGCGGTAACAACTTCATCCACATCAAGCTCAAAGCCGACAGAAACCACCTGTCGTTTAGCTGCGAAAACAGCAATACGCCTAAGAACTCCACAGATAAAGCTCCCGGCGGAATAGGACTCAATCAGGTGGCAAAGCGACTCGAATATGCCTACCCCAAACACTACAAATGGGAGACCTCTGTGGTGGACGACGGAAGGACGTACCGTTCGGTTATTGAAATAGAAAATTTGAATTTGTCGAAATAACGCAGTACTTTTACGGCGTTAAACGCTTAATGGGAGGGCAGGAAGCGCACCGCAGCGTTTTCCTGCCCTCCCGTAATACTGACTTAAACACAACACTATGAAGTGCGCTATTGTAGACGACGAACCCCTTGCCCTTGGGCTGCTTGAGAGTTATGTGAAGAAGACACCCGTGCTTGAATTGTGCGGAAAGTACGCCAGCGCTGTCGAGGCCATGGGCGGCTTGCACAAGGATCCCGTGGACATCCTTTTTCTTGACATCCAGATGCCCGATCTCAACGGCCTCGACTTCTCAAAGACCATCGACACCTCGCGCACTCGTATCATCTTCACCACGGCTTTCAGCCAGTACGCCCTTGAAGGGTACAAGGTCAATGCGCTCGACTATCTGCTCAAACCCATTGGCTACGGCGACTTTGTTGCTGCCGTGAACCGGGCGCAGAAGTGGTTTGAGATGGCTAAGCTCCACGAAGGGGAAGCCGCCGCCGAGCCACAGCCTGAAAAGCCCGCCGAGGCGCAAGCCCCAGCAGCGTCCGACGCAGATGCCGACTACTTCTTTGTAAAGAGCGACTACAAACTCATCCGTGTGGAGTTCTCCGACATTGTCTACATTGAGGGTCTCAAAGACTACGTCAAAATCTATCTGTCCTCCGCTCCGAAGCCCATACTCTGTTTGAGTTCCATGCGCAGCATTGAGCAGGCGCTGCCAGCCGCCACCTTCTACCGCACACACCGCTCCTACATCGTCAATATGAGCAAGGTACGCGTGTTTGAACGTGGGCAAATCGTCTTTGGCGACAAGTACCTGCCCATCTCCGACAGCTACAAGGAAAAGGTGCAGGCCTACCTCAATGCGCATACGTTGCAAGGGCGGTAAACGCCCGTCTCCAAACGAGTACACCCTACATATAAGGAAGCAAACCGCTGTATTCTTATACGGCAAAATGGATAAAGCCGCATACAGTGCCGGCTGTATGCAGCTATTTCTGTATTTTTGCGAAAAGTAATTGCATAAAGTGCAAGCGTAAGACGAATAAAGATGATTATACCCGAGATAACGGCCGAAGAGGCCGCTTCAATGATAAACAACGGCGACCTGCTTGCTGTGGGCGGTTTTGGCCCAGCCGGTTCGCCCAAGGTGATAACCCCTGCCTTGGCGGCGAGGGCGCGTAAGGAGCATGAAATGGGGCGTCCGTTCAAGGTAAACGTGGTGACTGGCGCGTCGATTGGTGCCAGCTGCGACGGCGAATTGGCAGCAGCCGATGCCGTAGATCGTCGCCTGCCGTTCAGCGTAAACGCCGAGATGCGTAAGGCTTACAATGCCGGACGTGTGCGCTACACCGACCTAAATTTGTCCGACAATGCCTCGCATCTGCGCCAGGGACTGACGGGAAAAATCACGTGGGGCATTATTGAGGCGTGCGACGTGCAGGAGGTGCGCGGCAAACTTCGCATCTACCTCACCGCAGGTATAGGTATCGCCCCCACTATTTGCCGTTTGGCAGAGAAGGGCGTGTTCATTGAACTCAACTCCTGGCACAGCACGAAGATTATAGGTATGCACGACATCTACGAGATTGAGGATCCGTGGTTTCGTGCCCCCGTGCGCATCACTCACCCCATCGAGATCATCGGTCTGCCCTATATAGAGGTCAATCCAGAACACGTGCGCGGCATTGTGCACACCCATCTTCCCGACGAGGCGCGCCCGATGAATCCCGGTAACGACATTACGAAAGCCATTGGGCAGCATACGGCCGACTTCCTGGTGTGGAACATGCAGCAGGGCTACGTCTTTCGCAACAAACTCATTCTGCAAAGCGGTGTGGGTAGCGGTGCGAACGCTGTTATCGGTGCGCTTGGCGAGTCGAAGGAGGTGCCAAACTTCTCCATCTACACCGAGGTGTTGCAGGAAGAACCCATGCGTCTTATCCGTGAGGGTAGGGTGATGGCCGCCTCTACGGGTGCGCTGACGCTTTGTCCGGAACACCTGCGCGACCTCTACGACAACATGAACGACTACCGCGGACGCCTCCTCCTCCGTCCGTCTGAGATATCAAACTGTCCCGAAATCATTGCCCGCCTCGGCGTCTGCTCGCTCAACACGGCGCTCGAAGTGGACATTTACGGACACGTAAACTCCACCAAGGTGAGCGGCACAAAGATGATGAACGGCGTGGGCGGCTCGTGCGACTTTACGTGCAACGCTATGCTCGCCACGTTTACCTGCGGCTCCACTGCCAAAAACGGCTGCATAAGTAGTATCGTCCCCTTCTGCTCACACGTGGACCACACAGAGCACTACGTCGACGCCATCGTGACGGAGTACGGCGTGGCAGACCTGCGCAACAAGTCGGCACTCGAAAAGGCGGAAGCCCTCATAGCCATTGCGCACCCCGACTACCGTCCCATCCTGCGCGAGTACCTGCGCCTTTCGGGAGCCTACGGCGGTCATACGCACCACATCCTGTCCGCAGCTTTCGCCATGCACGACACTTACCGCCGCAAGGGCGATATGCGCCTCGTGGACTGGGGTGAATACATCAAGGACTGACCTGAGGAAAATCC
>CAVKGN010000066.1:0-11525 GCA_963655595.1 uncultured Oscillospiraceae bacterium
GCATCGTGGAACTGAAAGAGCGCAATTTCCGCGACAAGGACACCTTCGACGACGCACCGCTCGACTTTGAGGACGCCATGGACAACTACGACCGCGTGCTCGACATCACGGGCGACCTCGCTGGTACCACCATTGCCGACAACGCTGAGGGCGTCGACGTAGAGGGCCCGCACCACGAGGGCGACCGCGTGCGCTACGCCAGCGGAACGGCCGAAAACCTCGACGCAATGGTTAAGGCTGGCCTCAACGGTATGACAATGCCCCGCCGCTTCGGTGGACTGAACTTCCCCATCACTCCCTACACAATGTGCGCCGAACTGGTAGCCGCAAGCGACGCTGGCTTCGGCAACATTTGGAGTTTGCAGGACTGCATCGAGACGCTCTACGAGTTTGGTACGGAGGATCAGCACAGCCGTTTCATCCCGCGTATCTGCGCAGGCGAAACAATGTCGATGGACCTTACCGAACCCGACGCCGGCTCCGACCTGCAACACGTGATGCTCAAAGCCACCTACTCCGAGGAGGAGGGCTGCTGGCTGCTCAACGGCGTGAAGCGCTTCATCACCAACGGCGACGCCGACCTGCACCTGGTGCTTGCCCGTTCGGAAGAGGGCACAACCGACGGCCGCGGACTGTCAATGTTTATCTACGACAAGAACTCAGGCGGCGTGAACGTGCGACGCATTGAGAACAAACTCGGTATTCACGGAAGTCCCACCTGCGAACTCGTGTACAAGAACGCACACGCTGAACTCTGCGGCGACCGCAAGCTGGGCCTCATCAAGTACGTAATGGCACTGATGAACGGCGCACGCCTCGGCATTGCTGCTCAGAGCGTGGGCATTTCGCAGGCTGCCTACAACGAAGGCCTGGCCTATGCCCGCGACCGCGAACAGTTTGGTAAGGCTATCATCAACTTCCCCGCCGTTTACGACATGCTGGCACTCATCAAAGCCAAGCTCGATGCCGGTCGCGCCCTGCTCTACCAGTGCTCGCGCTACGTGGACATCTACAAGGCACTCGACGACATTGCCCGCGAACGCAAACTCACGCCCGAGGAACGCCAGGAGCAGAAGAAGTACGCCAAACTGGCCGACTCGCTCACTCCCCTTGCCAAGGGAATGAACTCTGAATACTGCAACCAGAACACTTACGACGCATTGCAAATACACGGCGGTTCGGGCTTCATGATGGAATACCCCATACAGCGTTACAGCCGCGACGCCCGCATCACGAGCATCTACGAGGGTACAACCCAGCTGCAAGTGGTGGCAGCCATCCGCTACGTAACAAACGGCTCGTACCTGGCACAGATGCGCGAGTTCGAGGCAGCCGAAGTAAGCGACGCCCTGAAACCCATCCTGGCACGCGCCAAGGCAATGGCGGACAAGTTTGAGGAGGCCGTGAACCACGTAAAGGAGGCAGCCGACCAGCCCTTCCACGATCTTTGCGCCCGTCACCTCATGGAGATGGCCGGCGACGTGATTATGCTCCACCTCCTGCTGCACAACGCCAGCGAGAGCGAGGAACTCTTCGGCAAGAGCGTACGCGTATACGCCAACTTCGTAGAGGCAGAAATCGCTAAGCACCACACATTCGTGATGAACCTCACCCCCGCCGACGTAGCCACCTACACGGCTGAATAACCCTGTCCAGCCTATTCCCAGCAATAGGCAGCAGGCATTCTATTATAAGAAACAGGCTGAAAGCCTCGCAAGTCACCAATGGTGTACAAAAACTTGCAAGGTTTTCAGCCTGTTCTTGTAGGTTTCTAAAACAACGCTCCGTCCTCCATATTCTCCCCTAAAAAGGGAACGCCTCACAAGCAGGGAAGTAACGCCAGTACTTTCCCGCTTGTGAGGCGCTTATACTTATATTGGTCTCTGGCAGCCCTTAGCTCTGCCAACACATTACGATGAGTTGGGCCATGATGACACGTAGGAACATCCCCAAGGGGTAGACGGTGGCGTAGGCCACGGAGGCTTTGTCGTTGTCGGGGAGGGAGTCGTTGACGTATTCGAGGGCGATGGGGTTGGCCATTGCACCGCAGAGCATTCCGGCCGTGGTGGCATAGCTCTTCTTGGCGCAGACTACGCTGATGACGCCCATGAGCATGACCGGAACGAGGGTGATGACGAGCGAAATGCCTATCCACCACAACGCTTGCGGCTGCATGACCGTGGCAAGGAAGTCGCCCCCGGCATCGAGGCCGAGGCAGGCCAGATACATGGCAAGTCCCAAGGAACGGAGCATAAGGTTGGCGCTCGTGGTGGTATACGTCACCATGTGTAGACGCGGACCGAAAGCCCCTATGAGGATGCCCATAACGATGGGGCCGCCAGCCAAGCCGAGTTTGACGGGAAAACTAATGCCTGGGATAAACACGGGGATGCTGCCGAGTAACAAGCCGAGGACAATGCCGATGAAGATAGTCACCATGTTCGGCTCGTCAAGACGGCGCACCACGTTGCCCAATTCCTTTGCCACCCTCTTGATACTCTCTGCCTCGCCAACCACCGTGACGCGGTCGCCCATGCGGAGCGTAAGGTTGGGCGTGGCCACAAGCTGGATGCCCGAACGCTGCACGCGGCTCACGTTCACGCCGTAGCGGTTGCGCAGTTGCAGGTCGCCGAGGTGACGGCCGTTGATGTTTGCCTGTGTGATGATGATGCGCTGCGAAATGAGTTTCGAGTCGAGGGCGTTCCAGTCCACGTCGTTGCGGTTCCAGTTCTTCTGGTCACGTTCGCCGAAATAGATGGTGAGCTGCGGCACGGCCTTTTCCTGCGTGATGACGAGTAGGCGGTCGCCCTCGCACAAGCGCGTTTGTGCATTGGGAAGGATCACCTTTCCCTCGCGCCAAAGCCGCGAAACAACGAACCGGCCCTCTTCCATGCCGCTCAACTCGCCCAGCGTCAGGCCGAACACGGCAGGGTTGCACACGCGGAACGAGGCGATGAACGCTTCGTCTTCGTTGTCAGTCTCGCTGCTCTGTTCGTGCCTCGACAACCAGCCACGTACTAGGATGAGTGCCAAGATTACGCCCACCATGCCGAAGGCGTACGTCACGGCACAACTTAGCGCAGCGCCCGATGCCGGCAGTCCCAACTGTTTGAGCGTTTGCTGCGCCGCACCGAGGGCGGGGGTGTTGGTCGTGGCTCCGCAGAGTACACCCATCATGTTCTGCAAGGGGAGAATACCCGTCCAGCCCGTGACGAGTGCAAGCACTGTGCCGAGCAGCACCACGCCGAGCGCAAGCACGTTGAGCGTAGCCCCTCCCTTGCGGAAAGTGCTTACGAAGCCAGGGCCGACTTGCAGTCCCAAGGTGTAAACGAAGAGAATAAGACCAAAACTTTCGGCGTAGCTGAGCATCTGCGCATCCACCCGCAGGCCAACGGCCCCGGCAAGGATGCCAAAGAAGAAAACGTAGGTGACGCCCAGCGAAATGCCGCGGAAACGAACTTTGCCCAAAGCCAAGCCAAGAGCACAAATGAGGCATATCACAATGACAGCCTGAATGGCCGATGGCTGCAACATTGTTTCGGCAAACCAATTCATAAGTGAAAGTTTGTAGGCTTGCGGCGCCGGGGCGCAACTTTTTGCAAGAACGGCAGCCTGCGCCGCAAGCCAATATAGTGTTATAAGCGGTTGATACTTAGAGCAAATGTACTACAAACTTTCTATATGAAGGGGAATACGCGCGGGCTTCTCTCAGTATTTGAACGTGCTGCCGCCAAGAAATTCGCGCAGCAACGATGTGGGCGGAAGTCCCTTGATGGAAATGGGGTTGAGATACATAAGGAACTTGCGCAGGCGGTAGGCCTCGGAGTATTCGGGGCAGTTCTGCGGCACCTCCTCGAGCAACGGAAGGGCCTGATTGCGCAGAGCGGCAAGTTCGAAAAGGAGAGCCGTGTTGACCATCTCGTCCGCCATCTCCTGGTAGGGGAATATCCAGCGCTCCTCGCCACGGCGCACCGACGGCCACTGAGCAATGGTCTCCTGCGCCGACCTGGCGCGGTACTTGTTGTCGCGCACAATGCGGCGGAGCAGGCGGTTGTCGGTGGTGGGAATATAGTTGTGGTCGTCGAGCATGATGGTGGTGAGCGCAGAGGCGTAAATGCGGAACTTATGCTTCTCGTCCACGCCGTCGGTCAGTGCGGGGTTGAGGGCGTGAATGCCTTCAAGCACCAGGATGTCGTGACTACCCAGCTGCAACTTATGCCCGCTCAGCACGCTCTTCCCCGCGGCAAAGTCGTAGCGCGGCGTCTCCACCTCCTCGCCGCGAATGAGCGCATTGATGTGCTGCGTGAGCAGAGGCACGTTCATTGCGTCGATGTGTTCAAAGTCGTAGTTGCCGTCGGCATCGCGCGGCGTGTTCACACGGTCTATAAAATAATCGTCCGTCGACACCGGCACCGGTTTCAGTCCGCATGCCATGAGCTGCACGCTAAGCCGCTTCGAGAAGGTTGTCTTTCCGCTCGACGAGGGGCCAGCTATGAGGATTACCTTCACATTGGGGTTGGCGGCGATGCGGTCTGCCAGGCGCGATATCTTCTTCTCTTGCAACGCCTCGCTGACGTTGATAAGGTCGTTGGTGTGTCCGTTTTTGCAAGCCTCGTTAAACTCGCCCACGGTGTGGATGCCCAGGATGTTGTTCCAACGATGCTGCTCGCTGAACACCTCGAACATCTTTGGCTGATCCACCATCGGTTTGAGTTCGGTGGGGCACTTGCTGTCGGGGATACGCAGCAGCACGCCGTCGGCAAACGGCACAAGGTCGAACAGATTAATCTGCCCCGTATTAATAAGGAGTGAGCCGTAGAAGTAGTCCGCCGTGTCGTCAAGGGTGTAATACGTTGTGTAGAGTTTGCCGTACCCTTCGAGCAGTTTGGCTTTGGTTTCGAGTCCGTCTTCGCGGAAACGCGCAATGGCCTGTTCCGTGGGGCACGTAATGCGGTGGAACGGCAAGTGAGCCTCCACCAGTTCCTTCATGCGCTCTTTGAGGCGGGCTATGTTCTCCTCGTTGGCGAGCGGCTGCCCGTCCTTGTCGGTCAGGCGGCAGTAGTAGCCGTTGCTCACGGGAGTGTCGATGCGCAGGCGAGCGGTCTTTCCCAGCACGTCGCGCACAGCCTTGTAGAGGACAAAGAAGAGCGAGCGCGTATAAGTGCGCAGCCCGGAGGAGGATGTCTCGTCGAGGAACTCCACGTCCTTGTCGCTAAACAGCACGTAGTGGAGTCCCTCCACCTTATTGTTGACCTTTGCGCTTGTAGGACCGTAGGGCATACGGAGGTCGAGCATCTCGTACACCTCTTCAAGGTTGAAGCCCATCGGCACCTTGTGCGTGCGCCCTGTGTTCTTGCAGCGAATGGTTATGTTGTTTCCCATAAGATTGTGCTTTTGTGTTCCAGCTTATTTCATACGTTTTCCACGTCCGCGGCGGGCGTGCTTGCCTTTCTTCTTTTTCGAGCTGTCGAAAGGCGCGTTTTGCGATTCGAGCCGCTCCTTCTTATTATAAGGTGTGCCTCCCGTCTCAATGTCGTCGACGAGGGCAAAGTCGAGCTGTCGACGTTCGAGGTTGGCGCGCTCCACGCGGATACGCACCTTGTCGCCCAGGGCATACCGCTTGTGGTAGCGACGGCCAATGAGGCAGAAGTTGCGCTCGTCAAACTCGTAGTAGTCGTCCACCAAGAGGCGCAGGGGAATCATTCCCTCGCACGAGTTTTCGTCGACGGACACGTAAAGGCCGAACTCCGTCACACCGCTTACGGTGCCGTTGAACTCCTGACCAATGCGGTCGCCCATAAACTCTACCTGCTTATACTTGATGGAGGCTCGCTCGGCAGTGGCAGCCAGTTGCTCCATGTTCGAGGCGTGTTCGCATAGATCCTCATACTTTGTTGCACTGACGGAACGGCCGCCCTCGCAGTAGCGCGTGAGTAAGCGGTGAACCATGGTGTCGGGGTAGCGGCGGATAGGCGATGTGAAGTGGGTGTAGTAGTTGAACATCAGGCCGTAGTGACCAATGTTGTGCGTGCTGTAACGGGCTTTCATCATGGCGCGCAAAGCCACCATTTCCACAACCTCTTCCTCCTTGCGGCCTTTCACTTCGGCAAGCAGGCGGTTCAGGCTCTTCGACACTTCCGTCTTGGTGCCATCGGTACGTATCTTGTAGCCAAAGCGTGCCACAAAGCCGCTCAGCTTCTCCATCTTTTCGGGGTCGGGCACGTCGTGTATACGGTATACAAACACCTTGGGCTTGCGGCCCTTCGGCACCACGGCTATCATCTGCGCCACGCTGCGGTTGGCAAGCAGCATAAACTCCTCCACCAGGCGGTTGGCGTCCTTCGCCACCTTTACGTAGGTGCTTATGGGGTGGCCTTTCTCGTCAATCTCGAAGCGCACCTCGGAGCGGTCAAAACCAATGGAGCCGTTCTTGAACCGTTGCGCCCGGAATATCTTGGCCAGACGGTTGAGCACAATGAGTTCCTCGGCATATTCGCCCTCGGGTTTGCTGCCTTTGGGCAGAGGTTCTGGGTGGTCGCCCGGCAGGTTTACGTCGGCCTCAGATGCCTCGCCGTTGCGTTCAAGGATATACTGCACCTCCTCGTAGGTAAAACGGCGGTTGCTGCGGATGACGGTGTGCGCCAAGTGCCAATCAAGGATTTCGCCCTTTTCGTTTATCTTGAAGATTGTGGAATAAGCGAGTTTCTCCTCGTCGGGACGCAGGGAGCAAATGAAGTTGCAAAGGCGCTCGGGCAGCATCGGGATAGTGCGGTCTACGAGGTAAACGCTCGTGGCGCGCTTCACGGCTTCCTTGTCGATGATGTCGCCCTCTTTCACGTAGTGCGACACGTCGGCAATGTGCACGCCCACTTCCCACACGCCCTTGCCTGCGGGACGGATGGAGAGCGCGTCGTCGAAGTCCTTGGCGTCGTGCGGGTCGATGGTGAACGTGGTTACTTCGCGGAAGTCCTCACGGCGACTGATTTCCTCCTCAGTGATGTCGGGCGAGATTTGTTCGGCTGCTTTCTCCACTCGTTCGGGATAGCTGTAAGGCAGGCCGTACTGCGCCAGGATGGCGTGCATCTCGGCGTTGTTCTCTCCCTGTTTGCCAAGGATGTCAACCACCTTGCCGATAGGGCTCTTCGACTGCGTGGGCCACTCCACGATTTTCACCACAGCCTTGTCGCCGTTCTTGCCGCCGCCAAGGTTTTCCTTGGGGATAAAGATGTCGGTGGAGAGCGAGCGACTCTCGGTCACGAGGAAACCATAACCTTTCTCCACTTGCAGCTCGCCCACAAACGTGTCGTTGGCGCGTTGGAGGATGTCGGTCACTTCGGCCTCGCGGGTATGTCCCTCGCGGCGGGCAAGCATTGTCACCCTCACGCGGTCGCCATCGAGGGCGTGGAGCGAGTTGCGCTCACACACGAGGATGCTCTTGCCCCCGTCGTCGGGGATAAAGCTGTTGCGCCCGTTGCGTTTGCGCTGGAAGGTGCCTTCCATCACGTTCGAGCGTACGGCGTTGCGGTAGTTTCCCTGATTGTCGGTGCTGATGTAGTCGTCCAGGACGAGGTCGCCCAGGGCATCAACGATAATCATCTTGGCCGGGTGGTTGTTGGCCTGGAACATCGTGAAGAGCTTCTTCACGTTGAACTCCTCGCCGGGGTTGTCGGCGAACAGGCGGCACAATGCCTCGGTGACGGCTTTCTTTTTCAAACGGGGGGACGTGCCCTTCTTATTGTTTTTCTTTTCAGTGTTTTTCTCTTTCTTCATGTTCAGAGGTGTGTATGTGTCACAAATAGGAACAATGGCGGCTCTCTGCCGTCCGCCCTACATAGCAAAGGTGCGTTATTTTGCCGAAACAATTTGCCCGCTTAATCATTTTTGACGCAAAAAAGCGAGAATTGGAGCAGGCGCTTCGTGGTTTTCAGTGTAAGGCAAAGGTAAGAACTTTGGACTATTCGCCGCTCAGCCCCCGCAATTACATTTGTATGAACGTTCAGGGAAAGGCTCTGCGTCAAAAAGCGGCGGCTGCAAGCCGTTGCCCCTTGCTTTATTTTGTAATTTTGTGGCAAACTAAACACACCGCCGGCAGTTCCTTGCCACTTGACCAACGAACCTGCCGCAAAAGCACTTAACTCGAAAACACACCTATATTTATTATGCAAGTAGCGTTATTCGTACCCTGCTACGTCAATGCCGTGTTCCCCGAAGTGGGCATGGCCTCGCTCCGCCTGCTGCGCCAGCTTGGCGTGGACGTGGTTTACCCCGAGGGGCAAACCTGCTGCGGACAGCCTATGGGAAACGCTGGCTTTGAGAGCGAAGCGCAAAACCTGGCCAAGCATTTCGAGGAAACGTTTGCGCCCTACGACTACGTGGTGGGCCCCTCTGCCTCGTGCGTATCGTTTGTCCGCGACCACTACGGCCGCCTTGTGCCCCACCATTGCGCCTCCGAGGGACGCGTGTTCGAACTCTGCGAGTTTGTACACGACATCGTGCGCCCCGATCGCCTCAACGTGAGCTTCCCCCACAAAGTTAGTATTCAGAACAGTTGTCACGGCGTACGCCTGCTCAACCTCGCCTCGCCCAGCGAACGTAACATTCCCCACTACAACAAGTTGCGCAACCTCCTCTCATTGGTTGACGGCATAGAGATTGTTGAGCCCGAACGCACCGACGAGTGCTGCGGCTTCGGCGGTATGTTCTCCGTGGAGGAGAGCGCCGTGTCGGGCCAGATGGGTCGCGACAAGGTGATGCGCCACGTCAAGACCGGGGCGGAATTTATCGTCGGGGCCGACTGCTCGTGCCTGATGCACCAGCTAGGCATTATAGAACGCAACCACTTACCCATACGCACGCTCCACGTGGCGCAAATACTCTCAGGATATGTCGAAACACGCTAAGCAAGCCGCAAAGTTTTTGAAGAATGCCAAGCAAGCTGCCTGGCACGACGAGACGCTCTGGATGGTGCGCGAGAAGCGCGACCGCATGGCGCACGAAATACCGGAGTGGGAACAGCTGCGCGACGCCGCACAGGCTCTCAAAAACTACTCCAACTCTCACCTTGAAGAACTGCTCCAACAATTCGAGGAGAACGCCACGCGCAACGGTGCCGTGGTGCACTGGGCAAAGGATGCGGAGGAATACCGCACGATAGTGGCCGAAATCTTGGAGTCGCACGGGGTGAAGCATTTCATCAAGAGCAAGTCCATGCTCGCCGAGGAGTGCGGGCTCAACCCCTTCCTCGAAGGCAAGGGTATTGAGGTACTCGAGAGCGACCTGGGCGAGCGCATCCTGCAAATGCTCCACCGCAAGCCTGTTCACATTGTGCTGCCAGCCATCGCCGTGAAGAAGGAGGAAATCAGCGAACTCTTCACCCGCGAGATGGAGGACTGCGAGCCGGGCAACTGCGACCAAACGTACCTCACGCACGTGGCACGGCGCAACCTGCGCAAGAAGTTCCTGCAAGCCGAGGCGGCCATGACGGGTGCAAACTTCGCCGTGGCCGACACGGGGGAGTGCGTGGTTTGCACCAACGAGGGCAACGCCGACATGGGGACGTCGCTCTGCACCAAACGGCTGCAAATAACGGCCTTCGGCATCGAAAAGATTGTGCCAAGTCGCGAAGCGCTGGGCGTGTTCACCCGTCTGCTCGCTCGTTCGGCCACGGGGCAGCCCACCACTACCTACACCGCGCACTACCGCTCGCCGCGCAAGGGGGGCGAACTGCACATTATCATTGTGGACAACGGACGTAGCCAGCTGCTCGGCAGTGAGGATCACCGCCAAACGCTCAACTGCTTGCGCTGCGGTGCTTGCATGAACACGTGTCCCGTATACCGTCGCTCGGGCGGCTACTCTTACACTTACTTCATCCCTGGTCCCATCGGCATCAACCTCGGCATGGCGCACGACATGTACCGCTACAAGGACAACGTGTCGGCCTGCTCGCTCTGCTACTCCTGCCAGAACGTTTGTCCCGCCAAGGTGAACCTCGCCGACCAAATTTATCAGTGGCGGCAAAGGCTTTCTGCCCTCGGCGCGGGGAGTCTTAGCAAGCAAATTGCATCGGAGGGGCTGAAACTAGTGCTCGACCACGAACGCCTCTACCACGCTGCCCTTCACCTGGCTCCGCTTGCCAACCACCTACCCCACTTCCTGGTGAACAATGCGCTCAACGCCTGGGGACAGGAACGAGAGATGCCGCATTTCGCCCGGAAAACGTTTGAACAACTCTACCACGAAGAACAAAAGCACACGAAAGATGAGCAGTAAATCTACCATACTCTCCTCCATACGCAGCCACACGGCCAAGGTGTATCCCAAGCCCTCGCTTGCGGCGCTCGAAGAGGCCGCCCTCACCTACGCCGACCCCGTTGAACAGTTCACAAAGGCTCTGCAAGCCGCTGGCGGACGGGCCATCGCCATGGCGCAGGGTAACACAGCTGGCGAGGTTATCGCCTCGCTCTATCCGGATGCCAAACGCATAGCGAACACCGTCGACCACCTTGACGGAGCTGACCGCCTCCCGCAGTCGGCCGTGTTCAACCCCGACACGGTGGAACTTCCCGCCGAACTGAACGGCACGGACGTGGCCATTCTGCAATCGCCCCTTGGCGTGGCTGAGAATGCTTGCTGCTGGATTGAACAGCGAACCGATAAGCACCGCGCCGTCTACTTCATCGCCGAGGCACTCGTCATACTGCTCCGAAAGGCAGACATTGTGAACAACATGCACGAAGCCTACAAGCGCCTCCCCGACGACCGCAGCGTACCCTACGCCTGTTTCATCTCCGGCCCTTCAAAGACGGCGGACATTGAGCAAGCCCTGGTATTCGGCGCACACGGTGCCCGCGAGGTCACCGTTCTGCTGACCGATTGACGTTGCGAAGGAGCCTCAACCTACATCGCAACCCACATAGAAATCCCCCTCTCATATCCCAACAGGCGTATGAAAGGGGGATTTCTCTATCCGCAAGTCTCATGCGGAAAGCGTTTCGTGAGTTGCTTTTCTGGCTTTGTTATTCCGCCACGGCTCGCACCGAGTAGCCCGTGTAGGGACATATAAAGTACTCAACGCAGTTGCCGTACGCATAGAGATAGAGGTAGTACGAACCGCTAACTCTGGGGCTGTAAGGTGTGCTGGACCAGTAGTAGCCGTACGTTCCGTTGTTACTGAGTTTTTTGTCGTTGTAGTAGCCTGCGGCGGGGAAGAATATATCATTGCCATTCTGCTTGGAAACTACCAGATAGCCAGCCTTGCCGTTTACCTCCTGCCAAGTCCATGTGCAGTTGTCGGTGTTCAGGAGCTCCTTGAAGTCCTCATCTGTCGGCATACGCACTTCGCTGCCCCAGTTCACGGTGGCGGCATCCTCCGTGGCGGTCAGATTGCCAGAATGAACTATATCGTACCACGTTGCGTTTGCTTTCGTGTAGGAGTCCTTCGTTTCTGTTTCACCCCAAGCGTAGTAGTTGCCGTTGTCCTCGCGCTTTTCTGCGCCGAGGTTTGTCTCCGCCCACAGCAGACC
>CAVKGN010000067.1:0-3888 GCA_963655595.1 uncultured Oscillospiraceae bacterium
TTGCGACAAGCGCTGTATGCTCACTCCTTTATAATAGTGTCGGAGTATTTGCTGGTACTCGTAGCCTTTGTCGGCCATGACGGCGGCACCTATCTGGCAGAGCCCTACGCCGTGTCCCCAGCCAGCACCGATGAGTGTGACGCTCTGCGGTACGTCCGTGGCGGGATCAACACCGTTGCGTTCCACCACGAAGGCGGAGCTGTAAAGGTGGGTGTCAGAAAGCAAGCGGCGTATTTCCAACTCCTTGCCAATGGTGAACTCACGTTCCTTGCCCACCACCTTCAAGCGGATGATGCGTCCGCTCGCACCGCGCTGCACGGGGACGAGGTCGATGATGTCGCCAAACGTCATCTGCGTACGTTCCTCAATGAGTTCGCGGAGTTTCTGTTGGGGTATTTCTACGCGCCAACGGTAGAAGTCGGCCGTCTCCTGGTCGTAGCTGTTGAGCACCTGCGAGAGGAGGGCTTTGTCTGTGGTGTTGCAGAACGCCTCGTGGTTCGAGCGTATCCACTTGTCGGCGTTTTCCTCAATGGAAAGGTCCTCGGTCACGGGCGCCTCCCCGTCAGTCACGGGCTGCAGGTAGTCGTAGTCGCTGTCGTCCCAGCAGCTGCTGAAACGCTCCGTCACGCCGCCGCAGCATTTTGAGAAACGGGCGTCGCAAAGGCTGTTACCGCTCAGCAGGACCTCACCGCGCGTTTCGCGGATGGCTTGCTTCACGCTCGGACGAGCCGCCCGCGTAATGCCCTGGTAGCGTTGGCAATGGTCGTCGGCGCAAACGTCGTAGAGCGTGTGGTCGGAACGGTCGTGCCAACGGATGCTCTCGTCGGGGCGGTGGATGAAGTTGAAGAAGTCGTTCGACTTGCCCTCGCCCTCCATGCGGTGGAGCATCTGGCAGTAAACCCAACTGCGCGAGATGACGGCGTGCGTCTTGAGCAGTTCGAGCGACGAGGTGGCACTCATCTCTGAGGAGATAACGCTTTCCAGGTAGTCCTCTACGGGTATGTCGTTGATGACTACGAGTTTCTCTTCGTCCACGATAAAGCGGAGTTTGCCGCGGAAACTTTGCGTCTCCTTTCGTTCCCAGTGGAAGTTGATGCCGATGGTCACGCCGCCAAGGGTGAAGAACGCCTCCTCGTCCTCGGGGGTGAACGTCAGCTCGTTGTAGGCGTTGCCGTTCCACTTCACGGCGCCGTCGCAGCACTCCACGAGTTGCTCGCCTGTCACGAATTCGCCCTTCGCCATAAAGCGACCGCTGAGCGTGAAGGGCACGGTGGCCTCGTGCATCAGACCCACGTTGAGGTCTCTGTCCACAAGGGCTTTAAGCAGGGCTGTCTCGTTGCGTTCGGTCTTGCCGCCGAGTTCGGGGCGGTGTCCGTTGTGCAACTTACGCACCACGGCGTTCATCTCCGTCTCATCGAGTGTCACTTCGCGCAGGATAGAGGCGGCGATGCGGGGCGTTAGTTTGCGGAAGTCCTCCTCGCGCGGCGTGATGAGCAGACCGCCCATGTCCACCGCTCCCGGACTGATGATAAACTGCTTCTTGCCCTCGGCAAAGTAGCAGTCGGGACGGTGCTTCTTGCGGGCAAACACCACGGTGACGATGTGGTCGGGTGCAGAGGCATTGCCACGCTGCCGCCAGCTGAGGATGTTCACGTCGGGCTCTTTGCAGTCGTCGTCCACGGGCAGCACGCTCATTAGTTTGTTGAGCAGGAAGGGCTGCTCATCGTTCGCCGGCCCCTTTATCACAAATGCCGGACAGGCGTAGTCTTTGAGCAGGAATATGCCCGACGTACGACTCTCGTAGCCCTGTTCCTCCATCTCTGCCTCCTCGGCTTTTGTCGAGGGGTAAATCCGTTCCAGGCGGTTGTCGAACACTTGCCAGTTCTTCTCAATGGGCACAAGGCCGCGCTTACCGGCTTGCAGGTGGGCATGGTCGGGAGCTGATGCGCCGCAACGTGCACCGTTGTAGAAGACGAACATATCGGGCAAGCTCCAAGCAATTTTGTCGATGAGCGAGGCGAAGCGTGAGAAGTGTTGCCTTACGTGGCGACGTGTCGGTATGGTCAGGTGCTGCGGCAGGATGGGGTAGGGGTTCACCAACACCTGCAAGCTACCCAGCACAGGCAGTTCCTTTTGTTCAGCCGGACGATTAATGTCGCAGAGGAAACAGGGACGCTTCCGTATGGTGGCTTTGTCCACCTTTGCCCCCGTGCTGACGATGCGCGAGGGGTTGTACTGCACGGCGAGTTCAAGGTCGTTGTGCACGAGCGGCCGCAGTTCCGCGCTCTTGGCAAGGGCCTCCACCCGTTCGCGGGCTTCGCTCCATTGTTCGAGCTGACGGGCGAAGAAGGCTTCCACCTCCTCGGCGCAGAGCGGAGTGTTCCACGTGCGGATGAGTTGCTGGCGGGCGTGCAGTTCTATGGTGCGGAGCGAGTCCTTGTAGAAGTTGTTCTTGTTCTGCTTCTCCACGCTCAGAGCGGCGTCGGAGTTGCCGTCCCAGCGGCGGCAGAGGTAAAGCTCGTCGAAGATGCGCCCGATGCGGTAGTGGCGCGAAAAGGCCAGCCCCAGGGCGTAGTCCTCGCCGTAGCTCGTGTTCGGAAAACCTATGCGGCGCAGTATGTCCGTGCGGAAAGCTCGCGGCGCGCCCAGTCCGTTTATGCGCAGGGCATTGTTTCGTCCGTTGTCGGCCGTCCACTCGCTGTGGGCAATGAGACCCGGCGGAAGTGTTTCGAGCGCGAAGTTCACCATGCGGTAACTGCCAATCACCATCGCCGCCTTCTCGTGCTCGAAGGTGCTGACAATGCGTTCGAGCGTTTGGGGCGAGGAATAGAGGTCGTCGGAGTCGAGCTGCACGGCGTACCGTCCGCAGTGTTCGGAGCGCACGGCATAGTCCCAGCAACCGCCAATGCCCAGGTCGGTGCGTTCGGGTTGGAGCAGCACCACTCGCTGGTCGCTGCTGAATTCGCGCACAGCCTCAGCCGTACCGTCGTCGGAATGGTTGTCCACCACAATCACGTTGAAGGGGAAGGGTGCCGTCTGTTCGAGCGCACTCGCCACAGCGTCCTTAATAGTACGTACACGGTTGCGTACGGGGATAATCACGCTGGCCTCAACGGGGTAGTCTGTCTTGTCGTGGGGCAGTTCGTCGTATTCTGCTGGCGCGAGCCACGCCCCCACTTGTTTAAGGTGTTCGGTGCATACGCGTTCCATCTCCACCTGCACCTCGCGGTTCGAGGGCGACACGTAGTCAAACTGCTTCTCGCTCGACGGCCTATTGTCGGTGGTGCTTTCGGTATAGAGCGGCTCGGCAATGCGGCGTATCGTGCCCTTGCGACTGATGAAGAGTCGGAGGGCATAGAGGGCGGCATACTGGCAACGTATGTTCTTCTCGCTCTGGAAGAAGTCCTTCATGCTCTGCGTGTCGAGCAACAGCAACGAACCGAAGTCGAAGTCGTCGCGCAAGGCTCCCTCTTGGTAGTCAATAACGGGGTGCGCGCCGTTCTCGTCGTTGCGGTCGGAGTAAAGCAGAAAGTGTCCACCTTGCGGCACGCTGTCGGCTGCCACGGCGAGGAAGCGTTCCAGACAACGGTAGCCCAGCGTCAACTCGTGCGGACTGAGGTAAAGGAACGTATAGGGCGCCTCTGCCTTTTGCGCCACCTGACGTAGGAACTTCGTCCCCCGGCAGTTCTGAGTCGCAATCAGGGTGCAGCGGTCGTCCTCCAAGGCGCGCGCCGCCTCTTCCTCTTGCGGGGCACACACAACGAACAGTCGCCTAAGCCCTGCCTGAGCTTTGAGCTGCGCCATCACGCCTGCAAACGATGCGTTGTGGGGAGCGTATAGAATTACAAAATCAAAAGTATTCTTCATGTGTTGTATTTTGAGTTCAAC
>CAVKGN010000067.1:3977-11364 GCA_963655595.1 uncultured Oscillospiraceae bacterium
GTCTCGCTAAAATCCTCAGCCGCAACGGCTGGCGCCGCAGTGTTTGCAGATGAGGCAGCCTTCTTGGTATACTAATGTCTCGTGGCCGCAGTTGGGGCATATCTGGCCTTTGGCTTCGGTGCCGTCCACTACGTACTTTTTCAGGGCGCGGCTCACGCCCACTTTCCACGTGTTGATGTTTTCGCTTTCGAGCTGCAAGGAGTTCACGAGCTTTATCACGTTCTCGATGGGCATACGGTAGCGCAGCACGCCGGAGATGAGTTTGGCGTAGTTCCAGTACTCTTTGTTGAACTTCTCCGACAGTCCCTCGACCGTCATCTTGTATCCGCGTTTGTTCTGGAACTGGAAGTCGTAGCGCTTCGAGCCGTCGGGGAGGAGTGTTTTGAGTATCTTTCCCTTCGTCACCGTCTTAGGCAGTACTATGCCTTCCTCGTCGTCTTGCAGACCGGTGAATATCTCGTAGGGATGTCCGTCGAGCAGACCCACGAAGGCCACCCACTTCTCTTTGTTGTTCTGGAAGCGCACCACGTCACATTCCAACACGTCGGGGCGGCGTTCCGTCACCTCGGGCATCTTGAATGCGCCCTCGCCGGTCTTGTCGGCGTCGGCCTTCTTCGACGTTTTCTGCGTACTAACAAGCACGCCCGAACGTGAGCCGTCGCGATAGATGGTGCAACCCTTGCAACCGCTCTTCCAGGCTTCAATGTAGAGCGTGTTCACAAGGTCTTCGTCCACGTCGTTCGGCAGGTTCACCGTCACGCTGATGCTGTGGTCCACCCATTTTTGGATAGCTCCCTGCATGCGCACCTTCATAAGCCAGTCTACGTCGTTTGCCGTGGCTTTGTAGTAGGGCGAGCGTTCCACAAGGGCGTCAATCTCCTCCTGCGAGTAGCGCTGATTGGTGTCGATGCCTTGCGTCTGCATCCACGTGACGAACTTTGGGTGATACACGATGTATTCCTCGAACGAGTCGCCCGTTTCGTCCACAAAGTCCACGTGCACGTTCACGTCGTTGGGGTTCACCTTGCGCCGACGCTTATACACGGGCATAAACACGGGTTCAATGCCCGACGTTGTCTGCGTCATCAAGCTGGTCGTACCCGTGGGGGCAATGGTCAGGCAGGCCACATTGCGGCGGCCGTGCTTCACCATGTCGGCGTACAGGGCCTCGTCGTGCTGCTTAATGCGCTGGATAAAGGGGTTCTGTTCCTCGCGCCCTGCGTCGTACATG
Organism: uncultured Oscillospiraceae bacterium; assembly: GCA_963655595.1. Lineage (GTDB taxonomy): Bacteria > Bacteroidota > Bacteroidia > Bacteroidales > Bacteroidaceae > Alloprevotella. The sequence goes on from CAVKGN010000067.1 coordinate 5,209, forward strand.
GGGAAGGCGCCGCGCTCCTTCGCCATCTCCACGCTCTCGCGGTAGGCACTCAGGGCAAGCGTCTGCTGCACCTTTACTGCCATCTCCGTAGCCTCATCCGTGCCGTAGCGCAAGCCCAGTGCTGCGAGCATGTCGCCCTCGGCGGTGATGCCCACGCCCGTACGGCGGCCCATGGCGGTCTTCTGCTTTATCTTTTCCCACAGGTGGCGCTCGGTGTACTTCACCTCGTCGGTCTGCGGGTCGGCGTCTATCTTGCGCAGTATGGCGTCAATCTTTTCGGCTTCAAGGTCGATGATGTCGTCCATGATGCGCTGCGCCTTTGCCACGTGTTGGCGGAATTTGTCAAAGTTGAACTGCGCCTGGGGCGTGAAGGGGTGGTCTACGTAGGAGTAGAGGTTCACGGCGAGCAGACGGCAACTGTCGTAGGGGCAGAGGGGTATTTCGCCGCAGGGGTTGGTGCTGACGGTGCGGAAACCAAGGTCGGCGTAGCAGTCGGGGATGCTCTCGCGCAGAATGGTGTCCCAGAACAGCACGCCGGGCTCTGCGCTCTGCCAGGCATTGTGAACAATCTTCTTCCACAGGGCTGCGGCGTCGATGGTCTGCTCCACCATCGGGTTGTCGCCCTCGATGGGGAACTGTTGGTGGAAGGGCTTACCCTCCACGGCGCAACGCATAAACTCGTCGCTCACCTTCACGCTGACGTTCGCCCCCGTGATGCGCCCTTCGGTTAGTTTGGCGTCGATAAACTGCTCTGCCTCAGGGTGCTTCACGGATATGCTCAGCATGAGCGCACCGCGGCGACCGTCCTGCGCCACTTCGCGGGTGGAGTTGCTGTATCGCTCCATGAAGGGCACGATGCCGGTGGAGGTCAGGGCGGAGTTTTTCACGGGCGTTCCCTTGGGGCGAAGGCCGGACAGGTCGTGCCCCACGCCGCCTCGGCGCTTCATCAGCTGCACCTGTTCCTCGTCGGTCTTCATAATGGCGCCGTACGAGTCGCCGTTGCCCTCCGTGCCTATCACAAAGCAATTGGAGAGCGACGCCACCTGGTGGTCGTTGCCAATGCCCGTCATGGGCGAACCGGCGGGTATGATGTAGCGGAAGTGGTCGAGCAGGTCGAATATCTCCTGTTCGCTGCAAGGGTGGGGGTATTTCTTCTCAATGCGGGCTATCTCGCGTGCCAGTCGGCGGTGCATGTCGGCGGGCGAACATTCGTAGATGTTTCCCTGCGAGTCCTTCATGGCGTACTTGTTCACCCACACGCGGGCGGCCAGTTCATCGCCGCCGAAGTAGCTGAGCGAAGCCTTGAACGCTTCGTCGTAAGTATAGGTCTGTTCCATTGGGCTTTGGGGACGTGGTTATTTGATTTTCAGGCTGCTCAGCGCCGTGCCGTCGAGTGTGCGCACGGCAAGCATGCCGTCGGCGTAGGTGGCAAAGGTGGGCGGATTGCCTCCTTTGGGGAAGGTGGGCGAGCCGGTGTTTACAATCACGGGCGTACCCATGGCCTCATCGGCGGCTTTGAGCGTCTGCATGTGGGTGTGTCCGTACACAAACACCTCGCACGAGTGGGTAGGGGGCAGGTTGCGCTCATTATATATGTGTCCGTGGGTCACGAAGAAGCGCGTGCCGTTGTCAGCGAGCAGGGTGTACGTGGCTTGTATGGGGAAGTTGAGCAACATCTGATCCACCTCGGAGTCGCAGTTGCCCCTCACGGCTACGATGCTTGCTGCGCGGGCGTTCAGTCGGTCCACAATGGCTTGCGGGTCGAGGCCCTGGCACAGGCCGTTGCGCGGACCGTAGTTCAGAATGTCGCCAAGTATCACGAGTTGGTCGTAGTGGTGGGCGTCGTAGTAGCCCAGCACGGCATCGAGCGCGGGCAGCGAGCCGTGTATGTCGGATAGGAAGAGTATTCTCACCTTTCAGGGATGTTTTTGAGTGAATAACGCAGTAAAAAACGGCGGGAACGGAGGCGTCTGTCCCCGTCTCGCAAAGTTAATATAATACTCTAAACCCTTCAAGGGTATAGATAAAAACTGTACTTTTGCGTTGATATGGAATTTCGTACAGCCGTGGATTTGCCGGCCCCTTTCGTTAGCCTAACGCCCCGTTCCAGGGTGATGCTTTTAGGGTCGTGCTTCGCCGATCACATCGGTGCCCGTTTGGCGCGCTGTCTCCCCAGCGAGCAGCTCTGCCTCAATCCGCACGGCACGCTCTACAATCCGCACAGCATCCGCCAGGTGGTGGACGAATACATCCAGCTCGGTCAGGAACAACACAACAACCTCCCTTCTGGCACGTTTTGCACGCCCGAGGGCGAGTGGCGCCACTGGGACTACGCCACGCTCTACTCTGCACAAAGCCAATCCTCTCTTTGCCTTTCGTTGGAGGAGAACCTCCGCCGCCATGCGCCGCTCTTCGGCCGTCTCGACGTGCTTTTCGTCACGCTCAGCACGGACCACGTGTACCGCCTTGCTGAGGGCGACAACGCGGGGCGCATCGTGGCGAACTGTCACAAGCAGCCCTCGCGCCTATTCCGTGAGGAGGTGCTGCCGCTTGGGGAGTGCGTTGAGGCTTGGACGGCGACGCTTCAGTCGCTCTTCCGCCTTCGGGGGGCTGACTTGAAGGTGGTGTTCACGCTCAGCCCTTACCGCTACCGCAAGTACGGCCTCATGGAGAGTGCTCGCAGCAAGGCGCGCCTGCTCTTGCTCATCGATGCTCTGTGCGAGCGGTTCGAGGCCGTGGGTTACTTCCCAGCCTACGAGATTGTGACGGACGAACTCCGCGACTACCGGTTCTACAAGGAGGACATGCTCCACCCGTCCGACCAGGCGGTGGACTACGTGTGGGAGCGGTTCCGCGAGTGGACGTTCACCCCTGAAATGGACGAATATGCCCGCGAACGGGAGTGGCTCATTCGCGCTGCTGAGCACCGCCCCGTCCACCCCGAGAGCGAGAGTCACCAGCGCTTCCTGCAAACGCTCTGCCGCAGGCGTGAGGAGTTCCAACGCAAGTGGCACACGCTGCCCCCTAACGATTGATATTATAGAAACCTCATAGCATACATACCATGCACTACACAATAGACAACATCACTGCCCTGATTGGCGCACGCCGCTACGGCAGTGCCGACGCCGAGATTGAGTGGCTCCTCACCGACAGCCGCTCCCTGGCATTCCCCGAAAGTTCCCTTTTCTTCGCCATCCGCACCAAGCTGGGCGACGGCCACCGCTACATCCCCGACCTCTACCGCCGAGGGGTGCGCAACTTCGTGGTGGGCTCCGTGCCCGACGACTGCGCCCAGCGCTATGCCGACGCCAACTTCCTGCTCGTGGTGAGTCCGCTCAAAGCCTTGCAACGCTTGGCGGAGCGCCACCGCGAGGAGTACAGCATTCCCGTGGTGGGCATCACGGGTTCCAACGGCAAGACGGTGGTTAAGGAGTGGCTCTATCAGCTGCTCTCGCCGTCGCTCCGCGTTACGCGTTCACCGCGTTCGTACAACTCGCAGATTGGCGTACCCCTGAGTGTCTGTCTGCTCAACGGCCAGTCGCAGGTGGCTCTCTTCGAGGCGGGCATTTCGCAGGTGGGCGAGATGGCGGCTTTGAAGGACATTATTCAGCCTACCATTGGCCTGATGACAAACATTGGCGCGGCGCACCAGGAGAACTTTGCCACCGTGCAGGAGAAGTGCCACGAAAAACTCCTTCTCTTTAAGGACGCTGAGGTGCTCATCTATTGTGCGGACGACGCCATCATCAGCGAGTGCCTGCAAAACTCGCTCTTCCACGGCGAGTGCCTGGGCTGGTCGCGCAAGGACGCCTCGGCGCCACTCTTCATCCTGAACCAGGAGCAGCAGGGCGGCTCTACCGTCCTGCGCTACCGCTACCAGGGGGCAGAACATTCGCTCACCATCCCCTTCGCCGACGAGGCGTCGGTGCAGAACTGCACGCACTGCCTGGCGGTGTGCCTCTACCTGGGCCTGGCGCCTGAGGAGGTGAGTCGCCGTATGCTTACGCTGGAGCCTGTTGCCATGCGCCTCGAAGTGATACAGGGCGTACGCGGCTGCACGCTCATTAACGATACATATAACTCCGACGTAACGTCGCTCGACATTGCGCTGGACTTCCTCAACCGCCGCCCCGAGGGCGAGCGCAAGGAGAAAACGCTCATCCTCTCCGACATTCTGCAAACGGGCTTGCCTGCCCCTCAGCTCTACGCCAAGGTGGCTGAGATGGTGAACCGCCGCGGCATTGACCGCCTCATAGGTGTGGGCAAGGACATATCGGCTGCGCACCAGCTGTTCAACGTCAAGAAGATGTTCTTCCCCACGAGCGAGGCGCTCATTGAGAGTGGTGTCATTGGTACGCTTGCCAACGAGATGGTACTCATCAAGGGGGCGCGCAAGTTTGGCTTCGAGAAGATTGCCGAACTCCTGTCGTTCCGCGTACACGAGACAACGCTCGCCGTAAACCTCGAAGCCATCGGCGAAAACCTCAACTTCTACCGCTCGTTCCTCACCCACGGCGAGAAGATTACGTGCATGGTGAAGGCCTCAGGCTACGGCGCCGGAGCGGTGGAGATTGCCAAGACGCTGCAAGACCGCGGCGTGGACTACCTTGCCGTGGCAGTGGCTGACGAAGGGGCGGAGCTGCGCCGCGCAGGCATTTCGACGGGTATCATCGTGATGAACCCCGAAATGACGGCGTTCAACACGCTCTTTGAATACGACCTGGAGCCAGAGGTGTACAACTTCAAGCTGCTCGACGCCCTGTCCCGTGCTGCAAAGCGCGAGGGCATACAGTCGTTCCCCGTCCACATCAAGCTCGACACGGGTATGCACCGCCTGGGCTTCAACCCTGAGACGGACATCCCCGAACTCATCGCTCGCCTCACGGGCCAAACGGCGCTCGTGCCGCGTTCGGTGTTCTCGCACTTCGTGGGGTCGGACTCTCCTGATTTTGACGAGTTTTCCACTATGCAGTTCAACCTCTTCGACAAGGCTTCTCGCGAACTGCAAGCGGCGTTCCCACACAAAATCCTGCGCCACATCTGCAACAGTGCGGGCATAGAGCGTTTCCCCGAACGCCACCTCGACATGGTTCGCCTGGGCCTCGGCCTCTACGGCATCGACCCCATCGACAACCGCCGCCTGCACAACGTTACCTCCCTGCGCACCACCATATTGCAAATACGCTCCGTCAAAGCGGGTGACAGCGTGGGCTACTCGCGCCGCTCGTTCGTGGAGCGCGACTCGCGCATAGCCGCCATCCCCATTGGCTACGCCGACGGCCTCAACCGCCACCTGGGCAACCGCAACGGCTACTGCCTGGTCAACGGAAAGCCCGCGCCCTACATCGGCAACATCTGCATGGACGTGTGCATGATCGACGTGACGGACATTGACTGCAAAGAGGGCGACGCCGTGGAAATCTTCGGCGACAACCTGCCCGTCACCGTCCTCTCCGACAAACTCGGAACAATCCCCTACGAGGTGCTGACCTCCGTTAGCACCCGCGTGAAACGCATTTATTTTCAATAACTTAACCCCAAATACTTATAGAGATGCCCAAGCGCTATTACAAATCACTCCCCGACGGCTACCCCGTGTGTCAGTTCCTCGACTGCCTGGCAGCCGCCACCTGTCTGCACCAGCAGTTCTACAAGGATGCCGTGCAGAAGTACGACACCATTCGCCTCGTCAACCCCGAACGTTGCGTCAAGGACGCCTCGTGCCCCTTCTACCGCGACAGCAAGCCCGTGCCCTACGCTCTGGGCTTCATGAACTTTCAGCAAAACATGTTCCCGGAGCAGTACGACCGCTTCAAGAAGATTTGCACCGACCGCTGGGGGCGCAGTTCCTTCTTTGAGCGGCGACGAGGCACCTTCCCGCTCTCGCCAGCCGACCAGGAGTTTGCCCGCGAGGCATTGAAGACCGTTGGCGTCACCGCCGAGCTGGATTTCGACGCCTACGAGCCATTCACAAATTGGTACGACTAACTCACAATTTGGTACGGCTAAGTGCCGCCCATCCCCGCCCGCGGTAAAGTCCTCCGCGGGCGGATTACAGTCCCCCGCGGGAGGACTGGAGTCCGCCGGGGGAGGACTCCAGTCCTCCCAGGGAGGATTTTCACCAGCGCAGGGATAATTTTTCCTTGCGCAGGG
>CAVKGN010000068.1:0-8972 GCA_963655595.1 uncultured Oscillospiraceae bacterium
GGCAGTGACTGTATAAGAATAAGTACGTCCCGGCACAAGGTTTGTCAGAAGGCAGACGCCCTTTCCGTCCACCACGCTAACGGTGTCGCGGAGAACTGTCTTAACTTCACGCGTATCCTCCGTAAGTGTAACTACGGCGTACTTAGCCTTTTTGGCAAAGAACTGAATTGAAAGTCCGTTGGGCTGATCAGGACGGAACGAGCGCGCGTCGTTGTCAAAGTATGCCTGGGGAATACAACTCGGCGTCTCGCAAAAGCGCGCGTCGGAATTAGCCATCACGTAGCGGACTGCTTCGTTCTCTACGATGCAGACAATTGTGTCTCTCTTCATCGTGCAGTCATCTCCCCAGCACGCTGTTGTTGTCATGCAGAGGATAATTGCCAATATGTTTCTGAAATAGGTGTTCATGTTTGTGAGGTGTTAATAACTAAAAGACATCAAAATCCTTTTAGGAAATAGAGGAAATACGGGAAATTTTGATTGCGAAGATACACTTATTCGAGGATAGCCAGAGGCGCTGACTACACTTTTTCGAGGATAGTTTGGGCTAAAAAGCACACTTTTTCGAGGATAAAGCAGCGGGAATTACACACTTTTTCGAGGATAAGCATTCTTTTGGGGGCTTTGCTAATGACAAATCGGGCTGGAAGTCAGGCTGCTCTTTGTGTGTGAGTAGCTTGGCTTTCAGCCCGAAATATTTGTCCGTTAGGGGGAGGCGGCTTTTGGCTTGACCGAGCCTAACTTATTAGAAGAAGTCGAAACTGTGGATTTGCTTCACGAAACGCTCCACGTAGTCCCACGACGTGTACGACCAGTTGAAGCCCAAGCGGTAGAGTACCTGCGTGGTATAGTGGCTATCGCGTCCCAGGATGCGCACATCATGCTGCCCGCCGTTGTCGGTGTAGGCCAAAAGCGGCTGCAATACGGAGGCCTTGCTTTCGTCGGCAAGCATTTGGTTCACTACTTTCTGGAACTCTTCGTTCTCCATCGGCTGGATGTGGACACCGACGACGCTGAGGATGCGCAACACATCACCCAAGGGGAAGATGTGGTTGTTGCAGGGATGGAACACCACCATCTTGCGCGGCGTGGAGGACAGCAAGCGTACGGCGCGCGCCACGTCGTCGATGGGCGAGAACTCGCAGGGACTGTCGAGCATCTCGTAGCTTACGCTCCCCATAATGGCAAAGGCGCGGATACGTCCCATGAAGGCGTTGCTGTTGAAGTTAATCTGGAACTCACCGTCGACATTGCGAGAAGAGAGCGTGCCCACACGCATAATCTTGGCGTTGAGCCCTTGCTCGCGAATGGCTTTGAAGATGAGTTCTTCGGCTTGGTACTTCGACCGTGCGTACTGGTTGCTCAACTCCTGACCGAAGTCGAACATGTGTTCCGTGATCTTCGTGTCGGGCGCAGGATAGCCGTCCACACTCTGACCCGCAACGCTCACCGTGGACGTGTGTACAAGGCGTGCGTCGTTCTTGAGACACCACGCTATGAGGTTGCGCACGCTCTCCACATTTACCTTCTCAATGTCGTTGCCGGCAGAGAAGTGCTTCACGTTCGCGGCGCAGTTCATCACCGTGTCAATGTCGGTGGGCAGAGCGTCAATGGTGGCTTGGTCCGTCAGGTCGCCTTCTATCACAGTGATTCTCTCTTCGAACTGCTCCGTCGGCATTTCGTCGAAGTAATAGAAGAAGATTGTTTGCAAACGCTGGGCGGCAGAGATGTCGTTCTTCTTGCGCAGGACACAATATATATGTCCGTCCTCATTCTCCAGTAGTTCGTGGAGAAGGTGAACGCCCATAAAGCCTGTGGCACCCGTAAGAAGAACGTTGCCCAGCTTTTGGCTCTCGCCGTTGCGGAGGGCATCGAGCGTGTTGGCGTCGAGAATGTCAGCATACTCCGACTTCCGTTCTTCGGCGACCTTCACGTTCTGTACAACAGGTTGTGCAACAGCTGCCGCCTCTTGCTTAATTTTGAGGCTGACAGCGAGGATGCGCGGCGTTTTGTACTCGAACACGTCCTTGAACGATATCTTGTAGCCCTTCGTGGCGAGTGCGGCCACCACCTTAATGGCACTGATTGACGTACCGCCCATCTGGAAGAAGTCGTCGTTCGCCCCTACCCTTTCGCGTCCCAAAGTCTTGGCAAAGGCTTCGCAGATGTCCGTCTCGGTCTGTCCCTCGGGAGCGGCATAACCTCCGGCTTGCGAAGTCGTCTCTTTGAGTTCGGGAATGGGCAACGCCTTGCGGTTCATCTTTCCGTTGGGCGTAAGCGGAAGCTTGTCCAAACGCATATACACCGACGGAACCATGTATTCCGTGAGTTTGTGGCTGACGTGTTCGCCAAGTGCTTGTTCGTCAATCTCGTCCTTGGAGACGTAGTAGGCGCACAGGTGTTCGATGCCGCCGAGTTTCTTCACGTCGACTACGGCATTCTGCACGCCGGGGAAACTACTGATTACGCCCTCAACCTCGCCAAGCTCAATGCGGAAACCGCGAAGTTTTACTTGGCTGTCGATGCGTCCGAGGATCTCGACCTCGCCATCGGCCGTCCAACGAGCAAGGTCGCCCGAGCGATAGACGCGTTCGCCGCGGTAATCGATGAAACTCTTAGCCGTCATTTCGGGCAGGTTGTTGTAGCCCTTAGCCACGCCAGGACCGCCAATCAGCAATTCGCCCGAGAAGCCCAGCGGCAGTTCGTTGCCGAAGATGTCGACGATGTATTCCACGTAATTGAGCAACGGCCGTCCCACTGTGATGCGCTTGGCGTGAGTGAGTTCAGCAATGTTCGACGACACGGTAATCTCCGTCGGTCCGTAAGTATTGAACAGACGCGGCCCCATGCCCTGCAACTGTTTCAGCATGGCAGGAGTGTACATCTCGCCGCCAGCCCAAACTGTCTTGCAGTGACTTATTGCAACCTTAAAGGCATCAAGTTCAAAATACGACTGAATACGCGAGCACGTGCCGTTGATTGCCTCGGCGTGTGTGCGCTCCATAAGCTGAGCAAGCAGCGTGGGATCCATCACCTCGTCTTCGTCGGCAAGCACGGTGGTAATACCGTTTGAGAGCGAGCCGGCAAACTCCTTCAGTGACATGTCGAACGAAAGCGTCGTGATGCTCACGAACGTCTTCACGTCCAGCTCATGCAAGGCGTGAATGTGTACGTTTGCCTCGTGGTCGTAGAGATAATTGGTTATACCGCGGTGACGCAACATAACGCCCTTGGGACGCCCTGTTGAGCCCGACGTATATATAAGGTATGCAAGGTCGTCGGGACTTACCTCGACGTTGGGGTTCTGCTCATCGCCGGGTTGTGCGTTGGCGCTCTTATAGATTTCGTCAACCAAGATGACACGCTCCGCAGGATAGTTGCTGGCCTTGTCGGGCGTGGTAATAATGTACTGCGCCTCGGAGTCTGTCAGGATAAGGTTGATGCGATCGGCAGGATATTCGGGGTCGCAGGGGATATAGGCTGCCCCTGTCTTGGTGACGCCGTACATACAAACAATGACTGACGTGCGCCTCGGCAACAACAGCACTACCCTATCGCCACGTTTTACGCCACGTCTCATCAGGGCATGTGCCACCTTGTTTGCCTCGGCATTAAACTCGCTGAAAGTCAGTTCACCGTCTTTGGCAATCAGGGCTGTACGGTCAGCGTATTTCACGGCGTTCTCCTCAACCGCCTGGTAATAGAGCTTATAAGGTACGTCGCACTGAGCCGTAGAGTGGAATTTGTTCACCTGTTCCGTCGTTTCGGCATTGAGGAGCGAGAGCTTGGCAATACTCGGCGCATGGAGTGCATTCTGTGCCGCAGCTTCAAGCGCATTGACCAGATAGGTCATGTCCGCCTCGCTGTATCGTTGCGGGTCGTATTTAAGGTGGAGCGTATAGTTTCCTTCGCCGTCCGACGCTACGGTAAAGGTCAGAGGCGTTTTCACCTTCTGCAACTCGAGCACCTCTGTGGAGAGGCACTTTGACAAGTCGCCGTCCGTGTCGAGCAAGTCGGCGTTGTACACGTAGAGTATCGACGGACGAATGTGGAACGTCTCCGCTATCTGCGTAAAGGGATAGATGTCATTGTCGCGCGTGTCGCTGAGTTGCTTGTCGAAGTCGGCGGCGCATTGGGCAATGGTTGTTTGCGCAGCGGTCTTGTCGTCGAGGTTGCTCACCACGGGGATGGTCTTGACGAACATACCAAACGTGCGCATCCACCTGAGTTCAGGGCGGCCGTTGTGAATGGTGCAGATGGTCACGTTGTCGTTGCGCGTGGCACGATGCAGCACCTGCGTGAGTATTTCAAGGAAGTAGGCGTTTGCTGTTATTCCGTTCTTCGTGCAGAACTCGTTGATGGGCTTAGCCTCCACCTTTTTCAGTGCATTGCCTATGCCCTTTGCCTCCGGGTCAGCATCTATGCTGTTGGGATATTCCGTAGTCTCTGCACCATTGAGCAACGTGCGGAAATATGCCTCTGCCTTTGTCATCTGTTCGCCCTTCATCGCTTCCTGTTCGTCGAGCGAATGGTCAAAACTAAGAGCCTCTTCCTTCTCGATGGCATTGCCGCAAAGGGCTTGGTACAGGTCAGATGTGAACGCTACCATAGAGAAGCCGTCGAAGATGCTGTGATGCACGTCGGCTAATAGATAGATGTGCTTGGGCGTTTGGTAGACCGTGAAACGGCAGAGCGGTCCTTCGAGAAGGTTGAATGGGGTGATCTTCTGTTGGAAAAAGCTGCGCGTCGGTTCTTCGTCCAACGTCTCAATACCGACGGTGATGGTCTCGTCGTCAAGGCGGAGTTGCACCACGTTGCCGTCTTGCAGGGCAAAGTGTGACTTAATAGCGGGATGTGCTTCAATTACTTTCTCTACTGCCTCTTTCACTTCGTTGGCCGTATGTCCGTTGACCGTGACAAGCGTCGGGATGTTGTATTGCACGGAGTCGGGGTTCATCTGCCAGTCGGCAAATACGCCCATCTGACTTTCCGACAGCGGGTAAGCGTCTCTCTTTTCATGCTTCGTGCAGGCATCGCCGCCTTGTGCGTCGCCTTCGGCACTGTCCACCAGTTGAGCAATGGCTTTAATCGTCGGGTTCGCCGTAATTTGTTTCATCCGCAGAGAAGCCCCCAACTTCATCTGTATATTTGCCGCCAAGCGCATGCTCATGATGGAGGTAAGCCCCATGTGTACGAGGTTGGTGGTTATGCCAAACTGGTCGGTCTTGAGCAGTTCGGCAAGCAGCTCAAAGAGTTTCTTTTCGGTGTCAGTCTCGGGTACGACAATCTCGCCCACTTCTATCTCTGGCACGGGGAGAGACTTTCGGTTCACTTTGCCGTTGGGGGTGAGCGGCAACTTGTCCATACGCATATACGACTCAGGCACCATGAATTCGGTGAGTGTCTCGGAGAGGTATGCCTTTATCTTATCGGTGTCAAGGTCTGACTGGTCAGCGGTAGTATAATATGCGCAAAGCATCTGCACGCCGTTCACTTCCTTCACAGCCACGGCGCATGTCTCGATGCCCTCGAAGGAACTGAGTCGCGCCTCAATCTCGCCTATTTCAATGCGCAAGCCGCGCATCTTCACCATGCCATCGAGGCGGTCGATGTATTCAACGTTGCCGTCGGCATTCCAGCGTACGAGGTCGCCCGTGCGGTACATCTTCTTGCCCCCAATAGTGACGAACTTTTCGGCCGTCATCTTCGGGTTGTTCAGGTATTCGCGTCCTACGCCGTCGCCGCCCACAAGGAGTTCGCCTGCCAAGCCGCGCGGCAGCAGGTGCATGGTGTCGTCCACGATATAGAGCGAGTAATTGTCGAGCGTACTGCCGATAGGTGCATTCTCGTAATCCTTTTGCAGGATGTAGGTCGTGCAACAAATAGTACACTCCGTCGGGCCGTAGATGTTGTACATCGTGTAGTCGGGCACAGGCATAGGCATAAGTCTTTCACCGCCGACGCTAAGCACACGGAGGTTCTTAAACTTAAACATCGTCGCCAGCTGCACGCCCACCTGTGTGGTAAAGAATGCCATGGTCACGCCGTTGTCCTCAATGATGGAGTGGATTACGTTCAGGTCCATGCGCACCTCGGAGGGGAGTATCAGCACAGAGCCGCCCGTTGTGAGCATGGGGTAAAGGTCTATCATGTGGGCATCGAAACCGAAGTTGGCATACGCCACGCTGCGGTCGGCTGGGGTCAACGATATTTCCCGCTTGTACCAGTCGCAGAAGTTCACGAGGTTACGTTGTTCAAGCACTACGCCCTTCGGCTTACCGGTTGAACCAGAAGTGTAGAGCACCACCATCATGTTCTCAGCCTTGGGGCCTTCGGGAACGGCCTTGCAGTCGGGCACAGTCAGTGCCTCGTCGGACTTTATCACGTGACCTGTGTACTCGGGGATAGCCTCTTCCAGCAAGTTATCCTCGGTAAGGATAAGCTGCACCTTTGCATCGGCTATCATATACATAAGGCGGTCAGTGGGGAAGTGAGGATCGAGCGGCATATAGGCTGCACCCGCCTTCATCACAGCGAGGGGATAAATGACCATGAGTTCACTGCGGTCAATCATCAAGCCCACAGCCTGCTCGGACTTCACTCCGCACTCGTCGTGCAGATAGGCAGCGAGGTTATCCGTCAGTCTGTCTACTTCGCGGTAGGTCAACTGCTTATCCTTAAATACAACGGCAATGTTGTCGGGCGTGGCGGCTGCTTGTTTGCGGAAAAGGCTTACGAGGGTCTGGCTCTTGTCGTAGGGTGTGTTCTTTCCCGTACCCAGAGCTACGAGTTCGTGGCGTTCCTCCTCGGTGGTCGTTTCCACGGTGTTGAGTTTGCTGTCCAACGAAGAAACCATGATGCACTCGGCGCAGCTCTTCACAGCAGTGGCAATCGTCTTCAACGTCTGACGGTCCACACGCTTTTCGCTGGCGTCGGCACATATCTCGTAGGCGCCGTCATTGGCAAACACCTCAATCATCAGGTCGCGGTCGTTCACCACGTTGCGTATCATACTCCAATGCACCGTCTCGCCAGCAAACTGACGGTCGTAGAAGTTGCCAACACCTGCCAGGAAGTTGAAGCATACCGAAGGCAGCATCTGCGTGTCGGTGTGGAGGTGCGTCATTGGGTAAAAGGCATTGTCAGCCTTTGCCGTGCGCCACTCCTTGCGCAATTGGTCAAGATATTGTGCAATGGTTTGTCCGTAGTCTATCACAATATGCACGGGGAGTCCTTTGACGTACATACCGTAGTCGTTGGCCGTCTTTTCGCAACGTCCGTTCTGTTCACTCTGGAAACAGAAATCATTTTTGCGTGTGGCCTTTGCCATAACGAGGGCAAAGGCAGCCATAATGAGTTGCGAGGGACGGGCGTTGTGTTCTGCACACCATTTATCTACTTTCTCCTTGCATATTGTGGCTGTCTCCTCAGCGAGTTCGCCCCACATGTCGGTAGAGGGAGCTGCCCATTGCAGGAACTCACTTCCGCTGACTCGCTGCAAGGTTGACTCCCTGGCCTGTTTGCTTTCAGCGGAGGTGAATGACGCATTCTCGTCGTCGCCAGCCTCGCAGAGTCCGTATGTCTGAGGGTCAGCGTATGTAGGATCAGTGTAATATTTGTCAACGTCGGCACGGAATTTGTCCATGGAATAGCCGTCGAAGAGGGTGTGGTGCACGTCAACGAACAGATGTTTGCGCCCACTCTCGGTGGTTATAATAGATATACGGTGCAGAGGTTCGCCGCTAAGCAGGTCGAAAGGACGCATAAACGCACCTTTGCGCAGCTCTTCCACTTCGGCGTCCGTCTTTTGGCACTTTGTAATATTGGGCTTCATCGACGCGTCGCGCCACTGCATGGGGATTCCGTCCTCCATCTGGAAACGCATCGTCAGGTCGGGGTGGTCGGCCACCATCCTGCCCAACGCATCGGCAAGCCGTTTTTCGTCGGTATCCTTGGGCAGCTCCACGTAGAAAGCGACATTATACTTCGTCTGTTCGGGCGCGCTCATCCATTCAAGGAAAACGCCAAGTTGTGATTGCAGGAGGTAATGCGTTTGCATATCGTGTGTTTTTATGTTTTTCATTGTCGGTGAATTCGTGTCTTCGGTATATCGCAAAGTTATGAAGATCTGCTGTCTTTCATGTGTTTCTGCCGTTCAAATGCCTCGTAGGACTTCAATTTGCTGTTACGTAGCCGTTTTGCTATTCTTTCGGCATTAGTAAAATAGGAAGCAGCGAGCGGTTGCGCAGTCGTTTTAGTTCGGTGGTAACAAGGATGATAAGAAGCACCACAAGTTGCCCCGCTGCCGGCCCGTACCAGCACCAGTCGGGCGCCAACTGGAACATCACCCACATGCCAATCATCGGAGCGACGGACTGTGTGATGCTCAACACGTAGGCAAAGGTCTTATTGCCGTAAAGCTGGTAAATAGGTAGCAACAGGTACATCATACATTGCAGGACGATGTTCCACGAATAGGCGGGCACAGCTTCCATCACGGCGACTCTGCTTGCCTCCTCATTGATATTGAAGAGCCAGGCTACCGAACCGGATGCTGTCAGCTGGGGGATGACGTACACTGCCAGACAGACAGTGAGGAAGGTATAACTGTATGACACCACCTTCAACGCACCTTCACGGTTGCCCTGCCCTTTGAGTATGCTGGCAAGGGGCTGCAAGGTTTTGAGCGTACCCGAAAGGAATATCATGGAGAAACCAAGCAGATACATACAAACCGACCACGCCACTGTGCCACTACTGCCAAGCTGTTCTTGAACCATAAGGTTGCAGCCCCACATCTGGACGGCGATGAGCAGCGTGGCCACGCCAAAAGGCAGACCAACGTTCAAAGCCTGTCCAAGTTCGCGCATCTTTACGATAGAGGTGAATTTCAGTGTGTCTTTATGCCTGAAATGTGCCAGGAGCATCAAGCTCGAGGCTACGTAACTCAACACTGTAGCAACGGCAGCTCC
>CAVKGN010000068.1:9336-11217 GCA_963655595.1 uncultured Oscillospiraceae bacterium
TTGCCCAGCACAATGCTTATGGCGTAGAACGTCTGCATAATGGGGCGCGACAGGTTCAAACTGGCCATTGCCTCGTTGCTGCTGAAAAAGGAGAGCATCAGACCGTCAATAAACATAGACAGCTGAATGGCGGCCATGGTGAGGAGCGAAGCTATAAGGAACTTGCGAAACGCCGCGCGGATTTGTGGGAGTGTATCGAGTTGCATAGTGTTCTGTATTGCGCTTTCTGTGTATACTGCAAATATACAATCTATCTGCGCTCTATAACGGCGCTTGTCCGATTTTGTGGCCAAACGGGGCGGTCTGGGCATGATTAAGGGGCTGCAACGCACATTTTGCATAGCGTTGCAGCCCCTTTTGTCAGTTCTTGGGCTTATTGTGTGCCTATCAGAGGGCTTCTTGTTCCTCCTCAAAGTCCATGTGGGCTTGCACCACGAAGAGCAGATCGTCGGGGGCAAAGTCGCCCATGCCTTCCTTCTTAGCCTTCTTGGCAAGAGTGGCGGCCATTTCTTCCTGGTCTATTTCCACATAGCCGTCGGCGTCGGGTTCTGCGTCAAGCACGCCGCTCTCGGTGTAGTACTCCACGATGAGGTCAAGGAAGTAGTAGAGAAGGTCGTCGCCAAACTTCTCTTGCAACTCCTGCGGCAGGTGTGACTTAATGTAGGCTACAGCAGCAGCGTCCTCCTGCGCGTCGAGCATCAGTTCGTCGTCGATGTTCATTTCAGCAGTTCTTCAATCTTTTCAACAAAGGTGCTTTTGGGGGCTGCGCCAACGTTTTTGTTTACCACTTCGCCGTTCTTGATGAACAGGACGGTGGGCACGTTGCGGATGCCAAACTTTGAGGTGAGTTCCTCGTTGTCGTCCACGTCACACTTACCCACGTTTACGCGGCCTTCGTATTCGGCAGCGAGTTCGTCAATGATGGGGGCAATCTTCTTGCAGGGGCCACACCAGGTGGCGGAGAAGTCAAGCACGATGGGGAGTCCTTCGGCTACGATGCTTTCGTAGTTTGAGTCGGTGATGATTTTTTCCATTTTGTGTAAGCTGTTATTGAGGTTATATTATATTGCGTGTATGTTTATGCCTAATAGGTCAGCAATTAGCGTGCCATTAGTTGAGAGTGTACGCCATGCTGTTGCGTTTCAGGAAGTCAATGAGTGCGCCGTCCACGGATATGCGGGTGTTCTTGCTCTGCACCATCACCTGCATTTGCTTTTCGGTGTCGTGCACGTTGAACAGTACTTCCGTCGGCCCGGGCGAGTCCTTCATAATAGTAGACATCTCGGTCACTACGCTCTGCGTGAGTTTGTCGGTGTAGAGCGAGATGGTGATGGTCTTCACCTTCTGGTCTTTCACGTCGGTAAGGAACTCCACACGGGCGAGTTTGAGCTCGTACTCGTCGGCTTTCCAGCGTTTCTGCTCCACCCTTCCAGTGATGAAGAGCGAGTTTCCCTTTTGGAAGTAGCCGCTAAACCTTGCCCAGTCTTCGCCGAAGAGGGCTATCTCGCCAGCACCGCTGTAATCCTCCATCTTGATGATGCCGTAGGGTTTGCCCGTACGCGACTGTCCCGTGCGCAGGTCGGTCACAATGCCGCCGAGCATTACATCGCGGTTGGCAAAGGGCGTCACGTCCTCGAGCTGCGTCATGCGCATGTTGCACACGTCGTTCACGATGATTTTGTATGCGTCGAGCGGGTGGCCAGATATATATATGCCTATCAGGTCGCGTTCGCGGTTCAGACGTTCAAGGTCGCTCCACCGCTCTACGTTCTTGGGCGGCTCAGGCTTGCTGATTTCGAGCATCTCGCTTTCGCCGAAGAGCGAGAAGGTGTTTTCGGCCTTGTCCGTCTGGTAACGGTTGCCATAGCGCACAAGGGTGTC
>CAVKGN010000069.1:0-11091 GCA_963655595.1 uncultured Oscillospiraceae bacterium
TCTACAACGACGCGATGAACATCATCCACTACATGCACGACAAGTACTACTACGAGAAGGCACAGATGGCATTCATCGACACCGACCCGAAGATCAACATCGCCTATGGCGCAGCCGGTCTGTCAATCGCTATCGACTCCCTCTCGGCTATCAAGTACGCCAAGGTAACTGCTAAGCGCAACGACATCGGCCTGACCGAAGGCTTCGACATCGAGGGCGAGTTCCCCTGCTTCGGCAACAACGACGACCGTGTGGACCACCTGGGCGTAGACCTCGTGTACTACTTCGACGAAGAGCTGAAGAAACTCCCCGTGTACAAGAACGCACAGCCCACGCTCTCGCTGCTCACCATTACGTCGAACGTGATGTACGGCAAGAAGACTGGCGCAACCCCCGACGGACGTGCTGCCGGCGTAGCCTTCGCTCCTGGTGCAAACCCCATGCACGGCCGCGACAAGAGCGGTGCCGTTGCTTCGCTCGCCTCGGTGGCTAAGCTCCGCTACCGCGACTCGCAGGACGGTATCTCCAACACGTTCAGCATCGTGCCCCAGAGTCTCGGTCGTACGCCTGAGGAACGCGTTGAGAACCTCGTGACCATGATGGACGGCTACTTCACGAAGGGTGCACACCACCTGAACGTGAACGTGCTGAACCGCGAAATGCTCGAGGATGCTATGGAACACCCCGAAAAGTACCCGCAGCTCACCATCCGCGTCAGCGGTTACGCTGTGAACTTCGTGAAGCTCTCGCGCGAACACCAGCTCGAAGTTATCTCGCGCTCGTTCCACGAACGCATGTAATACGCGCACCATATAATATATGTATGTGTTGCGTCGTTATGCAACGGACATAAAACAACGGAAGCCCTTGTTGCTCAGGCAACGGGGCTTTCATTTTGCCCGCTCCTGAAAATGCGCCTCGCTTAAAAGGCGTACCTTTGCAGCCGCAACACAATAATAAACATCCATACAACACAAGAAAAGAAAGATGACAGTATTAGCTTTTACGCTCATCATGCTGCTGGCGGCCTACTGCGCCGGTCTGCTCGGTTCGCTTACGGGCCTCGGTGGCGGCGTGGTGGTAATCCCCGTGCTGACGCTCGGTTTCGGCATTGACTTCCACTATGCGGTAGGCGCCGCGCTCGTAGCCTCCATTGCCACGTCGAGCGGTTCCGGTTCCGCCTATGTAAAAGAAGGTATCACCAACATCCGCCTCGGCATGTTCCTCGAAATAGCCACCACCATAGGTGCCGTATGCGGCGCAGCGGTGGCCATCTACCTCAACAACAACATCATCGCCGTGATCTACGGTTTCGTGCTTCTGCTCACGGCAGCCATGCAGCAGCGCCGCAAGAGCGACCACGAGGGCGTGAAGGGCAGCGAAATGGCACGGCGTCTCAAACTCTTTGGCTCTTGGCCGCAGAAGGACGGCAGCGTTAAAAACTACGAACTGCGCAACGTTGGTGGCGGCTTCGGTGTGATGTACATTGCCGGCGTGCTTTCGGGTATCCTCGGCATTGGTTCGGGCGTGCTGAAAGTGCTGGCCATGGACGCCATGATGAAGGTGCCGTTCAAGGTGAGCACCACCACGTCGAACTTCATGATGGGCGTGACGGCCTGTGCCTCGGCTGTGATCTACGTGCAGCGCGGCGTAATCGCTCCGGGCATCGCCTGCCCCGTAATGATCGGCGTGCTCTTCGGCGCACTCACCGGGGCGCACCTGCTCAAACGCATGAACGTGAGCGTACTGCGCAAGATATTCTGTGTAGCCATCACGCTTGTGGCTCTCAACATGATTTGGCAGGGCTTCTCCGGCAAGTACTAATTCCTCAGAACCTTCAAAACAAGAAATACAATGGCTGAAAACATACAACCCGCAAAGCCCAAACACGATATTCAGCAACTCGTGGGCAACACGCTCCGCATCGGCGTGAGTCTGGCTTGCCTCGTGGCATTCATCGGCGGTGTAATCTTCCTTGTGAAACACGGCGGTGAGACGTTCTCCCTCTCCGACTACCAAAACTTCGCCTACGGCAATGCCGCCCAGCATGCCGACTACACCACGCTCCGCGGAATAGGGGAGGGGCTCCTCTCCTTCACCGCCGTGGGCTGGATACAGACGGGCGTACTCATACTCATCCTCACGCCCATCATGCGCGTCTTGCTTTCGCTCTTCGACTTTGTGCAGGAGCGCGACTGGCTCTACGCCGTCATCACCGCCATCGTTTTGGCTGTGATTATAAGCAATTCGCTCGAAGGGTTTAAGTAATCTTCCCCGCACATGACAGAATGGGAAAAGATGCAGGCAGGCGAGCCGTACGACGACTTCGACCGCGACCTGTTCAACCGCCGCGTGGAGGCCAAGCGCCTCTTCCGCGCCTACAACCGCACGGGCGACGACGAGACCGATAAGCGCGCCGACCTCATGCGCCAGCTATTCAAGACCGTGGGGCAAAACGTATGGATCGAGCCCGACTTCCGTTGCGAGTTCGGCAAGAACATCACCATCGGCAACGACGTGTACATCAACTTCGGGTGCGTCATCCTCGACTGCGGCTCCGTCACCATCGGCAACCAGGTGCTCATAGGTCCCAACGTGGGTCTTTACGACGCCAATCATGCCCTCGATGCCGACGAACGTATGGACGGCGCACTCCTGCCGGGCAACATCACCATCGGCAACCGCGTGTGGATTGGCGGCGGCACCATCATCCTGCCCAACGTGACCATTGGCAACGACACGGTGATAGGCGCTGGCAGCGTGGTGACGCGTTCCATCCCCGAGGGCGTAGTGGCGGTGGGCAACCCCTGCCGTGTGCTGCGCAAGTTGGGCCCGGCGGACAAGATAGGATACAAACGTCGCTGAACGGCGAGTCCGTAGCGATGCAACGAGTAACGGCGGCGCAGTCCTCCACCAAAACGGGGGCTGCGCCGCTGCTGTATATTGTCACATGAACGTAACAGTATGCACGCTTTGTTTACAAAAATTCAAGCGTTATGCAATTCGCCCCGCCTAAGTTCACGTTTTCTCAACCATTGCCCGTAACTTTGTAAAGTACCGCGGAGCGGCAAGCCCGCTCCTGGTCATTCGTCTTTGAAACACACATCGCAAAACACAGAAACGGCATGAGCTTTAACCTTCCCAAGACCGACAAGAAGAGAGTTGTTATCGTAGGCGGCGGCTTCGGCGGCCTGAAACTGGCCAACAAACTGCGCCACAGCGATTTCCAAGTGGTTCTCGTTGACCGCAACAACTACCACCAGTTCCCTCCCCTCATTTACCAGATTGCCTCGGCAGGCATTGAGCCAAGCTCCATTTCGTTCCCCTTCCGCAAGATATTCCAGAAGCGAAAGAACTTCTTCTTCCGCATGGCGGAGGTGCGTTCCATCTTCCCCGAACACAAAATTATCCAAACCTCCATCGGTAAGGTAAGCTACGACTACCTCGTGCTTGCAGCCGGTGCAACGACCAACTTCTTTGGCAACGCCAACGTGGCTGCTGAGGCTATGCCTATGAAGAACGTGAGCGAGGCCATGGGTTTGCGCAACGCTTTGCTTGACAACTTTGAGCGTGCGCTTACTTGCGCCACCGACAAGGAGCGCCAGGAGTTGCTCAACGTGGTGATTGTGGGCGGCGGTGCCACGGGTGTGGAGATTGCCGGCGCACTTAGCGAAATGAAGAACTTCGTCCTCCCCAAGGACTACCCCGACCTGCCCACGTCGCTCATGCATATATACCTCATCGAGGCAGGGCCGCGCCTCTTGGCAGCCATGAGCGAGGAGTCAAGCCAAAAGGTGGAGAAGTACCTCCGCACAATGGGTGTGAACGTTCTGCTCAACAAGATGGTGACCGACTACAAGGACCACAACGTAATGCTCCGCGACGGAAGCAGCATAGCCACGCGTACCTTCATCTGGGTGAGCGGTGTGGCAGCGCAGCCCGTGGGCAACCTCGACGATAAACACCTCGGTCGCGGCCGCCGCATTGTGGTGGACGAGTTCAACCAGGTGGAGGGACTCGACGGCGTGTTCTGCATTGGCGACCAGTGCATCATGCCCAAGGGCGATCCCAAGTGGGACGGCGGACACCCGCAGTTAGCCCAGGTGGCCATTCAGCAGGGCAACAACCTCGCACGCAACCTCAAACGTCTCTGCGCTGGTAAGGAAATGAAGCCCTTCCGCTACAAAAACCTCGGCACCATGGCCACCGTTGGTCGCAATAGGGCTGTGGCAGAGTTTAGCAGCATGAAGTTTGGCGGGTTCATGGCCTGGGTGCTGTGGCTGGTGGTTCACCTGCGCTCCATTCTCGGCGTGCGCAACAAACTCATCGTCCTCTTTAACTGGCTTTGGAACTACGTGTCCTACTCGCAGTCGCTCCGCATGATTATCTACGCCAAGAAGGCCAAGGAGGTAGTTGAGCGCGAAAAGCGCCTCGCCTCTACCCACTGGGGCACCGACCTCCTGAGCGAGGGCTCAGAGGACACCGCCAACACCCCCGACGACGAGAAATAGCAAGCCCCCGCAGGCTTACCCCCTTATAGCAATAGGCACAATATGCACAATCCCGCATATTATGCCTATTGTGCCTATTAAGCCTATAAAGCCCATTAAGCCTGTCCTGCATATAAGCCCCTCCACCCCCATTACTCCCCCGCAGGCTTGCTGATATTGCACGCAATTTGTACTTTTGCGCAGAATTTTAACGAACGCGAGTCCTGCAACAAGGCTTCTGCTTGCTGCGGGCACGAACACAAACACATTATGACTCACAATCTTTTGAAAGGAAAGCGCGGCATCATCTTCGGCGCGCTCAACGAAGACTCTATTGCCTGGAAGGTGGCTGTTAAGGCCGCTCAGGAAGGCGCACAGATAGTACTTAGCAACACCGCCATGGCCCTCCGCATGGGCACGCTCGACAAGCTGGCCGAGCAGATTGGCGCCACCATCATCCCGGCAGACGCCACCAACGTAGAGGAACTCACCAACGTGTTCCAGAAGGGCGTGGAAGTACTTGGCGGCAAGGTGGACTTCGTGCTCCACTCCATCGGCATGAGCCCCAACGTGCGCAAGCACCGCACCTACGACGACCTGGACTATGGCTACCTGCAGAAGACGATTGACATCTCTGCCATCTCGTTCCACAAGATGCTCCAAGCCGCCAAGAAGCTCGACGCCATTGCCGAATACGGCTCGGTAGTAGCCCTTACCTACGTGGCCTCGCAGCGCACGTTCTACGGCTACAGCGACATGGCCGACGCCAAGAGCATGCTCGAAAGCATTGCCCGTTCCTTCGGCTACATCTACGGTCGCGAAAAGCACGTACGTATCAACACCATCTCGCAAAGCCCCACGGCTACTACGGCTGGCAAGGGCATCAAGGAGATTGACAACATGATGGACTTTGCCGACAAGATGTCGCCCCTGGGCAACGCCAGCGCAGAGGATTGCGCCGACTACTGCGTGATGATGTTCTCCGACTTCACCCGCAAGGTGACGATGCAGAACCTCTTCCACGATGGCGGCTTCTCGTCAATGGGCATGAGCCTCCGAGCCATGAACCAGTACGCAAAGGATATGAAGCCCTACGAGGACGAGAACGGCAAGGTAATCTACGGATAACGTCTAACAGGCAAGGCACAAAGCGTCATGGGCATTTTCTCATCAATTTTCGGCAAGTCAGGACAAACGCAGGAGGGCAAGTTCGACATCCTGCGCGACGACGGCTTGCGAGCCATGCAGATGGGCGAGCTCCCCTATGCGGAGAAGTGTTTCCGGGCTGCCCTCGAGCTCAGGGAGGATCTCCACACGGAGAGTTTCCTTGCGGAGGTCTACCTGCGAATGAACAACAGCGAGCAGGCACTCCCCCTCCTGCAAAAACTCGCCTCCTCCTCCGAGAGCAATGCCGAAGTGAAGCTCCTGCTGGCGCAGACGTTGGGCAAGCTCGAACGCTACGACGAGGAACGCGACGTTTGCCGCGAGCTTATCGAAGCCGACAACCAGGAGCCGCGTGCGCTCTACCTCATGGCTGAGGCTGAGTACGGGTTGAAGGAACTCATCCCCGCCGTTGCCCACCTCACGCAGTGCCTCGCTCTCCGCGAGGACCATGCTCGGGCACGTCTCATGCGAGCCAAGGTTCTGTGCGACATGCAGCAGTGGACCGATGCCTTGGCCGACGTCGACGCACTCCTTGCCACCGACGCTACGGACGTTGACTGTCGCTTGCTGCGCGCTAAGCTCTACATCTGGCTCAAGCGCAACGACGACGCCATTGCCGACCTCCGCGAGGTGCTGAATCAGAATCCCTTCTGCGACGATGCCATCTTGCTCCTGGGCGAGTGCTACGAGCGCAATTCGCAGTGGCAGGAGGCCCTGGCCGTCTACAACGAGGCCATTGAGCAGCGCGACAACTTCGCCCTGGCCTACAAGGCACGCGGACAGGTGAAGTACCACCTGAACGATGCCAAGGGGGCAGCCGAAGACCTGAAAAAGGCGCTGACCCTCTCGCCCGAGGTGGAGGCTTCCATCGACGGCGAGTTCACCACCATCGAGAACGAGATGAAGGACCGCTACAAGAGTCTCAATCCCTACGGCTTCTGACCCTTACGGAGCGGCTGCCATCAGCGTACCGCGGCCACTTACATAAACGATTAAACGACATGAGGCGAAGTCCCAAGCAGCGGACTTCGCCTCATGTCGTTCTTCTTCCCTTTTCCTCTTCCGTCAGTCCCTAATGAGCAAAATTTCGGCCGCTTACCTACCAATACGACGGAAAATCGACGATTTTTCTCAAAAACTGCGCAACTTTCTTGGCTTCCTGTTTTTTTTTTTTTTTGATTTGCACAGAATTTAGCGAACGGAACTCAAAGCGTTCCAGATTGCGTATATTCGCAGCGTGACGGTTGACCGGCTCTTCCGGCTGTCACCTTCTACCAATCATCTAAAAAACACATCCCATTGCATCAAGTGAGCGTTTCGCTGGCGCGTTGTCTGCGCCTTCGGCTTGCGGGTAGGCGTCCAGTAAGTCCCCTGCGCTTTCTTTTTATATTCAGATTTTACCTAACTCCATACATCTAACCGTTCGGCCAACAGGGGACTTTGGCTGGCACAAACCCATTACATCTATGAGAAAGTCATTTATCCGCATCGAATCAGTTCGTAAAGGCTTGACAATGCTTGCCGCAGTGCTCTTCTGCGCAGGGGCTACTACCGCATTGACCGCTTGCGGCGACGACGAGGACGACAACGTTGTGACGCCCAGCAATCCTTCCCAACCGTCTCAGCCCACGCAGCCCACCGCTCAGCCCACCAGCGTTTCAGCAACTGTATCGCTCGTGCAGACACCGGATATGCTTGAGAACTGCGACATCAAAGTGGAGTACACCGACAGTACGGGCGCAAAGGCCGTAAACGTAACAGACGCCCTTTATACAATGAAGTTTGCTGCCAAACTGCCGACCACTATCACCGTTCGTAGAACCCTTGCTATGAAGGCCGACAAAGATTTGTCCTCTTCTCTGGACATACTTTCCGTCACCAAGAAGTTCTCGTACGGATATACCTTGGCTGATGCAAAGGGTGCAACCACTTTCACCATGTCCCCTCAGTGGTTCAGTGAAGACCTCATTAGTGTCAGAGGAAAGAACCTGCCCGGTGTCATTGAAAAAGGCGCTTTGAACCAAACGATTACCATCGATTTCGACGCTAATGGCACACCGACTGTGTCATCGATAGTGGACAGCCGTAAACAAAGCGAATAACCCCGCGCGATATGAGAAAACTCCCCGCGATATTAGCAGCCATCCTGTGTTTTATCACGATGGCTGCTGTTGGTATCGCTTGTTCGGACAACGACGATGCGAAGACCGCCGTTGAAGAAGAAGAGATGACCGACACTGAGCCCGACGAAACGCCTCCGACAGAGGACGCCCTGACGACGAAGACCAACGTTAAGGCCTACGTCTTTGACGGGACCTATGGCAACATCGGTAAAAAGGTTCTTGCACGCATCACCAACCGTCAATCGGAGATAGACAGCACCACGCAGCTGATTTTCATGCCAGCTGACAAATACGCCACGCTGTCGAGGCCGGAGCTGGACCGTATAAACGCCGCCTACAACAACGGAACGAAAATACTGGTTGACCGTCCCACGATTGACGAGATGACTCAGATGGCCTATTCCCTCCTTTTCGGTCCTTCCTCCGAACTCAATGCGGAGACGGCGCCCAATGACGAAGAGAGGGAGATGTGGGGCATCAGCCTTTCGCCGGACGTGTTCGTCATGGACATCCCCTTGAACGACAGCACCGACACATCGGCTGCGAACCGTGCCGTACTCACCAACTACGAGGAGGGACTGTACGCTGATGCTGCTGCCAACTGGGTGAACACCGATCAGAATGCTTCGGCGCAAACCCGTATGCAGGTGGCAGCCACGCGCGCCAACGCCTCACTGAGCGACATCTTGGAGGCGCAGACCGAGACGTGGGTGGCGTCTGTCTCAGCGCAACGTTTCGACAGGCTGAGAGGCAAACAAGCCCCCTACGTTGTATTCACCGCTGTCTATGCCGTGCATAAGTTTAGCACCGATACCGACTACTTTCTCGTTGACCAAACCTTGTCGGGCAACAACAGCACCTTCTGGCTCGGAGAGTGGAAGCAGAAAAGCTACGAGGCTGACTTTGACAACAGTAGGCACAACTGGAGAATGCAAGGCTTCTATGTCAACAACTGGGAACTTGATAACTGCATGACCATTGGCGACACGAGACACTACGTGACCCTCTCAGATGGCCTGACGCTTGTGAAGCACTCGCCAGTGTCTACCAACGCTTCGATCACCACGTCGACATCCACCAGTTGGAACATTGGCGGCGACATCGGTTCGAATGGTGCGTCCTTTACCGGAGGCATATCTGGTTCGGTCGGCTCCTCGCAAACGCTCATGGACATATCAACCGTCGACAAGTGTATGAAAAAAACAACCTGCGAAAACAACGCATGGTGGCAATACACGATCGACCCGTTACGCCAGATTAAGAAAAGTCTCAAATTCTCCTTCCGTAAGCCGCCGAAAGCAGCTATTGAAACATTCCAGTGCGAACAGTCGTGGCTCTGGGAACTGAAAAACGCCTCCCGCTACGACGACTTGTATCTGTGTACAAATTTCAAAGCTCAGTTCTTCCGCACGCTTATCAGGAATCCCTTCATCTGCTATGCGGGCTATGAAAATGGTACTTGCTGGAATGACCACAGCTTCAAGATATCCCTCCCGAAGCGCAGCAAATGAGCAAACAACTAACCAAACTATAAACCTAATTTTCTGAACGTATGAAAAAATATCTCATGGCAGCAGTTGCCTTAATCTGCATGACCATCACCTGCGTAGCCTTCGCAGCTTGCAGCACCGATGAAGACGAATCAAAGACTCTTATTTTTTACAGCGCCGAGGGTAACATCGGTTACGTAGGTTCTGATACATCAGAATCATTCCAAAGTGCGTTTGCTATTGCCAATTTCAACACAGCCATTAAAAGCGTAACAGGCGACTACTCCACCACCTCGAAGGACAAAGAGGTGATTGCCGCTTGCGACAAGTTGTATGAAAGCCAGCGCGCCAACCATCCCGCCTGGAAAGGCTCCGTCCAAATACTCAAGTACATGGGCACGAGCGACAAAACCGGTACCGTAATCAAAACGTATCAGTACAATTAACCTCGCCTCTCCCATACCGCATCGCTCCTAACACACCATCAGCGATACCTACCAAACACTACTGGCCTGCGTTCCCTCCGATAGGGTAGCGCAGGCCTTTCTTCGTCCCAATCCGCCCCCTCATACCGTTTCCTGTCCGCCGCCCCGTTCCAGTCCCCCGCGGGCAAACTCCAGTCCCCCGCGGGAGGACTGGAGTCCCCTCAGGGAGGACTCGAGTCCTCCCAGGGAGGATTTTCACCAGGGCAGGGATAATTTTTATTAGGGCAGGGATACGAAATCCTTGCCCTGTCAAGGAGCTGAGCCAAAGCATCAGCAAGGCGATGAGTGCATTGGAGAGACTGTTGAGCGGAATTTCTTCCACAGTGTAGACGAATTTGAAAATCGTAAACGCTGTTTGCGATTTTCAAGAGACATATAACATTTGACAAATGCTGTCTGTCAAATTAGTAATCAGCCAGAGTTCAGCCTCTCATAATCCATTATCTCAAAACTACCCTTGTTCAAAGATGTCTACGTCTACGCTTCAGACTAACTCTATCTGCCCGACAAGGCTTTGCTCCAGGCCAAGGTTAAAGAAAGGGGTACCGAGCTTGAGGAAAACGAGGAGCTGAAGAAACTTGAAAACAATGAATAGCTATTTGTGCAGCCACTGGCTGCACAAATGGGAACGGATTCTTATAGACAAGGCAGCCACTTCTGTTGAAGCGGCTGCCCTTTGTAAATGTTCCACGTAATTTGTTGTGTAGAAGGCACCGGTCGTTGGCAGTTCAGTTTGCCAACTCCTTAGTGAACAATATCGATAAGTTTGCATCCAAGCGCTGTTTCTATCTTGGCAATGGTCTGCATGGTGAAGTTGTGTCTGCCTGTCAGCCATTTGGAAATCTCTGACTCCCTCTTGTTCAGCTGGCCAGCAAACTCCTTCTGGGTCAGTCCTCTTGCTCTTAGAATTTCGCTGATGCGTTCAGCAATGCCGAAGGAAAGTTCAAATTCAGCTTTCTGTTCCGCCGGAATTGCTGCGATACACTGTCTGAATAATTCGTTCTTTATCATAGACGTTCCTCCTGTTGCAGTTTAATCAAATCTCAAATGATGCGCTCTCAATGTCGGTAATTACGTTCTTTTCAATAGTAATCTTACCAGTCTTCTGTGCTTTGACGAGCACTTCGTCAAAGGTTTGCAAGTTCATGACGTAGCCGCTCAGTTTCTCGTTCTCTTGGTATGTACGTGTGCTTTTCACTCCGCCATTGCCCAGAATAAGTATCTGGTCTGATATACGTAGGCAATACAGGCGCAGCTTACGTGAGTCAATAGCTAAGGCCTTTAAGTTGTCGCGCATTCTTCCCTCATTGCGAAAGAAACGCTCAAGTGCGCCTTTGTC
>CAVKGN010000070.1:0-11055 GCA_963655595.1 uncultured Oscillospiraceae bacterium
TATATAGTCAGTGAGGAGTTTTGTTCAATAGTTTAAGGGTAGAAATCTAGAAACCGTTTTTGTCGAAGAGGTTGCCGTCAGACTGGTCTACGCCTCTCTTGCCGCGACGATGCGAGAAGTTCGGAGTGCTGGAGGCTGCTGCCAAGTCGCCCTCGGTAATCCAATACGGGAAGAGCATGATGACGAAGCAAACCAAGGCTATGAGCAGAGCCACAATAGAGGGGGCTTGCAGCGTACTGTAGGTTTGAATGAGCTGTCTCAGGCTGTTGTCGAACTCACTCACCTGAAACTCTGGCACGTTTTCCTCGCCCTGATAGCTCACCTTGGAGAGTTCGCGATAGTTGACCACCCAGTTGTCCACACAACTGCTCACCTTATTGACGTTTGCCGGCGTGAGGGGATTCATCACGTTCTCGTTCTTGGCGCGTTCGAGCCACTGGTGACGCTCCTTAATCACGTTGGCCGCACTGTCGGGGAGCAAGCGCGAACGAAGACTTTTGGCTAGATTGTTGATGCGTTGCTCGTCGGTAGCGCCAGGGGCTGTGCCCATGCAGAGTTGATAGACGGAGGGACGATTGGCCTTTCCGCTTGCTATGCGTGAGAGACTGCTACGGTAATCGGCTATGCGCTTATCCACATAAGCCTCGTAGTCGGCATCGATGCCGATGGCCTTGTCGCAAGTGGTGTTGACCATGGTCTTGATGTGGTCTGAGTCGGAAAGCACACGCAAAAAGTTGGTGAAAGGCACGGAGCCTGCCACAAAGGCTACCAACACAAGGAAACCGAACGTCCACTGCCCCACTCTGCCCACGTTGCGCCAACGGGTGGCCTTGCTTTTACACATCACAAACACGCACAAGGCCACAAGGACGATGAGCAACAAGCTCAATGCGATGGGTAGAATTTGATTGCCCTGCTGCCAATAGACCATGCCCAAGTAGGCAATGTAGGCGAACACGAACAGCACCATCAGGGAGAAGACGGTGGCAAAATTGAAAGATGATTTCTGCATATCGTTTGTTTGTTTTTCGTTGTTTCGTTGGAGAGGACGATGACTTAATTGCGCGGAAGCCGCCTTTTGAGTTCCTTAATTCGTTGCTCATACTCCGCTATCTGCTGACGGATGGCCTCATAGTCGTTTTGCACAGGAGCCGTCCCAGCTGAGGGGGACACTTGAGCATTGTCGGTGTCGTCGCCCACGACTACAGCCACGGGAGTGCCTTGACCTTGCACGGGCATCACGGCTTGTCGCTGCGGTTCGGAGAAGTTGCCTTGCTTCACGGCCGCAAGAGCCTTGTCTGCCAGTACCATCACGGGCAGCGGTCCGTTCACCGCTTGCCCTGTGCGTTGCAACACATTGCGGGCCTGCTCGAGCGTAATATCCTTCTTCACGCTCTTCATCAGTGCCAACACACCACTCACAATGGGGGCTGCCATACTGGTGCCATCGCACGAGCGAAGGGTACTGTTGGGGAAGGCCGAAAGAATGTTCACGCCAGGAGCCGAAACGTCGCAGAAGCCACCATAGTTGGTGAATTTGGCGGGAGCAATCTGTTGATCTACTGCTCCAACGGCGAGCGACATGACGTTGCGGTTTTCGGGCGGAATGCAAGCCAATATGTTGTCGTTGCCGGCGGCAAAGACAATGAGGCTACGCTTTTTGCAGGCAAGGTTACACACACGCTTCCACAGCGCCTCCATGTTTTGGAACTGACTGCGCAACTGCTGTTGCTGTTCCACGGGCAAGCGGTCGAGCCCAGGAAACGAAGGACCTATTGACACATTGATGACATCGGCGCCATGATGCACGGCATACATAATGCCAGCGATGAGAGCCGAAAGCGGACACTGCTTATTGTCGAACACCTGCACGGGCATGATGCGGCACTGCGGGGCAATGCCCGATGCGCCTTTGGCCAAGTTAGCCTGACTGCCAGCGGCCAAGGCGGCAGTGTGCGTACCGTGCCCCTCGCCCAAACTGAGGTGGTTATTCTGGGTGTAGACGTTGTAGGCATTGACAATGCGCCCAGCAAACATGGGGTGCGAAGCCTGAATGCCGTCGTCCACCACAGCCACGGTCACCTGCGGCGAACCTTTGGTCACGCCCCAAGCCTGTTGGGCATGAATGGCTTTTAGGTGCCAGCCGTAGGAAGAAGGATCGTCGGAACTTTGGCTTTGAGGCAGGGAGTTGAGTTCGTAGATCTGCTCGTCGAAGACGAGGAACTTATGGTTGGGTATGCGGCTGTTGATGCTTTGCCGTATCTGGTCGCGCTCATTGGCAGGCACTTTCACCACGAGCATTTTCACCTCACGGTCGTAGCCTATGATGCCGTACTTGTCGTCGGGATAGGCATTCTTGAAGTCCTTAGCCAAGGCATCCACATTGTCCTGATCGTTTTCGATGAAAAGGAACAAGCGGTTGCCAATGATGCTGGGGGCACCAGGCTGTTCCACGATGGGCACTTCGCCGTCTTCGTCGCCCGACACGGGAGCGGTGATATTGTCTTGCTCAGGCAAACGTCCGTCGTCGAGTTCAATAGGACGGGCTGTGCCGTTGTCATCAATGACTGCACCGTTGTCGCCAGTCACACTATCGGTCTGCACCACGCCGTTCACCTCGCTGTGACGGGTGCAACTAGAGCAACCCGTGCACGATTTGAGCAGGAAAAACAGAAGTAACAGAGCAAGCAAGGCCAGAAGCAGCCACCACAACCAGCGCCAGCGTCGCCACCAAGGCACGCACTTCTCGTACTGCGCCACGTAGGTTACGTCCTCCGTCACGGGGTCGTTGGTGAAGGGAGCATTCCACCCCAAAAAGCGGTAGCCTTTGTTGGCCGTGACGAGCGGTGCTTGCGCAGCATCAAAAGTTTCGCCGTGGCGCACACTGAATTCGGTGACGGCATCGGGACCGAACGCACCGCTTTCGTTGGTCACAAAGCGAACTGTGTGCATGGGGAGGGGCGGTGGTGAAGGGTGCGCTACGGGAGTAGGTTCTTCAACGGCCTCGAACACGGCTTCGAACACGAGGTCGTCCGTCACCGTTGTGCCAGCTACAAACTGCGGTGTCCACTCCACAAACTTCCAGCCAGCCTCGGGGGCTACTACGGGCAAGTCGGTGGCGAGCAACGGTTCGCCGGGCTTTTTGGTCACCAACTTCTCCAACTCTCCGTTGAGCGTTCCGCCTTGGCGAGCCTGGAAGCGCACTTCGTAGTCGTCGGTACGTTCACACACCGCCGTATAGGTCACGTCGGCCTCCACCCGTTGCCCTTGCGGCGCACAGGGTTCCCAACGCTGGAACGAATAGTGGGGAGCAGCCGTCACCTCGGGAATGTCGTGCGCCCCTTGAAGGGCATGGCCGTGTTTGCGCATAATTTGTGTGCGGCCCACTATCTGTCCGCAGCCTTCCACTCGATAGGTCACGGTGTGTACACGGTGTTCGCGCAGTGCCTCCGTAATGACGGTGGTCAAGTTGCGCCCACGTCTCATCTTCATGCCCCACACAGCGAGACTCACCTGGCCGTCGTGGCAGTAGGTAATGTTGTCTGCATAGTCCACATCAAGGTAGCGCAACAGGCAGTCAATGAAGGCGCGCTCCTGTGGCAACTTCACTTGCGAAGCTATTTGCTGCAACTGAGCCACCCGTTGCGAACGCAGCGCGCTGTAGCGTGCATAGTCGTCGGGATTGCTGTCGGCGAGCGAGGCAAGCGTTTCGGGATCTTCGCCCGTGGCAGGTATGTACCATTCGAGCAGTCCGCGGGGACGATCCTCTACGGGCTGTGCCAGGAGTTGTTCGGGATCGATGTCCGTGGCGAACTTACTGAGCACCCGCACAAACTCGCCGTAGCGGGTGAAGAAGGGTGAGCCGTTGATTTGCTCCACGTTGAACTCGCCGAGCTGCGTTTGGCACACCTTTATTTTTCCTTTCACATCCATAAGTCGGTCTCTTTAGTTTTGAGCTGTTTCGAGTATCTTTCCCAGAGCGGCATTGGCGGCAAGGTCGTAGTCGGGCACATCGCAAGCTTGCAGGAAACCTATACGCAGACTGCGCTGCCAACGCCACACACTGCCGAACTGCGGGAAGGCTGATAGCAACTTGCGATCCTTCTGCCCGAACGAGTTGCCCGATAGCACGCGCTTCTGCTGAGCCAACAGCGTGAGTAGCTCCAAGCCTTTGGGGCATTCTTGGGGCGTGAGCAACTGGTCGCCGTTCAGGGCTTTCAGTTCTTTGGCCTTCTGCTCCATGCGGTTCTTCTCCTCGTCGGTCATAAAGTCCTGTCCAAACGAGGTGGTAAAGCGGTTGAGCTGTATGGTGAGGAAGTCGGCAATGATGCCCACCACTGTTTCCTGGTCGATGGTGTCGAGGTAGCTGCGTAGTTTGTCGACCAAATGGCGGTGAATGCCGAGCAGGCCGTAGAGTGTCCACAGAGCCGAGGTGATGTTGGAGAGGGCGGGAAAATCGTCCTCGAAACTGCGTGCAGCTCTTTCGGTCAGCACTTTCTCGTGCCACAATGTCTCCACCGTTGTCAGGAGTGTTTCGGCACGGTCGGCTTGCATGCAACTTTGCGCTAGCAGGTTGTCGATGTCAATACCCTCGAGTTGCTCGGCACATTCCTCCTCGCTGTCCACGCCCAGGTAGTCGCACAAGCGCTCCAAGTTATCCTCGCGCGAGAGAGTGGAGTCGAGTCCAGCGGACATAAAGATGCTCGACTCCTCATCGGTCATGGGCAAGGCTTGCTCTTCGCCGAGCAGTTGTGAGTGCACCAGTTCGTAGAGTTCGGCTTCGCCCACAGAGAGACTGTCCATCAGTCGACCAAAGGCATAGGAGTCGCGACCAAGCAGGCGGTCGAGCTGAATGCACGCCGCACCAGCCTGGCGCTTAGCCTTCTTCACTTGTTCGTCGGCATTGCCCGAGTGGTAGTAACTTTCGAGCAGCGTGCGCACCTGTTGCGACACCGCGCGCAGGTCGGCCGCAAACTTCTCGTTGCGTGCATCGACCATTTGCTGCGAAATGCGGTTCAGCCCTTCAATGATGGCTTGCGTGCCGTCGTGCGCACAGGTGGCGGCTACCTTCCACGACTGTTCGGGGTGGGCGAAGTGTGCCTTGACAAAGGGATGGGTCAAGAAACTTTGGCGCAGTTGCTCAAAATAGTCAGGATAGGTTTCGGGACTGACGGGACTGCCCGTTTCGGGATGGCCGAGTTCGGGGTTGTAGCCTTGATAGATGGCTTTGGAGTATTTGAAGTCGCGCAGCATGTAGAGGTTTTGGAAAGCTGCCTGCGAGCGACTCCACTTATTGAACCAGTGACTGTTGTCGTCGAGCGATTTGAGCACTTCCTTCTCGAGTACGGTGATGAAACGACGGTTCCAACGAGACACGAGGGCATCGTTGTCGCCAGGACGCTCGTCGTTGAACTCCAAGTCCTTGTTGAACCACGTACCTATAATAAAGAGGGGCGGCAGCCCAGCTCGTTGGGTAAAGGCCTCGCGCTCGGCCTCGGTAGCTCCCACGTTCTGCTTAATCCACGCATCGAGCACCAAGCCCATGGTGCTTTCGGCACTTTGACTATTGTTGTGGCAGAAAAGCAGTGTGCTAATGCGTTTGGCGGCAGAGTATTTATTGAAGAGGTAGGTCACCTTACCACGTCGCAACACGGTGGAAAGGTTCTTACCCTCAACGAGGCGGGCTTGCGCAATTTGTTCGGGACGACGGGCACCGGGGAAGTCAAGGATGTCGAGTTTCTTCAAGAACTCGTGAGTGGTGGCCAATTCGGCTGGCAGCACAAAGTCGAGTTCGGCAATGAGGGCACTGAAGAACGACTTGCGCACCTCTATCTGCTTGCCGCCTTGCGGCGTGACGAGCAGCGTGGGGGTATAGTCTGCCGGGGCATTCTCGGGCTGCGTGTTGTACATCTCGTCGAGTCGGGCCACATCGAGCAAAGAACCTTTGCGCTTCAGCACACCGTCGAAGTGGGCATAAACAGTCTTTTGATAGCCAAGGGTGCGATAGGTGTCGAGCAAATCGTTGAAAAGGCGCGAAAGGTTGGCGTCGCAGTCCCACAGCATGGTGAGCACTTCGCACAGCTGCGCCTCGCTCATCTGATGAATGTGGACAAGCAGTGCTTCAAAGAGGTGGCTGTCGTGCAAGCGGCTGCACTTTTGCTGAATAGAGGGATTTTTGAGGTATTCTTGAATGTCAAGCACATCGTCCTCGTCGAGCAGTAAGGGGGCAGAAGTCTGAGTTTGTCCCAACTGCGCCACAATGCCCTCAAGTCGCTCGTCAATGGCGGCTGCGCTGAGCGTTCCTGTACCGTCTTGCAACACCTGGTTATAGTAGGCCTCGCAGAGCAGCAGCACCACGTCGGCCACAGTGAGCAGTTGCACACGCAAGTGCCCCTCAAGGCAATGTTCGTCGCGCCGCAAGGTGAAACGGGTTATCACGCCCGTGGCCTCCACCTGCGAATTGGGCGAGGAGGGATTGATGTCGCTAATGAAGTTGTAGTTGCGCTGCCCATCGGTCACGCTAAAAGGGGTGCTCGGAGTGGAGAGCAGTGCGCTCACCAGGTAGGACTTGCCCATCTGGCTCTCGCCAAAGGCTGCGGTGGAACAGGCTTCGCTCAGTGCAAAGTCTATCTTCTTCAACTCGCGGCGGGCATTGATGAGTTTTTTGCGGAAGGCGGCTTGCTCGTTTTGCGGCACATGGGTTTGCCAAGCCAAGGCCTTAGCTATCAGTTGTTGTTGACTTTCTATTGTTGCCATAACATTCTTTGTTCGGTAGGAAGGAAAAGATAGAAAATGAAGGTAAGAGGGCTGCGGTTAGCCCACAGCGACCTACTTCTCGGCCACGCGCCCCTTGATATTGATGTTGAATGCTCCCGAATCGAGCCAATAGCAGTCGGCATCGTTCAAACTCTGCACGCTGAGCGAGAAGTCGGTAGGCTGACACTCTGTGCCGTCGCCACCCGTCACGCCAGTTATGTTGAGTTGTTCTTTGTTCTCATGATAATCAGGGCGCTCAATGCTCACCTTGAGCGGCACGTGAGTGAGCAAGCGGTCACAGTAGTCGTTGAGCAACTGCTGCAAACGACTGTCGGTGAGGGGCTCACCGGCATACTTATGGCGTAGCTTTTCGCTGATGCGCTCGTAGTTGAGGTCGATTACATAGAAGGGGCGCACGGGGTAGAGCGAGAGGTCGTACTGCTTGGTACCTATATAAGCGGGGAAGGAGTTGAACGTCACCTCGCCCTGCTGGCGCTGCGGAGTGATGAAGCACTGGTTTTGCTGCGCCAGGGCATCCTTCTTCACAAAGTAGTCGGTGGTGGGGCCTACGCCCTGTGCCAAGTCACTGAGGTTGAGCGAGAAGCCGTTCATGCCACCAGCGGTCGAAGCCAAGTAACCAATCATGGCTCCTACGGGCACCACGCTCTTGGAGTTAGTGAGGTAGCCAAACTCGTCGGCAAAGGGATACCAGCGGCCTATGCGATGCTTGTTGAGCACCACAAGACGATCGGGCTGACCGCCCCAATATTTAAGGAATACGTTGCGGATGGGGGGCAACGAGGTGGGGCGACCAGAGAGAATAACGAGGTCGCAGTCGTAGGCATACATCAACGTGGCCACCGTTTCGAGCAGGTCGTTCATGCAGCGTTCAATGTGCTGCGACAGCACACGGGCATCGAAGGGCCAAGTGATTTCACTGAGTTCGAAGCCAAACTTGCGATTGAAACTTTCAAGCACCTTCGAGCTGGGGACGTTGTGACGGAACACGTCGTCGTAGGTCACGTCGCGATAAGTTTCGCCCTTGGCCAACAGGTCGAGGAAGTGGCTGATGAGCGGCACACACACCTGCAAGTTGAAGTCGCGGCGCACCATGCGGTCGGAGAAAGAGAGGTTGTTGTTGTCGGTGCCGAAGAACTGGTAGAGCAGACGGCGGATTTGCTCCTCGTCGTGTCCGCGTCGTGCCAATTCGCTCTCCATAATGCCGTTGCGCCCTTGCAACAGCACGTTCTCAATAAGAACCTTCATGAGGTCGTCGCCTGCTTGGTCGAATGTGTCAAAGTAGACAGGTTCGGGCGTGAGTTGTGCGGGGTTCTGCTCGTTGTAGAGGTAGCGGCACACCATGAGGTCGGTGGTGCCAGCACCAATGTCGAGCGAACCTACCACCACGCTGTCGCGCTGGGTGCTGCCAACCTGGCGAGGCTTTCCGTAGATGCGGAAAAACTCGCTGCTGTTGTTGAGGTAAGTGTCGGAGAAGAGACCGTAGAGGTAGACAAACTGCGAACAGGTGGCCTCGTCGTAAATCCATTGTTTCTGTTCGTGTGATTTGAGTTTGAGGTCGGGCACAATGCGAATGGGGTTGTGCGCTTCACTGCCCACAGTGGCTGTGGCGTAGAGGTCGAGCACGCGCAGCGCATTCTGCAAGCACTCGTGCAGTGCGCACTGCTCGCTCACCGACATGGCGGTGGGGCAAGTCAGCACCACTTTATTTAATCGGCGCGGCGTGCTTTGTCGACCATGGAACAGACGATGTTCCGTGCTATTGATTTGCACGCGTGCCTGCGAGATGATTTCCATGAAAGCCAACGTCATGAGCGACTTGCGCGAGTAGTGCAAACCCACGCCAAAGCCTTCTTCGTCCACTGTGCCGTCGTCGCGCAGGTAGTTGCTCACACCCTCAATCACGGGCTCTTCGTTGCGTCCTTGGCGATCGGTGCGCACACAGCGCCACTCCTCACGCCGGGCATGAGTGTCCCACAAATAGCGTTTAGGACTGGAATAGGTACTGAGAATCTCGTCGCCCTCGGCATACGACACCGTTTGGTGCATCAATTGTTCGGCCTCCTCTCCCAGGCGCACCACGCTTGGCCACACAAATTGAGTGCTGCCGTACATCGTGCCTCGCCCAAAGTCCACCTTCTGGAAGGCCACGCGCATGTCGAACGACTGCTCCGTACGGTTCAGCGTTCCCTCAGGAGTGGTGAGACGGGTGAAGTTCTGCAAGTGCAAGGGCTTAACGCGCGTGAAGTCGCCATCCTCGAAAAGCACAGCGGCTGTGCGCGAGTTGCCTATGTCCACAATCATCTCCACATCAATCTGCTTCACGTCGCGGTCGCGCAACAAGCGCACCTCGGGCAACGGGCACTGAGCAGCCAGCTGACTCACCAACAATAGATAGGAGGCAAGGAACTGATATTTGTGTTCGCCCTCGCCCACCTTCACATCGTCGATGTCGGTCACCTCGTGCACCAGATTCATCAAGTAGCTGCGCACCCACTCGTTCTTACCCGAACAAAAGCTGAGCATACCCAGTGCATTGCCGCAAAGGCGGAAGTGCTTTTCGTGTTCAGAGGGAGAAACGAACGAGGGGCATTCAGCATACTCATCCGGCTCGTCGTAAATGGCGTGAGTGTCGAAGGCAAGTACGGCCGTCAGTTCGATCTTGCCATTGTTTCCGTCTGTATTCTTGACTTTCTTGGGCAGCAGTTTGCAGCGCACCCAGTTGTAAGGGCCATCCTTAAAGTTGCCCATGCCGTCCACCTCATAGTAAGGCAAGGGGAGCCACTGTCCCAGCAAACTCGCAAGAGCGCAGCGACGCTTGTCGTTGAGCCTCAAGGTGAAAAATTCCTCAGCCTCCGAAATGTCACCCTCGTGCAGCACCTCAATGTTGGGGTTGGCCAGTACCTCGTTCTCGGCAACTAGCAGTTTGCCCTCACCATCGAGGAAGCGGCAAGCTTCAAGGTCTGCCACACGCACAACCTTTTCGCTTTCTTCAAGTTGATAAACGTATTCCAGATTGGTTTGCACCTCTTCTTCATCAAACCATTCACGAAAGAACATGCGCTCATGCGCCGTGAGATCAAGCGTCAAGGATTGCGCATATAACTGTATGCCAGAGTTGGCTATAAGGGATTGTTCCATATAATTTGTGCTTTTTACGAGTTCTGTTCTAAACACCTTAACAAGTTGAAAGGTCTTTTTCAAGGCACAAATATATAGCATTAAGTTTTCCCCCCCCCTATTAAACATCTGTTAACACGGATTTTAATCCAAGAGAATACACTTTGCCGACTGGCAAGCACAAAAGTAGAGGCTCCTCTGCAAATCTCACTGATTTACGGAGGAGCCTCTGAGGTTATAGGGTTATTTCTGGCTGCGCCTTATTTCTGTTGCGGGCGCAGGTCGATGAGGAGTTCGTCGAGCTGTTTGGGATCGACGGCGGAGGGGGCGTCGAGCATTACGTCGCGGCCGGAGTTGTTCTTGGGGAATGCGATGCAGTCGCGGATGCTGTCGAGACCGGCGAAGAGGGATACCCAACGGTCGAGGCCGTAGGCGAGACCGCCGTGAGGGGGTGCGCCGTACTTGAAGGCGTTCATCAGGAAGCCAAACTGTTCCTGTGCGCGTTCGGGGGTGAAGCCCAACACCTTGAAAATCTTTGCCTGCAACACGGCATCATGGATACGGATGGAGCCGCCGCCCACTTCAACGCCGTTGCACACCATGTCGTATGCGTCGGCGAGGACCGATGCGGGGTCGGTGTCGAGCAGAGGAATATCCTGCGGGCGCGGTGCGGTGAAGGGGTGGTGCATAGCCAACAGGCGGCCTTCCTCTTCGCTCCACTCGAACATGGGGAAGTCTACCACCCAGAGGAGGGCAAACTTATTCTTGTCGCGCAGGCCGAGACGCTCGCCCATTTCGAGGCGAAGTTCGCAGAGCTGTTTGCGCGTCTTCATGGCGTCGCTGCCTGAGAGGATGAGGATAAGGTCGCCAGGCTTGGCGTTCATTGCCTCCTTCAACTTGGCAAGTACTTCGGGGGTGTAGAACTTGTCTACCGAACTCTTTACTGAGCCGTCGTCGCCCACCTTGGCATAGACGAGTCCCTTGGCACCAATCTGCGGAGACTTCACAAAGTCCGTCAGCTGGTCGAGCTGTTTGCGCGTGTAGCTGGCGCAACCCTCGGCGCAGATACCGCCGATGTATTCGGCATCGTTGAACACGCCGAACGAGCCCGTGCCTTTGAGCGTGTCCATCAGTTCGACGAACTCCATGCCGAAGCGCATA
>CAVKGN010000071.1:0-10891 GCA_963655595.1 uncultured Oscillospiraceae bacterium
GCTCGAAGCCCTCACCGCCTGTACCCCCTTCAACGAAAGGGTGCGCAACCTCATCACCCTTTGCCGAGGATAATTTTCGGTATGTTGACGGCAAGCCCCAGCTGAGTGTTGGTCGGTTAGAGTTTGAAGTATTTCCGCACCATCGTCAGGAGGGCGTCACAGGTAATCTAATCATATACGGGACTTATCTGCTGTGACGGATGCGTTGTGCTTTCTTGTCGTCATGGCGCATCAGGTAGGGTGACTCAGGCAATTCTGGGAGCAGATTGTCAAGCGCGTTAATTTGTCTCACTACCTTTAATAAATGGAGAAACGTTGATAATGAAACGTTTCCAGCCGTTCCGTTCTCAAACTTATATATTGTCGTTAGTCCTACGCCCGACAGCTCCGCAACTTCTTTCTGCGTGAGGTTGCAGCGCATCCGGTACTCTTTGAAGCGTGTCCCTAACAATCGCACAAGTTCGGGGAGAGAATACTCGTAAAAGTCTGTCATTTTCTTTATCTCCTAATCGTTATTAAAATGAGGGTTAACGCCGATATTGCTATATAACATTCAGTATAGCGAGGCTTACGGATGCAAAGATGTGTACTATTGCTGAGACCGCCAAACAGCGCACATATTTTAGGCCGCGTAGCTCCAAATTCCTAAGAAAAAGCGGCATCGACAAGAGTCGTTAGGGGGTATTATGCTCGCCTGGCGGGGGATTCGTTATCCTTGTGGCACATCTTCGTTTGGTACAGACTCCCGCACACGTCCCCGCGGGCTTGTCTTCCTTATGTTTGAACATGTTGGCGTCCGTCGTACGGTGGACGCATGGTTGTCGTACGACGGACACATGTTGCTCGTACGAGGGACACGTGTACATCGTACGATGAACGGCGACTGGGCCAGGGGTAGGGGCGGCTTGTTGGGCGGATGGAGGGCGGAGTGAGGGGCGTGAAGAGTCAAATATCTGATATTGTGGACATCCTTACAATTATAATGCGTAAATTTGCCCTATAATATATAACTACATTAACCATACGCATATCCATGAAATTTGTATTGTCAAGCACCGTGCTATCGTCGCGCCTTTCGACCATCGGCCGCGTAATCGCTCCCAAGAACGCCCTCCCTATACTGGGCTGCTTCCTGTTCAAGATTGAGGGAAATACCCTCACCGTGACGGCGTCGGACAGCGACGCCACGTTCAACGCCATCATACCGCTCAACGAGTGCGACGCCGACGTGCGTTTCGCCATCAACGCGAAGACCATTCAGGACGCGATAAAGGAAATTCCCGATCAGCCGATTGACTGCTACTTCAACACGGAGAATAACGAGCTGACAATCGATTATCAGAACGGACAGTACAAGCTGATGGGACAGAGTGCGGAGGAATATCCCGAGATGGTGGACGGCGACGACGAGAAGTTGCGCTTCACGCTCAGCTCGCCGCGACTGCTTTCGGGCATCGGGCGTTCGCTTGTGGCCGTGGCCAACGACAATCTGCGTCCGCAGCTCAACGCAATTTGCTTCGACATATACGATCAGAGCGTGTCGATGGTTACGACCAACGGCAACCAGCTTGCCCTGACGAAGATGCCTATGGAGAGCGTTGGCGAGGCAACCTGCCGCTACCTGCTGAGTGCCCGTTCGGCTGGTCTGCTTAAAGGTATGCTCTCGAAGGAAGAGGGCGACACGGTAGTCGGTTTGGGCACGCGCATTTCCACATTCTCTACCGACAACTACACGTTTATGTGCCGCATGGTGGAGGGTAATTTCCCCAACTACCGCAGTATCATTCCGCAGAACAATCCCCACGTGGTGGTGCTCAACCGTCAGGCCTTCATCAGCGCACTGCGTCGCGTGCTCGTCATCGGTTCAAACACGCAGAGCATCATTGTGAAGCTGCGCATCGACAGCAACGCCGTGAAACTTTCGAGTCAGGACGTAGAGTTCGGTAAGTCGGCTGAGGAAACTATGCTCTGCGAGTACTCAGGTACGCCCATGCGCATCGCCTTCAAGGGCAACGTGCTGCTCGATATCATCAGCAACATTGAGAGCGAGAGCGTGACGATTAAACTCTCCGACCCAAGCCGCGCAGGCCTTGTGACGCCCACTGAGCAGACGGAAGGCGAAGAGGTTCTTATGCTCATCATGCCCTCCGTATTCCTTGACTAATCCACAGGGAGGCGCACACCGCACTCCCTATGAAAGCGAACACAGACCATGCAACTTGCACTGAATAAGCCCATTGTATTCTTCGACATCGAGGCCACGGGACTCGACGTGGCAACCGACAGAATCGTGGAGCTATGCTATATCAAACTCTTTCCCAACGGCACCGAGGAGGTGCGGACGCTCCGCTTTAATCCCGGAAAGCACATCTCCGAGGAAGCCACGGCGGTGAACGGTATTCACGATGACGACGTGAAGGACTGTCCCACGTTTAAGGAACAGGCAGCCACGTTGGCGCACACCTTTCAGGGGTGCGACTTTGCCGGCTTCAACTCCAACCACTTCGACATTCCGCTCCTCGTGGAAGAGTTTATACGCGCTGGCGTAGACTTCAACATCACCGCCGCACAGTTTGTCGACGTGCAGGGCATCTACCACAAGATGGAACGCCGCGACCTCACCGCCGCCTACCAGTTCTACTGCCACAAGGACCTGACCAACGCCCACACCGCCGAGGCCGACACACGCGCCACGCTCGAAGTGCTTGAAGCGCAGCTCGACCGCTACAAGGACACGCTCCACAACAATGTGCCCTTCCTGGCTGAGTTCTCGCGCCGCAACCGCAACGTGGACTTGGCGGGCAGAATAGTTTACAACGACCAGAACGTGGAGACAATCAACTTTGGGAAGTACCGCGGACGGAGCGTTACGGAGGTGCTGCGTCGCGATCCGAGCTATTTTGCCTGGGTGATGCAGGGCAACTTTACGCAAAACACGAAGCAAACGTTTATGCGCATAAAACTGAACGCGGGCATCTGACCCTCCGTTCGCAACAAGGCACAAACACAGGATGAAAGGAAAGAAAATCGTTGTCGGGATAACGGGGAGCATTGCGGCCTACAAGGCTTGCACGCTCATCCGCCTCTTTGTGAAAGCCGGCGCGGAGGTACAGGTGGTGATTACGCCAGCGGGAAAGGAATTCATCACGCCGCTGACGCTCTCCACACTCACGTCGAAGCCAGTCGTTTCCGAATTTTTCTCACGCCGCGACGGGTCGTGGCACAGTCACGTCGACCTGGGACTCTGGGCCGACGCCATGGTCATTGCCCCCTGCACGGCAGCAACCATCGGAAAGATGGCGCACGGCATAGCCGACAACATGCTCGTGACAACCTACCTTTCCATGAAAGCCCCCGTGTTTGTGGCTCCCGCAATGGACCTCGACATGTATCGCCACCCGTCTACGCAGGCCAACCTCAACACCCTGCGTTCCTACGGCAACCACATCATCGAAGCCGCTGAGGGCGAACTTGCCAGCCACCTTGTGGGAAAAGGACGCATGGAGGAACCGGAGAATATATTCCGTGCCGTGGACAGTTACTTCCGCCAACAGGAGGCCGCCAGTGCGGGCAAGAGTCTTGAAGGACAACGCATACTCATCACCGCCGGCCCTACGTACGAAAAGATTGACGCCGTGCGCTTCATTGGCAATTTCTCCACAGGCAAGATGGGCTTTGCCCTCGCCGAGGAGTGTGCGCTGAGAGGCGCCGAC
Organism: uncultured Oscillospiraceae bacterium; assembly: GCA_963655595.1. Classification (GTDB taxonomy): domain Bacteria; phylum Bacteroidota; class Bacteroidia; order Bacteroidales; family Bacteroidaceae; genus Alloprevotella. The sequence goes on from CAVKGN010000071.1 coordinate 3,714, forward strand.
GTAGAGCTCGTAGCTGGTCCCGTAGCCCTGAAGACCAATCACCCGCGCATTCGTCGCACCGACGTGACCAGTGCGCAGGAGATGTACGCCGCCGCCACACGCCTTTTCCCCGAATGTACCGCCGCTATACTTTGTGCCGCCGTGGCAGACTTTACGCCCAAGGAAGTGGCGCAGGAGAAGATTAAGCGAGAGAAGAGCAGCGGCCTGACCCTCGACCTTGAGCCCACGCACGACATAGCCCGTGAGCTGGGGCAGATGAAGAAGGAGGGGCAAAAACTGGTAGGCTTTGCCCTCGAAACGAACAATGAGGAGGCCAACGCACAGGGAAAGTTGCAACGCAAGAACCTCGACTTCATCGTGCTGAATTCGCTGCGAACCCCTGGGGCAGGTTTTGCCCACGACACCAATCAGGTGACGCTCTTCTTTGCCAACGGCGAGGAAAAGCGGTTCGAGTTGAAAAGCAAGAGCGACGTGGCGCGCGACATTGTGGACTTCCTCTGACCTCGCGCTCCGAAGAAATCATTCCAAACTATGAGAAAGCTTCGTTCACTCAAAAGGCGCGCCCTTGGGCTTGCCCTCGCCCTCGTAGCAGCGGCTATGGCTCTGCCCCTCCGCATGGCGGCGCAGGAACTCGATGCGCGCGTAACCATTAACCACCAGCAGGTGCAGGGCACAAGTACGTCGGTGTTCGAAACACTCAAAACCACGCTCGAACAGTTCCTCAACGACCGTCAGTGGACCAACCTGCAATTCAAGAAGAACGAGCGCATAAGTTGCAGCTTCGCCATTACCGTTAAGAAATACTCGCCCTCCGAAAACACGTTCCAGGGCAGCCTCTACGTGCAGGCAACGAGGCCCGTCTACGGCTCGGGCTACACCACTACTACCTTTGCCTTTAACGACCCCAACTTCAACTTCACTTACCAGGAGTACGACCAGATAGACTTCCGTACCGACGTGGTAGACAACAACCTCACGGCCATGCTGGGCTACTACGTCTACCTCATTCTGGGCTACGACATGGACAGCATGTCGCCCCTTGGCGGCACGGAGTACTTCAAGACGGCGCAGACCATCGTGACCAACGCGCAGAGTCTGTCGGAGAAGGGGTGGAAAGCCTTTGAGGACTCCAAGAATCGCTACGCCATCGTCACCGACCTACTGGACGGAGGCATGACGCCGCTGCGCGAGATGCAGTACACCTACTACCGCCAAGGGCTCGACGTGATGAGCGAAAACACCGAGCGCGGACGTGCCGCCGTGACGCAGGCACTCGAAAAGCTCAAGAAGGCACACGAGAACAAAACACTCAGTTCGCTGCCCCAGATATTCACGGAGTACAAGCGCGACGAGATAATGAACATCTACAAAAAGCACGGCTCCTCGAAGGAGAAAGAGGACGTTGTGAACATCATGACCAAGATAAACGCCTCGCAAAGCAGCTACTGGCGAACCATCAACGAGTAGGCCTCGGCACATACACACGACACCATGCTTCAACACCTCACAATATCACACTACGCCCTGATAGAACACCTCGACATTGACATCGAGGACGGCTTCTCCGTGATCACCGGCGAAACGGGCGCGGGAAAGAGTATCATCCTCGGTGCCCTCCATCTGTTGCTGGGCGGACGAGCCGAGGCCAAGAGCATACAGACGGGCGAGCGGAAGTGTGTCGTTGAGGCCACGTTCAGGCTGGACAGGGAGACGTTTGCCCCCTTCTTTGCCGACAACGACATCGACCTGGACACCGACGAGTGCATCGTTCGGCGCGAGGTGATGCAAACGGGAAAGAGCCGGGCGTTCATCAACGACACGCCCGTGCCAGCCGCCAAACTCAAAGAGTTGGGTAGTCGCCTCATAGACATCCACTCCCAGCACCAAAACCTGCTGCTGCACGACGAGGCCTTCCTCCTCCGCACGCTCGATGTGCTTGCCGGCAACGCCGCCGCTCTGCAAGCCTACTGCGAGGCATACCACACGCACCGCAAGGAGCAGCAACTGCTCACCGCCATGCAGGAACAGGCGCGGAAGGGACGGCAGGACGAGGAGTTCCTGCAATACCAACTATCGCAGCTCACCGAGGCACAGCTCCAGGAGGACGAGCAAGATACGCTCGAACAAGAACAAAACGCCCTGACGCACGCCGAGGAGATAAAGCAATCGCTCTTTCAGGCGCAGAGCTTGCTCAACGGCGAGGAGACGAATATACCGCAACAACTGCGGACAGCCATAGCCAGTTTGCAGCGAGTGGCCGAGCATCTGCCCCTGGCGGGCGACTTGGCAGAACGGCTGCAAAGCGTGCGCATAGAACTCGACGACATTGCCGCCGAAACAGACAACGCCCTCGAACGGGCGGACTACGACCCAGCCCGCCTCACCTTCGTGGAGGACAGGCTCAGCCTTATCTACGAACTGCAACGAAAGCACAACGTGCAAACGGTGGCGGAGTTGCTCGCCCTGAGCCAAGACTTGGCGAAGCAACTCGGCGAGATAGAGAATATTGACGAGAACATCGCGCAACAACAACAGCGTGTGGACGAAGCACTCGCCCAGCGCACCGCCCATGCCACCAAACTGACAGAAACGCGCCAAAAGGCTGCTGCCACGCTCCAAAAGGAACTTGCCGCTGCTCTGCAAACGCTGGGAATGCCCAACGCACGGGTAGAGGTGAAACTCACGCCCCGGAAAGAGCCCGACGCACTGGGGGCAGACAATGCCGAACTGCTATTCTCGGCCAACAAGAACGTGCCGCTGCAAAACGCGGCCGCCATTGCTTCGGGCGGCGAAATTGCCCGCGTAATGCTTTCGCTCAAAGGCATCATCGCCCAGCGCACGCAGCTCCCCACCATCGTTTTCGACGAAATAGACACCGGCGTGTCCGGACTCATAGCCGAACGCATGGCGCAGACAATGAAGCGCATGGCAGAGCATTGCCAGGTGATCTGCATCACGCACCTGCCGCAGATAGCCTCGCAGGGAAGTTGGCACTTCCGCGTTTACAAAGAGGACTCGCAGGACACTACGCACAGCCACATCGAACGGCTCGATCGCGACAGCCGCATAAGGGAAATTGCCCATATGCTCTCAGGTGCCGAACTGACCGAAGCGGCTGTGAACAACGCGAAAGCCTTGCTCGGATACGCGGACTAAACCCCGCACCCTCACTCTCACACACGAAACCAAACGACATGAAAAGTTACACGATATTTCCCGCCTTGCTGATGGCTCTCATGCTCAACGCTCCCGCAGCCTCGGCCAAGGAGGTGAGCACGAAAGACGCTTACAAGGCATTGCTGAAACTCACGGCCTACGACAAGGACGGCCGTGCCCTGCGCCAGACGGCAGGCATCCTTGTGGACGGACAGGGAACGGCGGTGGCCGCCTACCATGCCCTGAAAGACGCCGTACGCGTTGAGGCCGTCGACGCCAAAGGCAAGACCTACACGCTTAGCCGCGTGCTGGGCGCAAACGCCACTACCGACCTGGTGAAGTTTAGCCTTGCCGGCTTGACCAAAAACGACTACGTAACTGTAGCCACGACAGGGGCTGAGGCTGGCGAAATGCTCTCGCTCCTCGCCGCCACGACGGACAAAAAGCAGCAGCCCCGGCTCTGCGACGTGGACAAGGTGGAACCCTTCAACAACTACAACTATTATTATATGCGTATAGCCAACGACAGCACCAACTTTGCGCTGCCGTTGCTCAACGCCGATGGAAAGCTCACAGCCTTCGTGCAGCGCAACGTGACGCAGAATGCTACCAAGGCCTGTGCCATTGATGCGCGCTTTGTCAACGAACTTACCATCACCGCCGCCTCGGCTCTGAGTCAGGACCTCAACGCACTGAAACTCCCCCGCGCCATCCCTACCGACAAACGCGAGGCTCTGAGCTACTTGTCGCTCTTGCAAAAGAACGACTCGCTGACGTGTGCCACCGCCTACAACGACTTTATTGCCGCCTTCCCCTCCTTGCCCGACGGCTATGCGGAACGGGCATCGTTCCTCGCCAGTCGGGGACGCTACAACGAGGCGGACGCAGACTTCACCCAGGCGGTTGAAAAGGCCAAAGCCTCTACCGACTCGTTGGCCCAGCCCGAGGACGCCATTCATTACACTTGGAGCAACCTCATCTATCGCCACATCGCCGCGCAGGGTAGGGACAGCCTGCCGCAGAGCGACTGGACGCTTGCCAAGGCGGAGACGGAGGCCGACCGCGCCTATGCGGCTCACCCCTATACGCTCTACCTGGTGCAGAAGGGCAACTGCCAGTTCATGGCGCGCAACTACGAGGGGGCTTATACGAACTTCAAGCGGGCGTGCGACGACACGCACTTTGCCTCGTCAGAGACGTTCTTCTCAGCTGCCCGTGCGCTCGAACTTGCTGGCGGCGACAACAACGAAGTGTTGGCACTGCTCGACAGCTGCGTGGCACGTATTCCGAGCCAGAACGCCAAGTACGCCAACTTCTACCTTGAACGCTCGCAGCGGTTGCTGAAAGCGGAGAAGTACCGCCAGGCCGTGGCTGACTACAACGAATACGAAAAGCTCATCGGCCCGCGCAATCTCAACGAGTACTTTTACAGTCTGCGCTCGCAGGCGGAGGAGAAGGCGCACATGTATCAGCAGGCGCTCGACGACCTGCACACGGCCATCTCCTTCTCAAAGGAACCCTTGCCCTACAAGATTGACGAGGCTGCCCTGCTGCTCAACGTGGGCGAGTTCAAGCGTGCAATTACTGCCGCCGAGGCTGTGCTCAAGGAACTGCCCGAAAATCCTGACTGCTACAAGATTATCGGCGTGGCACAGGGCGAGCTTGGCAACAAGGCCGCGGCACTGAAAAACCTCAACAAGGCGAAGCAGCTCGGCGACGACACTGTCGACACCTTTATTGGGAAATACAGCAAATAAACCTCCTCTGAACAATGAACAAGCTTTACTGCCTGCTCTTGCTATGCCTTGCGGCCACCGTCGGGGGCGTGAAGGCACAGGCTCTGCATACGGACAACCTCTTCGGTTCGGACGGACAAGGACGGAGGAGCGGATTTTCGAGAGACGACAGCACCAACACGGAGACCGTCGATGTGCCAGAAGGCCTTTATGCCTGGCGCATAACGCCGCGCTTCGGCGACATACGGCCAGCGGAGTACGACACCATTCCCCATCGCTTCCAGAATGCTAACCAGACGATGGGCATGCTGGGGCACTACAACTTTACGGGCAACCTGGGTGCGCCGCGCATAAGTCGCCACTTCAACGAGCAAAACACCAACATGCAGGAGAACCCGTTTATATTCAAGCTCCCTTACAGCTTCTTCCTGCCTTCTGTGGGCGACCTGCTCTTTACCAACACCAAGTCGCCCTTCACTAACCTTACCTACAACTCTTGCGGTAACAAGCAGAACGGCGAGGACAGGCTCAAAGCCATGTTCTCCGTCAATGCAGGCAAGAAGTTGGGCATGGGTTTCCTGGCCGACTACCTCTACGGCCGCGGCTACTACACAGGTCAGTCCACCGCCCACTTCAACGGCACGCTCTTCGCCTCCTACCGCTCCGACCAGTACCAACTGCACGCCTACGTGCAGCACACGTATCTGAAAAACCGCGAGAACGGCGGCATTGAAAACGACGAGTACGTGACGCGCCCAGAAGCCTTCCCCACACGCTACGGCGAGAGCGACATGCCCGTGAATATGCAGCTTGCTTGGAACAAGATAGGTGGTAATCAGGTGTACGTCAACCATCGTTACAGTGTGGGCTTCCATCGTTATCGCGACGCCAAGGGGAACATCATCAAGAACCTTGACGAATACCTCGCCGCCCACCGTCCTCCCGCTCCCGACTCGTTGGACACCGCCTCTGTTGACTCCGTTGCGCAGCCCAAGCAGCCGCGACTGCCGCGCACCGCTGAACTTGATAAGAAGGCAGACACACAGAAGACCGAGAGCGACTCACTGAAAATCACGGCAGAGTTTGTGCCGGTGAGCAGCTTCATACATACGCTGAAGATTGACGACAATACGCGCAAGTTTATCTCGAACGAGAGCAACAACGCCGAAACCCCAGGCTACTTCAACGACTTTTTCCTCCCCGGCGACTCAGCCTTCGACCGCACGCACCATCTCGGTGTGGAGAACACCTTTGCCGTGGAGCTGCACGAGGGAATGAACAAGTGGATGAAGATGGGTATTCGCCTCTACGGCAAACACGAGCTGGCGCGCTTCGATTTCCGTCTGCCCGCCTCCGTAGCCCTTACGCAAAAGACGAAGTTTACGGAGAACTACTTCACCGTCGGCGCGCAAATCATCGAACAGCAAAACCGCATCTTCCGCTACAACGTACTCGGCGAGTTGCGTACCACGGGTACCGACTGGGGAGAGTTCAACGTGGAGGGCGACCTTGCGCTCAGCATCCCGCTGAAAAAGGATTCGCTCCAGTTCACGGCCAACGGCTTCGTACGCAACGAACGCCCCTCGTTCTACTATCGCCACTACTACGCACGCAACGCTTGGTGGACCAACAATAATCTCAACAAGATGTTCCATGCGCGCATCAACGCCACGCTCCGCTACAAGGAGACGCGGCTCAGCGCATCCATCGAGAACATTCAGAACTACCTCTACTTTCAGGAGAGCCTCGTGCCGGCGGAGGTCACCGAGACGTCCACCTACACCACCTACCAACACAGCGTGGGCGTGGCGCAGGCCAGCAAAAACACGCAGCTGCTCGCCCTGACCTTGGCGCACAACTTCCACTGGGGCGTGTTCCACTGGGAGACGGAGCTCACCTACCAGGCCTCGACAAACAAGGACGTGTTGCCCGTGCCAGCCTTCTCGGCATACAGCAACGTATACCTGCTCTTCCGCATAGCCAAGGTGCTCCGCACGGAAATAGGTGCCGACGTGCGCTACTTCACGCGTTACACCGCGCCCACATACTCGCCCATCATCGGCCAGTATGCCATTCAGGACGCCGCATATGCCACAAAGGTGGGTAACTATCCCATTGTCAACGCCTACGCCAACTTCCACCTGAAGCGCACGCGTTTCTTCATCATGGCCTCACATCTCAACTACTCCTCGGGCAAGGGCGAGCCGTTCCTCGTGCCGCACTACCCCCTCAACCGAATGACCATCCAAATAGGCATATCGTGGAACTTCATTAACTAACCGCCGA
>CAVKGN010000072.1:0-10788 GCA_963655595.1 uncultured Oscillospiraceae bacterium
ACTGCTTATTGCATTGACCCCAGGGCGTCGTTCGGGACTTCGTCCCTCACTGTGCACTGGGCTACAGACTTGCAAGGCCTTCAGCCTTTTCGTGGATATGTTTTGGGGTATTTGATGGGGCGTGCTGGATAGGCTGAAAGCCTTATGGTCGACAGGCCCTGGTTATAAACTTACAAGGTCTTCACCTTTTGTGCGGCTGGCAAGGCCGCGGAAGAATGCCTTAGCGGGCGGTGATGTGGAAACACGCCTGGTGCACCTCGTACTTTACGTAGCAGGTGCCGGCTTGGCGGAAGTCGTTGAGTACTTCGGCCAGGATGGACTTGTAGACCGTTACCCAACGGATGTCGCTCTTGCCGTCGGGACGGATTTCGAGAAAGCGGTTGTAGGAAATGTCGAACGTGGTGCCGTACTGGTGGCAGGAGTTTTCGGAGGCGTTTTGGTTGAAGCGGCGTAGGCGCTCCACGTCCTCGCGAGTGCGCAGTACGGAGGTGATGAGCAGTTTGTGGGGCGGGTATCCCTTGGTGCAGAGCGAGTCGTTGAAGGCGCGAGCAATGTGGTTGAGCAGCGTGGCTGCCCGCGGCACGAGGTAGGGGATGGACTCACGGAGTCGCTGCACATTGTAGTAGGGATTGTCGGCAATGTACACGAGGTCTTTGAGGCGGTGTTGCGCGGCCTCGCGGTTGTCAATCTGCGACACGCCCAGGCGGCTCGCTGTGGCCAGTTGTACGTCGTTGAGGTCGGGGAAGGACGTCTCAAAGCGTGGCACGCTCGTTACGCGGTTTTTCACCCTTGTGCCGTCGCCCCGCATTAGGGCGAGGGCTACCCGCTCTTTCAGGAATATGCTGTCCACTCGCAAGGCTTGCAGCTCCACGCTGTCGGGCGTATGGGCGGGAACTGTATCGGTGACGGTGGTGAGCAGCCGGGGCAGGGCGAGCTGCGGGTTGGCGCACTTCACAATGGCCAGGACGATGACCGTCACGGCGAAGGCGAGGAGAAAATGTATGCGTCGGGGAGTGTAGCGAAACTTCATCGGGGCAGGGTGGGTAAACATAGGTGCGTGCGGCGCGGAGCCACTCGCAGGAGGGCTTTCGGGCAGGGCACGCGCCGCCTAAAAGCGAACACAAAGTTAGAGCATTTCAACGGGATTTTCTTACTTTTGCAGTGGAAATAACGAAGCGCAAGCAGCCCGATGATAGAGAAGCATTTCATACTCGAAGAAGCCGACCCCGTGATATTTTACGGGGTTAACAACGTGAACGTGAAGATGCTCCGCGCCCTGTGCCCCAAGATGCGCATAATGGCACGCGACAACGTGGTGCGCGCCATGGGCGGCGAGGAGGACATGGCCGTCTTTGAGGAAGTGTTCGACAAACTCGAAAGGCACTGCGCCAAGTATAACCGTCTGACGGAGGAGGACATACTCCGCGTGGTGCACGGCGAACTGTCCACCTGCGAGAATGCCTCAGACGTGATTGTGTACAGCACGGGCGGCAAGCCCATCACGCCCCGCTCGGAGAACCAACGCCGCCTGGTGGAGGCCTACGACAAGTGCGACATGATATTCGCCGTAGGTCCGGCAGGGTCGGGCAAGACGTACACCGCCATCGCCCTGGCTGTGAAGGCTCTGAAAGGCAAGGTGGTGAAAAAGATTATCCTGAGTCGCCCCGCGGTTGAGGCTGGCGAGAAGCTCGGTTTTCTGCCCGGCGACATGAAGGACAAGATAGACCCCTACCTTCAGCCCCTCTACGACGCCTTGCAGGAGATGATACCCGCGGCCAAGCTCCAGGAGTATATGGACACCAACGTCATACAGATAGCCCCCCTGGCCTTTATGCGCGGCCGCACGCTCAACGACGCCGTGGTGATACTCGACGAGGCGCAGAACACCACGTCGGCCCAGATCAAGATGTTCCTGACCCGCATGGGGTGGAACACGAAAATGATCATCACGGGCGACCGCACGCAGATTGACCTGCCGCCCTCGCAGCGCAGCGGACTGGTGGAAGCCCAGCGCATACTCCGCGGCGTGGACGGCATAGCCTTTGTGGAAATGACGGAGAAGGACATTGTCCGCCACAAACTGGTGACCCGCATCGTGGAAGCCTACCGCAAGGACGACGACCGGCGCAAGGCACTCGCCAAAGCCACGGCCGAAGAACAAAAACAAACTACCGACGAGGGGCACCCCATGCCCCCACCACCCGAAAAGCAATAAGCGGAACCGTCCGCAAGCGCACGCTACACGGCGGCGCGTTGGCACGGTAGCGGCTTGTTGCTTTTTGCTTTCTCTCACCCGACAACTACAAATAACGTGCATGAACAGGCGGCGCTTGCCCCTGCGGCACAACAAACACCTATAACAATGTCTGCATTAACAAAAACCGACTTCAACTTCCCCGGTCAGAAAAGTGTTTATCATGGTAAGGTACGCGACGTGTACAACCTGGGCGACCGCCTGGCAATGGTAGCTACCGACCGCATATCAGCCTTCGACGTGATACTGCCGAAGGGCATCCCCTTCAAGGGCCAAGTGCTCAACCAGATTGCGGCAAAGTTTCTCGACGCTACGGCCGACATCTGCCCCAACTGGAAACTCGCTACTCCCGACCCCATGGTGACCGTCGGCGTGATGTGCGAGGGCTTCCCCGTGGAAATGATTGTGCGCGGCTACCTGTGCGGCAGCGCATGGCGTGCCTACAAGAGCGGTGTGCGCGAGATTTGCGGCGTGAAACTGCCTGAGGGTATGAAGGAGAACCAGAAGTTCCCCGAACCCATCATCACCCCCACCACGAAGGCTGAAATCGGCGAGCACGATGCCGACATCTCTAAGGAAGAAATCCTTGCTCAGGGATTGGCAACGCCCGAGGAATACGCTGTGCTTGAGAAGTACACCCTCGCCCTGTTCAAGCGCGGCACGGAGATTGCTGCTAAGCGCGGCCTGATACTCGTTGACACCAAGTACGAGTTTGGTAAGCACAACGGCACCATCTACCTGATGGACGAGATTCACACCCCCGACTCATCGCGCTACTTCTACGCCGAAGGTTACGAGGACCGCTTTGCTAAGGGTGTGCCCCAGAAGCAGCTCTCCAAGGAGTTTGTGCGTGAGTGGCTGATGGACAACGGTTTCCAGGGTAAGGAAGGCCAGCAAGTGCCCGAAATGACCGATGAGATTGTGGAGAGCATCTCCGCTCGCTACATTGAGCTCTACGAGCACATTATTGGCGAGAAGTTCGTGCCCGAGGAGAGCGGCGACGTACTTGGCCGTATTGAGAAGAACGTAGAAGCCTACCTGGCAAAATAAAACGAAGAAACCCTGCGGACTGACGCGCAGCAGAGGACACTGAGGCCTGGCTGAAGCGTCAGTCCTTTTTTCTGAAACACAGACACACGCCCATGAGAGACAACCTGCCCTACCGTGCCGCCGACACCCGTTACGACCAAGCCGACACCTTGTATAAACGCTGCGGAAAGAGCGGCGTGTTGCTGCCCCGCGTGTCGCTGGGGCTGTGGAAAGGCTTCGGCGCATCGCGCCCCTTGGCCGACAGCCGGGAGATGCTTCACTACGCCTTCGACCACGGCATCACCCACTTTGACCTTGCCAACAACTACGGCCCACCCTACGGCACGGCCGAGGAGACGTTTGGCGCGGTGATGCAAAGCTCGTTCCACCCCTACCGCGACGAACTCTTCATCTCCACCAAGGCCGGCTACGACATGTGGCCAGGCCCCTACGGCAACTGGGGTTCGCGCAAGTACCTCATGGCCAGTCTGGAACAGAGTTTGCAGCGCATGAAGCTCGACTACGTGGACCTCTTCTACTCCCACCGCTACGACCCCGAAACGCCCCTCGACGAAACCCTCCAAGCCCTGGTGGACATTGTGCACCAAGGCAAGGCACTCTACGTGGGCCTGTCGCGCTGGCCCGCTGAGGCCTTCCGCTACGCCGCTGCGTATCTGCGCAATCAGCACGTGCCGCTGCTCGTGTACCAAGGGCGTTACAACCTGATAGACCGCGCGATGGAGACGGACGGCGTATTGGAAGCCGTGCGTGAGGTGGGCTGCGGCCTGGTGTCGTTCTCGCCCCTGGCGCAAGGGTTGCTCACCGACCGCTACCTGGCTGGCATTCCTGCAGATTCGAGGATGCGCACCGACGTGACGCTCAAAGACTCGCAGCTCACGCCCGAGCTACTCGCCCAACTGCGGCAGTGGAACACCCAGGCGGCCGAACAAGGCTTGACCATGGCGCAGTACGCCCTGCGCTGGGTACTCTCGCACGAGGAAGTGACGAGCGTCATCGTAGGCGTGAGTCGCTTGCAACAGCTCAAAGACAACCTGGCCGCACTGACTGCCGGCAAGGGGGCGTAACGCCGTAAATGCGAGTCAATAGCGTGTCTATCAGTTGAATTTGCTACTTTTGCACGTTGAAGACACACGAAACTACACGCATTGCAATGCTGAAACGTATCCTATATATATTAATGTGTATGCTCCTGCCTTTTGCCCTGCACGCGCAAAAGGCGGACGATACGCAGACTGACCCCTCCGCTCAGACCGCTGGCGACTCCGTGGTGGTGAGCTTGCTCACCTGCACTCCGGGGCAACTCGTGTATGAGCTATACGGCCACACCGCCATCCGTGTGCGCGAGGTGGGAGCAAGGCAGAGCGACTGGGTGTTCAACTACGGCACGTTCTCGTTTGACCAACCCCATTTTATCTGGCGCTTCCTGCTCGGGCAGACTGACTACGAGCTGGGCGTGGTGCCCTATACCTTCTTCTACGACTTCTACGTACGCGAGGGCAGAGGCATTGAGGAACAGCGGCTCAACCTGACGCCGGCTGAGGCCAAACGCCTTGTTGATGCGCTGAGCAAGAACCTCGAACCCGAGAACGCTACTTACCGCTACAACTTCTTTAAGGACAACTGCACCACTCGCGCTCTGGCAATGATTGAGAAGAGCGTGGACGGCAAGGTGGTTTGGCCCAAAGCCGACGAGGGCAAGGCCCTGCGCGGCATGGTGCACGAGTATTCTGCCAAGAGTCCGTGGAACAAGTTTGGACAAGACCTCCTCTTGGGAGCCGAAGCCGACGAAACGGCCGACCTCACCTTGCAGAAGTTTGCCCCGCTCTATGCTGAACGGTTCATGACCGAAGCCCTGGTGCGCAACAGCGACGGCACAACGCGCCATCTCGTAGCCCCGACCGTTACCCTGCTGCCGGCACAGCCTGACGCAGCGGAAGGCGCATTTCCCCTGACCCCGATGTGGGCATTCGCCCTGTTGCTCGTCCTGACGGCGGCTGTCACTGCCTTGGAGTGGCGCAAGGGAAAGTATTGGTGGGCCTTCGACGTGGTGCTCTTCGTGGCGCAAGGCCTTACGGGCTGCATCGTCACGTTCCTTTTCTTCTTCTCCGCCCATCCCACAGTGGGGAGCAATTGGCTCGTCCTGCTGTTCAACCCGTTGCCCCTGCTCCTCTTCCCCTGGTACATGAAGGCCGCGAGCGCAAGACGGCGCAGCGCATTGCTATACGTGGAGACCGTTATGCTGGTGGCTACGCTCCTCGTTGGGATAGCCGGCGTGCAGAGTCTTCCCGCAGAGACCTACCTTATTATAGTCGCCCTGGCCGTGCGTATGTACGAGCATTGGCGCATCACCAAACGGCCGAAGAGCCTGAAATAACCCAAGTTTGAAACACACTCCCACTACACACCCACACAACGGAGCAACGCATGGCAGTACTGCGGTACGCCTGTCGTTGCTTATGTCGTTGCTTACCGCAATGACCGTGTTGTCCGTGCCCGAAGGTAAGGCAGCCAACACGGGCGTGCCTCGTGTGGTGGTAAGCATATTGGTGGACCAGCTCCGCTCCGACTACCTCAACGCCTTTATGCCCCTGTATGGGCAGGACGGCTTTGTGAAGTTGCTCAAAGAGGGACGCGTGTACACCAACGGGGAGTACCCCCACTACCGTCCCGACCGAGCATCGGCGGCAGCCACCATCGTCACGGGTACAACCCCCTATAACCACGGCATTGTCGGTGAGAAGTGGCTCGACCGCGAAACGCTCCGTCCCGCCTACTGCGTGGGCGACAAGCGATATGCCGGTTTGCAAACGTCCGACGCCACAGCCCCCACGTTCCTGGGAGCATCCACCATTGGCGACGAACTCAAAGTGGCCACCGAGGGGAAAGCCCTTGTCTACGCCATTGCCCCCTTCCGCGACGCCGCCGTGCTCAGTGCAGGTCATGCCGCCGACGGTGCCGTGTGGATAGACGACCGCACGGGGCAGTGGAGCAGCACCACCTACTACGGCAAGACGCTGCCCTCGTGGGTGAGTGTGCTGAACACCAGCAGCCTGGGCGAACGCCTGAAAACGCTCACGTGGAAACCCTCGAACGACCTCGTGGGAAACTTCTCCTACTTCCTTTCGGGAGGGATGAAGAAGCCCTTCGCTCACAAGTTTGCGGGCGTGGAACGCTTTGCCTCATTCAAGACGAGCGGCCTCGTAAACGACGAAGTGGCGCGCGCAGCCGCTCAGTGCCTTAGCGGCACGCTCATGGGCAGCGACGACGTGACGGACTACCTGGCCCTGACCCTCTACGCTGGCAACTACAACCACAGCCAGGCGAGCGAGAACCCCATGGAGCTGCAAGACACCTACGTGCGGCTCGACCGTGCGTTGGCGCAGATTGTGCAGAGCGTGGAGAGCAAAGTGGGACGCGACAAAGCCTTGTTTGTAATCACCTCCACTGGATACACCGAAGAGGGCAACGCCGACCTGACGAAGTACCGCATCCCGACGGGCGAGTTCGACGTGGAGAAAGCTGCCTCGCTGCTCAACATGTACTTCGTGGCCGTTTACGGACAGGGACAGTACGTGGAGGCCGCCCTCGGCACACAGCTCTACCTCAACCACAAGCTCATTGAGCAAAAGCAGATAAACTCCGGCGAAATGCTGGAGCGTGCGCAGGACTTCCTGCTCCAACTCTCAGGCGTGAAGGACGTCTACACCTCGTCGCGCCTGCTGCAAGGAGCGTGGACACCCGGCATCAGCCGCATGCGCGGTGCATACAACCCCCGCTATTCGGGCGACATCCTCATTGAAGTAACGCCCGGCTGGCACTACGTGAACAACACCTTCCGCGAGAACAAACTCGTGCGAGAGTCGTTCATCTCATTCCCCATCATCTTCCTCGGCGAGGGCTTCAAGGCCGACACGGTGGAAACGCCCACCACGGTAGACTACATAGCCCCCACGCTGTCGAAGGCCATGCGCATAAGGGCTCCGAACAGTTGCAGCACAGCCCCGTTGTAACAATTTCCCTATTACCCCACACACAAACCAAAGCGAAAAACAGAAATCCTTATGGATATAAATAAATTCCTGAGCAAACTATTCGGCAACAAGTCAACCCGCGACATGAAACTCATCCAGCCGTGGGTGGAGAAGATTAAGGCCGTTTACCCCACCATTGAACAACTCGACAACGACGCACTCCGCGCAAAGACCAAGGAGCTGCAGCACACCATTCAGCACTCAGCCGACGACCTCAAAGAGAAGATTGACGGCCTGAAGCAGAAGATTGAGGAAACGCCCATCGAAGACCGCGAAGTCATCTTCAACCAGATTGACAAACTCGAGACGCAGGTGCTCGACAAGATGGAAGAGGCCCTCACCGACGCCCTTCCCGAGGTGTTCGCCATCGTGAAGGACACGGCGCGCCGCTTTGCGCAGAACGAAACCATCGAGGTAACGGCCAACGACTTCGACCGCGAACTGGCTGCAAGCCACGATTTCGTGAAGATTGAAGGCGACAAAGCCATCTACCAGAACCACTGGGTAGCCGGCGGCAACGACATGAAGTGGAACATGGTGCACTACGACGTGCAGCTCTTCGGCGGCGTGGTGTTGCACCAAGGCAAAATCGCTGAGATGGCAACGGGTGAAGGTAAGACCCTCGTTGGTACGCTCCCCGTGTTCCTCAACGCCCTGACGGGCAATGGTGTTCACGTCGTAACTGTCAACGACTACCTCGCCAAGCGTGACTCTGAGTGGATGGGCCCGCTCTATATGTTCCACGGCCTTTCCGTAGACTGCATCGATAAGCACCAGCCCAACTCCGAAGCACGTCGTCGCGCCTACCAGGCCGACATCACCTTCGGTACGAACAATGAGTTCGGTTTCGACTACCTGCGCGACAACATGGCAATGAGTCCCAAGGACCTCGTGCAGCGCCGCCACAACTACGCCATCGTCGATGAGGTCGACTCCGTGTTGATTGACGATGCCCGTACGCCGCTTATCATCTCTGGTCCCGTGCCCAAGGGCGACGACCAGCTCTTTGAGCAGTATCAGCCCCTCGTGGAACGCCTCGTGGAGGTGCAGCGCAAGTTGGCAACGAAGTACCTTGCCGAAGCCAAGCAGCTCATTGCCTCTGGCGACAAGAAGAAGGAAGAAGAAGGCTTCCTGCAACTCTTCCGCAGCCACAAGGCTCTGCCCAAGAACAACCCGCTCATCAAGTTCCTCAGCGAGACCGGCATAAAGGCTGGTATGCTCAAGACCGAGGAAATATACATGGAGAACAACAACCGCCGCATGCCCGAGGCTGTGGAACCGTTGTACTTTGTGGTGGACGAGAAGATGCACAGCGTCGACCTCACCGACAAGGGTAACAAGTGGCTTGCCGACCAGGTGAACGACGACCAGCTCTTCGTGCTCCCCGACATCACCGCCATTCTCTCCGACCTCGAAGCCGACAAGACTCTCAGCGACGAGGAACGCGTGACACGCAAGGATGAGATTCTGCAAGACTACGCAATCAAGAGCGACCGCGTGCACACCATTCTCCAGCTGCTCAAAGCCTACACCATGTTCCGCATCAACGAGGAATATGTGGTGATGGACGGCCAGGTGAAGATTGTGGACGAGCAGACCGGCCGTATCATGGAGGGCCGCCGTTGGAGCGACGGCTTGCACCAGGCCGTAGAAGCCAAGGAACACGTGAAGGTAGAGGCTGCCACGCAGACCTTCGCCACCATTACGTTGCAGAACTACTTCCGTATGTACCACAAGCTCGCTGGTATGACCGGTACGGCAAGCACCGAGGCTGGTGAGTTCTGGAATATCTATAAGCTCGACGTGGTGGAGATACCCACCAACCGTCCCATCGCCCGTGTCGACATGAACGACCGCGTGTACAAGACAAAGCGCGAGAAGTACAAGGCCGTGATTGAGGAAATCGAGAAGATGCGTCTCTCGGGCCGTCCCGTGCTGGTTGGTACAACCAACGTGGACGTGAGCGAACTTCTGAGCCGTATGCTCGAACTTCGCCATATTCCCCACCAAGTCCTCAACGCCAAGCTCCACCAGAAGGAGGCCGACATTGTGGCCCGCGCTGGTCAGAGTACGCTCGGCAAGGTGACCATTACCGACGCCGACGGCAACAAGCATGAGGAAGAACGTATGCTCGGTGCCGTGACCATCGCCACCAACATGGCCGGTCGTGGTACGGATATCAAGCTCACCGACGAGGTGAAGGCAGCCGGCGGTTTGGCTATCATCGGTACGGAACGTCACGAGAGTCGCCGTGTGGACCGTCAGCTCCGCGGTCGTGCCGGTCGTCAGGGCGACCCTGGTTCGTCTGTGTTCTTCGTGTCGCTTGAAGACAACCTGATGCGTCTGTTCGCCAGCGAACGTATTGCCCGTGTGATGGACAAGCTCGGTTTCAAGGATGGCGAGATGATTGAGGCGAAGATGATCAACAACAGCATCGAGCGCGCTCAGCGTAAGGTGGAGGAGAATAACTTCGGTATCCGTAAGCGCCTGCTCGAGTACGACGACGTGATGAACAAGCAGCGTACCGTCATCTACGAGAAGCGCCGCCACGCCCTGATGGGTGAACGTGTGGGCATGGACATCGCCAACATGATATGGGATCGCGTCATCAATATCATCGACAAGAACGACTACGTAGGTTGCAAGGAAGGCTTCATCGAAATCTTCGCCATGGAGGTACCCTTCACCGAGGCAGAGTTCGACGGCACGAAGCGCGAAGACCTCTACGAAAAGGCCTTCGAGGCTGCCGTGGCCGCCTTCAAGCGCAAGACGGAGCGCATGGCCGAAGTAGCAATGCCCGTCATAAAGACTGTCTACGAGAACCAGGGCGACTTCTACGAGAACATCCTCGTACCCGTGACCGACGGACGCCTTGTCTACAACATTCGCACCAACTTGAAGAAGGCTTACGAGAGCGGTTCGCAGGAGGTTGTCAAGGACTTTGAGAAGGCCATCATCCTCCACAACATCGACGATGCATGGAAGGAGAACCTCCGCGAACTCGACGAGTTGAAGAAGAGCGTGCAGAACGCATCGTATGAACAGAAGGACCCTCTGTTGGTGTTCAAACTCGAGAGCGTCCAGCTCTTCGACAAGATGGTGAACCGCATCAACAACGAGACCGTGTCCTCGCTCATGCGCGGACAGATCCCCGTTCAGGCACCCCAGGAAGTGCAGGAGGCAGCCCCCGAGGAGAGCACGCCGCAGCAGAACCTCACCACCACGCACGAGTCGCTTGACGAGGCTGGCAACGCTGAGGCACAGGCTGCCGCACAGAACGACACGCGCGAGCAAACCAACCAGCCCTACACCAAGGAGGCTGAGCCCAACCGCAACGATCCCTGTCCCTGCGGCAGCGGTAAGAAGTATAAGAACTGCCACGGCAAAAACCGTGCGTAACGAACAAGAGGGGCGCACCCGCCACGGCTACTCAGCCAAGGCACGGTGCGCCCC
>CAVKGN010000073.1:0-10657 GCA_963655595.1 uncultured Oscillospiraceae bacterium
CGACTTCATACGCAGTTACGTCCCCGTGCCGGCTACGAGTCGCGAAAGCGTGTCGGCGGCGGCCGCCCTCATCAACGAGGCCAAGCGCCCGCTGGTGCTCGTGGGGCAGGGCGTGGAACTGGGCAACGCTGGCGAGGAGTTGCGTGCCTTTATCGAAAAGGCTGGAATACCAGCCGGCTGCACGCTGCTCGGTCTTTCGGCATTGCCAACCGATCATCCCCTCAACGTGGGCATGCTCGGTATGCACGGATCGCTGGGCTCGAACAAGAAAACGCAGGAATGTGACTTGCTCATTGCCGTGGGCATGCGCTTCGACGACCGCATCACGGGCAAACTGGAAACGTACGCCAAACAGGCGCGCAAGATACACTTCGACATCGATCCGTCGGAGATTAACAAAAACGTACGCGTGGATGTAGCCGTACTGGGCGACTGCAAGGAAACCCTCGCGGCTGTGACCGCCCAACTCCACGAGAACAACCACGATGAATGGCGCGAAAGCTTCCGCCAGTGGGACGAGGAGGAACGCGTAAAGGTGATCGAACCGCAGATACACCCCCAAGAAGGTCCGTTGCGCATGGGCGAGGTGGTGCGCCGCGTCACCGAACTCACGAACGATAGTGCCGTACTGGTGACTGACGTTGGGCAAAACCAGATGATGGCGGCGCGCTATTTCAGGTTCAGCCAAGCCCGCAGCATCGTCACCTCAGGCGGTATGGGCACGATGGGCTACGGCCTGCCCGCAGCCATCGGAGCTACGTTCGGCGTACCCGAGCGCACGGTGTGCCTCTTCCTCGGCGACGGCGGTCTGCAAATGACTATCGAAGAGTTTGGAACAATTATGGAGCAGCAAGCTCCAGTGAAAATCATCCTGCTCAACAACAACTATCTGGGCAACGTGCGACAGTGGCAGCAGCTCTTCTTCAGCCGCCGCTACTCGTTCACCCCGATGATGAACCCCGATTACGAGAAGATAGCCGAAGCCTACGGCATCCCCTCGCTCACTGTGACCGACCGTGCGGAGCTTGACGACGCCATCCACACCATGCTCAACACACCGGGCCCCTTCCTGCTTCAAGCCGCAGTGCTCGAAGAGGACAACATACTGCCGATGTGCTGCCCCGGACACGATGTGGACGACATGATGCTCGAAGTGTAACACCTACCAAAACCCGAAAGAACCATGGAGGAAAAGAATGATTTGACGCTTTATACGATTATTGTGTTCTCGGAGAACCTGGCCGGTGTGCTTAACCTCGTGACGAACGTGTTTACCCGCCGACAGCTGAACATTGAAAGTCTGAACGTGTCGGCATCGGGCATCGAGCACGTACACCGCTATACCATCACCACCTATACCGATGAACATACCATCCAGACGGTGGTGAAGCAGATTGAGAAGAAGATCGACGTAATCCAGGCGCAGTACTTCACGAGCGACGAGATATACGTGATGGATCAGGCTCTCTACAAAATAGCCACGGCAAGGCTCATTGAGAACCGCAACATATCGAAAGCCATCCGCCAGTACGACGGCAAGATTGTGGAGGTGAACTCCACCTACGCCATCGTGTCGAAGGAGGGCTTGCCCGAAGAGACGCTCGAACTCTACCACAAGCTCAAAAGCTACGGCTGCATTTTGCAGTACGTCAGCTCAGGCGTGGTGGCTGTGACCAAGAGCCGCCGCGAGGAGCTGAACGAGTTCCTTGAACTGCGCGAAGAGGAAAAGCGCGCGCAACAGTCGACCATCGGCCTCTGACCGTCCCGGCTCGTAGCGCACAGAAAAAGAATTAACAAAGAAACTTTATACAACGCAAGGCGGCAAACGGACGGAAGCGCAGACGCAGACGCCGCAAACCGCTCAAAAAACAAAAACAGATATGGCACAATTGAATTTTGGTGGCGTTACCGAAGAAGTGGTAACCCGCGAGGAGTTCCCCTTGGAGAAAGCACGCGAAATCTTGAAAGACGAAACCATCGCCGTCCTTGGCTATGGCGTTCAGGGTCCGGGTCAGGCTTGCAACCTGCGCGACAACGGCTTCAACGTGATCGTAGGCCAGCGTCAGGGCAAGACATACGAAAAGGCCGTTGCCGACGGTTGGGTGCCGGGCGAAACGCTCTTCTCGCTTGAAGAGGCTGCCGAAAAGGGTACAATCATCTGCATGCTCCTCTCCGATGCAGCTCAGATGCAGCTTTGGCCCTCTCTGAAAAAGTATCTCACTACGGGCAAGACGCTCTACTTCTCGCACGGCTTCGCCATCACTTGGAACGACCGCACAGGCGTGGTTCCTCCTGCTGACATCGACGTGATTATGGTTGCCCCGAAGGGTTCTGGTACTTCGCTCCGCACCATGTTCCTCGAAGGCCGCGGCTTGAACTCTTCATACGCCGTATATCAGGACCACTCTGGCAAGGCTACGGAAAAGGCCATCGCTTTCGGCGTAGGTATCGGCTCTGGCTACCTGTTCAAGACCGACTTCAAGCGCGAAGCTACCAGCGACCTCACCGGTGAGCGTGGCTCATTGATGGGTGCCGTGCAGGGCTTGTTCCTCGCACAGTACGAAACGCTCCGCGAACACGGACACACTCCCTCTGAGGCGTTCAACGAAACCGTTGAGGAGTTCACGCAGTCGCTCATCCCCATGATTGGTAAGAACGGTATGGACTGGATGTACGCTAACTGCTCCACTACGGCTCAGCGCGGCGCACTCGACTGGATGACTCCCTTCCACGATGCTATCAAGCCCGTGATGGAGAAGCTCTACCAGAGCGTAGCAAGCGGCAACGAGGCTCAGATCTCTATCGACTCTAACTCTAAGCCCGACTACCGCGACGGTTTGGAGAAGGAACTCAAAGCTCTCCGCGAGAGCGAGATGTGGCGCGCCGGCGAAACCGTTCGCAAGCTCCGTCCCGAGAACAACTAATAACGCATCCCCGTCCATTTAGGACATAACAAAGCGGCCTGCAAACTTCACCACTTGTGTGGGAGTTTGCAGGCCGCCTTTGGGTATGAGGGTGTTCGCAAGTTTCGTCCGCCTAATATATTATAGGAGCGTGAACCCCAAAGGCACACCAAGACAATAACTTTGCGGCAGACAGAGATGAATACGATAGAAACTCAAAAGAAAATATAGCCTATTTGAACACGGGACGTGCACTGAAACCGTAATATCTGCCAGAGATGTCGTTTCTCACGGTGTCTCTACAGAAGCCCAGACACCAGAAGGTGTTCTCTCTCTTTGTTCCTATTGTGGAACCGAGGTAGAAGCCGATGGAGTCTTGCTCAAACTTGTCATTCTTGCGATAGCCCCATGAGGTGAGGCGGATGCTCTTGCCGTTGTGCTTGCTTTTAACAATACAGCTCAGCCTTCCTCCGACAGGACTCACCGTCCACGTCGTGTGGTGGACCGTATCGATCAGTTCGTCGATCTGTTCCTTGGTCGGAAGCCGCCATTTGCCGCCCCATTTTACATGAGCAACGTCGTCTGCTTCCCGCAGCAGGCCGTCGGTGCTGTTATATCCGTCTGCCCATTTATAGTTGTCGGGTGAATAGAGTGCTTTGGTTTCCGTTTCGCCCCACGAAAAGTAGTCGCTTGCCAAAGAATCGTTTTCTCCTCCAATGTTCACGGTTGCCCACTTCGTGCCTGAGGGCAAACCGAGGTCGACATATTCGTGACCTTCATGCGTGGGGACTTTCACTTCATTCTCTTGCTTGGAGCAAGCTGCGATGGTGGTTGAAACCAATGCCACTGCCACAAAGGGGTAGAAAAGGGCTGAAATACGTTGAAGAGATTTCTTGTTCATTATTGATGTTTTTGATTAGGTAAAGTTTCGGATTTAGACCTTTGCAAGGTAAACAGAATGAAACCCAATTCCGAACGTTGAGTACATTACCTCGCAAAGATAGCTGCTTATCTACATATTTCCGCAAAATCGTAGTTTTTGTCTTATCTTCTTTTGTAGCTATTTGAGTTCTCTATCGTCCTAATTGTTTGCTTTCTCATAATCATTAATGCACTGTTTTTTCCGAATGACCGCCGACAAACCAGCCCCGTCCATTTAGGACATAACAAAGCGGCCTGCAAACTTCACCACTTGTGTGGGAGTTTGCAGGCCGCCTTTGATTTATTGCCTTGTCTCAGGCTTGCTGCGCTTGCTTAGTGGCAGCAGGTGCAGGGCTTGAGCTGCTTGAAGAAGTCGTTGCCCTTGTCGTCAACGAGGATGAAGGCAGGGAAGTCCTCCACGGTGATTTTCCAGATAGCCTCCATGCCGAGTTCGGGATATTCCACGCACTCAATGCTCTTGATGCTGCTCTGTGAGAGAACGGCTGCCACGCCGCCGATTGTACCGAGGTAGAAGCCGCCGTGCTTCTGGCAGGCGTCGGTAACTACTTGGCCGCGGTTACCCTTAGCAATCATCACGAGCGATGCTCCGTGAGCCTGGAACTCGTCTACGTAGGGGTCCATACGGTTTGCTGTGGTGGGACCCATTGAGCCGCAGGGGTAGCCCTCGGGAGTCTTGGCGGGACCAGCGTAGAGGATGGGGTGATTCTTGAAGTAGTCGGGCAAGTCCTCGCCAGCGTCCAGACGGGCTTTGAGCTTGGCGTGAGCAATGTCGCGGGCTACGATGATGGTGCCTTTCAGACTGATGCGCGTAGATACGGGATACTTGGTCAGTTCAGCGCGTACAGCATCGATGCCCTTGTCAAGGTCGATTTCAACGCCCTTAGCGCCTTCGCCCGGCTTGCGCAGCTCTTCGGGGATGAGTTCAGAGGGATTGTTGTCCATCTTCTCGAGCCAGATGCCGTCCTTATTGATCTTCGCCTTGATGTTGCGGTCAGCAGAGCAGCTCACGCCCATACCGATGGGGCAGCTTGCGCCGTGGCGCGGCAGACGGATGACGCGGATGTCGTGAGCAAGGTATTTGCCGCCGAACTGTGCGCCCAGACCAATCTTGTGTGCCTCGTGCAGGAGCTTCTCTTCGAGGTCGATGTCGCGGAAGGCACGGCCCGTCTCGTCGCCCGTAGTCGGCAGGTTGTCGTAGTACTTGATAGAGGCGAGCTTCACCGTCAGCAGGTTCTTCTCTGCGCTTGTGCCGCCAATGACGAACGCGATGTGGTAGGGAGGGCAAGCCGCCGTACCGAGGCTCTTCATCTTCTCTACGAGGAAGGGCAGGAGCGTGCCTTCGTTCTGAATGGTGGCTTTCGTCATGGGGTAGAAGTACGTCTTGTTGGCAGAGCCGCCGCCCTTAGCCACCATCACGAAGCGGTATTCGTCGCCCTCTACGGCCTCAATGTCAATCTGCGCGGGCAGGTTGCAACGGGTGTTCACCTCGTCGTACATGTTGAGGGGGGCGTTCTGCGAGTAGCGCAGGTTGTCCTCCGTATAGGTGTTGTACACGCCGAGGCTTAGAGCCTCTTCGTCCTCAAAGTCGGTCCATACGCGCTGACCCTTTTCGCCGTGGATAATAGCCGTACCGGTGTCCTGGCAGAAGGGGAGAATGCCCTTCACAGCCGTTTCGGCGTTGCGGAGGAATTGCAGAGCCACGTACTTGTCGTTCTCTGAGGCTTCGGGGTCGGTGAGGATTTTTGCCACCTGTGCGTTGTGCTCGCGGCGCAGCATAAATTCCACGTCGTGGAAGGCCTGCTGAGCCAGCAGGGTGAGAGCCTCTTTCGACACTTTGAGGATAGTTTTGCCCTCAAATTCGCCTGTGCTCACGCCTTCCTTGCCGAGCAAACGGTATTCCGTGGTGTCCTTGCCCAGCTGGAACATGGGCGCATACTTGAATGCAGGAGTTGTTGCCATAGCTTTGTGTAATAAGTTGTGTAGAATACGTTCCTATTTGCAAAGGCAAAATTACGGAAAACCTTTCAGATGTAAGCGCGTTGCCCGTGCCCTTATTGGCGCGTGGGGAGGGCAGGGGCAGCCTCGCAGAGGCACAAAGAAAACCTTAAAGTCCCAAGCTCGGGGTAGGAGTCACGCGGTGACGTTACCCTGGGCTTGGGACTTTAAGGCTTTTAGTTAGTTCGGCGTGGTGTTATTCCACCACCACCTTCTTGCCGTTGACTACGTAGACGCCCGGCATGAGCGATGTGATTGGCGTGAAGCCGGCTTCAACCTCCAGCTGGCGCACCAGCATACCCGAGAGGGTGTAGATGCGTACCGTCTGCGGCGTGCCTACGCTCAGCTCAATGCGACCGTGTCCGCCGTGTACGTTGAAGTAGTCGTCTGCCTTAGCCTCGTTGAGTGCGGTGGTCGTGGCATCGTAGCCATACTTCTTGTCGAGGGCGGTTATGCGCTTGCGAATCCAATTCTGTGCATAGGTTGCCTCCGTCTGAATTTGCTTGTGATAGCTGTGCTTCTTCGACTGTTCGCGAATGTCGGCGTGGCTGTCTTCGAAGAGTTTCGCATAGTCGGCAAAGCGTGCGGCAAGTCTGTCGGGGTCGAAGCTCGTTGGGCGGAGCTCGGCATAGCGGGCAGCGAGGTCAGCCTTCCAGGGGATGCTCACGCTGTTCTTCAAACGTGCGAAAAGTGTGTTCTGTCCGTGCTCGTTCGCCCAGATGTACTTGTCGAAGTCGATCGTCGCATCGCTCGTGTTGCTGATGACGGCGCCCCAGTCCTGACCGAACGTACCGTCCAAGTCCCAGGGAGCTACTGAAATCAGCTGGCTGTTCTCGTCGGCTTGCGTGTCGTACACGTAGAAGAACATGTTCTTGCCGTGGTTATCGGTGGCAAGGAGCAGCTCGATGAACAGGTAGTAGTCGCGGATGACGGGATAGTCGAACCATTCCTTCACGCCAGCGTCGAAGGCTGTCTGCGTCTTCGTGGTTGCCACAAAGTTGATGGCGTTCCAGAGCGGCGTCCAGTTCACGGCCTCGTCCGTTGCGTCGGGATATTTCTGGTCATATCCGCGCCACGATTCGTAGCCAAGGTAGTTGCTGTAGGTGTGCGGTTCAGTTAAGGGGTAGGTCTCGCTGTCCGACTCGTGTCCCATGAACACCTCGTAGCTCCAGTCCGTCGACTTGTAAAGGATGCCGTGCACCTCCTCAGAACCTGTGGTGCTACTTGCAGCGTCAACGTACTTTTTCAGTTTCAGCTGCTTGCGGTCCATCTTCTCGGTCATGCAGTAAAGGCCGAAGTATTTGCCGTTGAGCAGCACCTCCACGAACTTACCGCGGGTACCGGTGCGCAGCTTCTTCTCCTTGGCGGAGTAGTAGGGCTTTTCAGAGAACTCGTTCCAAAGGTCGGTGCCCACACGGTTGCGCATGCAGGCGCGGTCAATGTACATGGCATCGAGAATCCAGTTGTTGTCGGAACGATAGCCGAGCAGCTTGCGGTCGATGGAGTTGCCGTCGGCGTCGCGAAGCTTAACGGCGTACGACTTCTTGCTATAGTTTTGCGATGATGCGCCGCGATACTTGAAGGCTGCCACGTAGGTGGAGTCGAAGCCCTCGTTCGTCGGGTCGGACACGCGGAAGGAACCGGTGGTGTAGTAGCTGCCGCTGCAACTCTCCACGTTAATCTCCACGATGGGCAGGAAGGTGAACTTCACCTTCGACTCGAAGAGCGTTGTGCCGTCAGAGGAGCAGAGCGTCATGGGGTATTCCGTAGCGCAGTCCACGTTGCTAAACGTCACCTCGCCGGTGCTTTCATCCGGGGCTTCGCCGTTCACCTTCACCACGTAGCCGTTCTCGGTATAAGCCGACTTAAACACCGTTTTCAGCACGGGGGTGAAGTCGCCGCCCTCGCGGAGCGTTTCGGGCAGGGGGAAGAAGTAGGAGGACGAACCCTCGTCGTAGACCACTTCCTTGTTGTTGAATTGCAGAGAGTCGAGAGCCTGACGGAATGACGTCGGCGTTTCGGGTTCCACAGAGGTGTCAGAGAACGTGATGCCGTTCTTCTGCAAGAGCTGTATGTGGCGGCTGTCTGCCGATGAGAATACGAAGACAGAGCCACGGTCCACGTCGTAAAGACCTACCACGTTGCTTGTGCCCAGGTCGTAGTCGTTCCAATAGAGGTAGCCGCTCTGCTGCGTGCCCGAGCTGCTGTATGAGAGGTTGTCCAGCTTGCAGATGATGTAGCCCTTGTAGGTGCCGCTATTGTCGGTGTCCTCCTTGCTGCTGATTGACCAGATGTTGCCCGTCGACGCAGTGCTCGACACGCTCAGACCTGTGCGGTAGTTGTATTGCTCGTACGACTTAGCCCAGTCCGTCGATACATATTGGCCGTCGGCGGTGTAAATCTTCACGCCCGTGCCGCTCTGTACAAAGTAGAACTGCGTGCGCTTTGTAGAGTCAGTTATTTCGGTCAGGATGCTGTTGCTCACGCACACGTAGCGCGACGAGCGTACATTAATAATAGAGTAGAGCACGGGGTTGCTCGTGTCGGTGGTGTACACCACGGGCTGCGAAAGGAGCGTGCGCTCCCAGTATTCACCCAGGCCGTTCTTACCCTTTGTGCCGTTGGAATAGTCGCTCGACGATTCGCTGCTCGTGTCGCCGCCCGACTCTCCGCCGCCACTCTCACTGCCGCTACTTGTGTCGAGCACGTCATTACCCTTCTCGTCGTAAATTTTGAAGAGTTCGTTGCTTGTTCCGCCGCCGCCTTCGTAGGTGCCGAGCAGGTACGTGCCGTCAATGCGCAGGTTGAACCACTGGCCCGTCTCCTCCGTGTTGCTGATGATGAGGAAGCCGTCCTGTTCCGTAAACTCCCATTCGCAGGTGCTGGCGTCCAGGGTCGAGGTCAGTTCAAGGCCCTTCTTATATCCGCTGATGCGTACCTCCGAGTAGGCAATGTACTGCTTGGTGCTGGCGTTCTGAAAGGTGTAGCCGTTCGTTCCCTTCTCAATGTACCACCAGCCGTCGTCGGCATCGGTCGTTCCTTTGAGGTAGTAAAGGTAGGGGGTAGCGTTGTGCTGACTGCCCAGCGCCACTTCGCCCGTACCGAAGTACTTACACGTAATGCGGTACTTCGTGCCGCTCTTGAACGTGGGCGAAGCTTTTGCAACGCCCATCACGAGCATTGCAACGAAAAAGAGTAGAAATCTTTTCATGTATCTAATATTGTGTGTTTTTCATAGAGAAAGGAAGCCCGCGGCCTCCCATCACGGCGAAAAGCCTTGCCGCACGATAAGTTCTCCGTAGGTAAAACCACCACCAGGGAGAGGTAAAAATTGCAGCAAAGCCTAATGCGCGGTAAAATTACGACTTTTTGAACATTATGTTACAAGTCTACAACGAAATAAGACGAGTTTGCTATTTCTGTCTACCAAAACCTATCGATTGTCGACTTCCTTCCGCCGTCCATCGTCCTGGGCGCAGCGGTGCACTTGCCTATTTCACGTTAAAATCAGCCGCTTTTGTCCCCGAGCAAATCGGGGCGGCAAAAAAGCATTACATTTGCAGCCACATCAACACTCACAGTTATGAAGAAAATGCTTTTCCTCGTGCCGACGGCAGTATGTCTGGCACTCACGCTCCCCATGAACGGCCACCAGGCGTCGGGGCGCATAGCAACCGATCCCGACTCAACCGTTGCCGACACCGTGATGTGGGACGACAGCTACTCCGAAGACAGCGACTGGGCAGGCACCGACGACAGCGTGGCCGTGGACAGCATGGTTCCCGAAGGCGGTTCGGACGACTTCTGCATGCCCGAGGACGAGCTCCTCTCGGAGTACAGCGCCAAGACGGCTGATTACAGTTTCCAGAGAAGTAAGAACGCCAATCTCAGCATTACGTTCAGCGCAACGATTTTCACTCCCGATACGGAAGGAAAGAGCGAAGTGAAGAAGGGCAGTGGATACGCCCAGATGGTAAGCCGTGTGCTTTCAGCCTCGCTCGCAGACGATGATTATGCAAAGTGGAAGGACGATAACATCGACAAGATGCTCGAGAACAGATGGAAGATGGAGAAAACCCGCCTGACGCAGGAGGATGAAGAGTCTGGATCCAACTCAAACGTTTGTAGCTTTTCATACCGCACGACCATCACGCCCGTTTGGGCTTGGAAGGACAAGGGCGTGACTACCTATTGCGTGGAGGACGAAGCTATAAATGAGGGTTACTCCAACCAATTGTACAAATACTATCTTTCGTTCAGCGAAAAGGGCGACAGCCTTCTCGGGCTGACCGACATCTTCAAGGAAAGCGCAATCCCCAACGTGTTACGCCTCGTGGAGGAGAAGTTAAAGGCTCAGAGCGACTACGATGCGGATTCTCTTTCTGCTCGTTACGCCAACGGCTATTTCGCACGCAGTGGTTATGCGGTGCAGTACAATGGGAAGTGGTATCCGCGTCCTGCCCTTACGGAGTGTGGCGTAGTGTTCACCTATCTCATTGATGCTGACTCGTCCCATCAAGGAGTCATGGCGAATATTCTTCTCGACTCAGTGGAGACGCAGGGCTGGCTGAAATAGCCCGTTGTATTTCCGTTGCCCCAACATAAGTCCACAAACGGGCGGGCTGAAAGCCCAGCAAGTCGCTAGCCCAGGGTAAAGTCACGAAGTGACGACACCCTGGGTTACACGTCCCCATCAATTGACGCGCTGAAAGTGCAAAAGTAAGACGTTCCGCCAGCTAATAAAAATTATCCCTGCGCCCGTGACAGTCCTCCCTGGGAGGACTCGAATCCTCCCCCGGGGGACTCCAGTCCTCCCT
>CAVKGN010000074.1:0-10464 GCA_963655595.1 uncultured Oscillospiraceae bacterium
AGAGGTCGGAAAACGAAAGTAGGAAGAAAACTACTTCGTTTTCCTCCTACTCGATCCTCCCAAGGAGTACTTTTACCAGGGCAGGGATAATTTTTCTTAGGGCAGTGACAGAAATTTATGCCTTGCGTTCGAGCTCTTGAAGCTCGTCCATCTTTTTCTTTTCGAGGAACTCGTAGATGCCGCAGAGGTGCTCAGTTACTTTGCCGCCGCCGAATTCGTAGACGCAGCTTACGAGGCCGTCAAGGAAGTCGCGGTCGTGGCTCACGCAGATGAGTGTGCCGTCGAAGTCGCCCAGGGCCTGTTTGAGCACGTCCTTTGTGCGCAGGTCGAGGTGGTTGGTCGGTTCGTCGAGGATGAGCAGATTGACGGGTTCGAGCAGCAGCTTGAGCAAGGCCAGGCGTGTGCGTTCGCCGCCTGAGAGGACTTTGACCTTCTTGGTGCTGGCTTCGCCGCCAAACATAAAGGCGCCGAGCAAGTCGCGTATCTTGTTGCGGATGTCGCCCTTCGCCACGTCGTCGATGGTCTGGAACACGGTCAGCTCACCATCGAGCAACGAGGCCTGGTTCTGGGCAAAGTAGCCTATCTGTACGTTGTGGCCGAGCGTGAGTTTGCCCTCGTGTTCGAGTTGCCCCATGATGCACTTCACCAGTGTGGACTTACCCTCGCCGTTGCGTCCAACAAAAGCCACCTTGTCGCCGCGTTCGATGGTGAAGGTGGCGTTGCGGAATATCTGTTTGCCGTCGAACGCCTTGCCAACGCCTTCCGCAATGACGGGGTATTGGCCACTGCGCGGGGCGGGCGGGAATTTGAGACGCAGAGCCGAGCTGTCCACCTCGTCCACCTCGACAAGTTCCAGCTTTTCGAGCATCTTCACGCGGCTCTGTACCTGGAAAGTCTTGGAGTAGGTGCCCTTGAAACGCTCAATAAAGTCCTTCGTCTCCTGAATCATCTTCTGCTGCTCCTCGTACTGCTTCTGCTGCTGTTCGCGTCGCTCGGCGCGCAGTTGCAGATAGTGCGAGTAGTTCACCTTGTAGTCGTAGATGCGGCCCATCGTCACCTCGATGGTACGCGTGGTGATGTTGTCCACAAAACGGCGGTCGTGGCTAATGACCACTACGGCCTTGTTGTTGGTTATGAGGAAGTCCTCGAGCCAACCTATACTCTCAATGTCGAGATGATTCGTAGGTTCGTCGAGCAGAAGCACGTCGGGGTTTTGCAGAAGCATCTTTGCCAGTTCGATGCGCATACGCCAACCGCCTGAGAACTCACTCGTCTGTCGGTTGAAGTCGGTTCGCTCAAAGCCCAGGCCGAGCAGCGTCTTCTCCACGTCCTCCTCGAAGTGCGTCATGTCGATGGCGTAGAACTTCTCGCTGAGTGTGGACACCTCCTCGATGAGTGCCATGTACGCCTCGCTCTCGTAGTCGGTGCGCTCCGTGAGTTGGCGGTTCAGGTCGTCGAGGTGCGCCTGCATTTCGTGCAGGTGCGAAAAGGCTTGGCTGGCCTCCTCGAACACCGTACGCCCGTCCTCCGTCATGAGGTGCTGGGGCAGGTAGGCTATCACGGTGTCCTTGGGGGCGGACACCGAGCCGCGAGTGGGCTTGCGTACGCCGGCAAGGATTTTGAGTAGCGTGCTTTTGCCAGCGCCGTTCTTTCCCATGAGGGCAATGCGGTCGTGTTCGTTGATGACAAAGGATATGTCGCTGAAGAGCGTCGTGCCGCCGAATTCCACGGCGAGTCCGTCGATTGAAACCATGCTGATGTGTGAGGGTAGGGAGTGGAAAGGAAGAAGTTAAAGGTCGTGCTGTTGCAAGCGGTAGTCCGCCAAGGCTTCAAACTTTGTGCCTTTGCGCCCATAGTTGGCGTAGGGGTAGATGCTGATGCCTCCGCGCGGCGTGAACAGACCCGTCACCTCGATGTACTTGGGATTCATGAGGCGGATGAGGTCCTTCATGATGATGTTCACGCAGTCCTCGTGGAAGTCGCCGTGGTTGCGGAAGCTGAACAGGTAGAGTTTCAAGCTCTTGCTCTCCACCATGAGGTGGTCGGGGATGTAGGAGATGCGAATTTCGGCAAAGTCGGGCTGCCCCGTGATGGGGCAGAGACTGGTAAACTCCGGGCAGTTGAAGCGTACCCAGTAGTCGTTGTCGGGGTGTTTGTTCTCGAACGTTTCAAGCACTTCGGGGGCATAGTCCGAGGCATATTCCGTCTTTCGCCCGAGGGCGTTCAGTTGAAGGTCGTCGCGCATAGTATGAGGTGTGTTATTGTTTCGTTTCTTTCAGTTTAAGGTATTCCTCCAAGCCCTCGCGGCGCAGCTTGCAGGCGGGGCAGTGTCCGCAGCCGTCGCCCGGCACGCCGTTGTAGCAGGTGAGTGTGCGGTGGCGCACAAGGTCGAGCACGCCAAGCTCATCAGCAAGGGCCCACGTCTCGCACTTGTCAATCCACATCAGGGGCGTGTGGATGATAAACTGCTCCTCCATAGCCAGGTTGAGCGTTACGTTGAGCGAGCGGATAAACGAGTCGCGGCAGTCGGGATAGCCCGAGAAGTCAGTCTGCGACACGCCCGTGACCAAGTGGCGTATGCCGTGCTCGCGGGCATAGACAGCCGCAATGCTCAGGAAGAAAAGGTTGCGCCCCGGTACGAACGTGTTGGGAGGACCATCGGCGGGCTTCTCCTGGTCCATCACGATGCTCTGATCAGTGAGCGAGTTGCTGGCGAGTTTGCTGATAAACGTAGCGTCCATCTGGTGGAAATGCACGCCCGCCTCGGTGGCTATTTCGCGGGCGAGGTCAACCTCGTGCGCATGCTTTTGTCCGTAAGTGAAACTCAGGGCGTACACTTCGTCGAAGTGCTTCTTCGCCCAGAATAGGCAGGTGGTGGAGTCCTGTCCGCCGCTGTACACCACGAGAGCCTTCTCGTGGATTTTCTCCCCGTCGATGGGGAAGTGATGTGTATGGGTCATGGTCTTGGATATACGTTATTATAAGTCGTTGATGCGCCAGATGCTGTACGATATGCCTTCGTCGCGCACGTCCTCGCCTTCGTGGCGTTTCAGGAAGCGAACTACGCGGACGGTGAGCGGCAGGGCTACAATTTCGTAGCCCGTTTTCAGCACCACCTGGTTGATCATGAGCAAGGGCATGACGCTCCAAGGCACCACACCGCCGAGGGCAAGGGGGAAGAAGATGATTGAGTCGGCAGCCTCGCCCGCTATGGTCGAGGCGATGGCGCGCAACGAGAAACGCTTGCCCGAAGGGTCGCTTAACTTCATGCGACTCATCACGTAGGCATTGAGGAACGAGCCGACGAGGAAGGCCACGAACGAGGCTGCGCAGATGCGCGGCGCCAGACCAAAGAGGGCGTGAAAGCCCGCCTCGCCGTTCCAGTAGCTTGCGCCGGGCAGGGCATCGGCCAGTGCGCCGAAAATCACGAACAGGAAGTTCATGGCAAAGCCCAACCAGATGATGAGCCTTGCGCGGCGGAAGCCCCACACCTCAACCATGCAGTCGTTGATGATGTACGACACGGGAAAAACGATGAGGCCCGCCGTAAGTTCTGCGGGGCCAATCGCCACTTGCTTTGTTTCGAGAAGATTAGCTGCAATCAGACAAACACAAAAGAGTATACCGAGCAGCATGAAGGGTATACTCACTGAGGCACGCGCCTTCTGCCGGGGCGAGGGCGCATCGGGAGATAATGAAGTCATAAACGGACTATTCTTGTTTTTAACGAGGTTTCAAGTACTCAGGACGCACCGAACGGGTGACATTCCATGCGGCAAAGGTACGCATTTCTGCCCGCTTGCAGAAATGCGCACCCTTGCCAGCCCTTTATTCGCGGCGAGAATTGCCCGTGAATATCAGGATGTAGTACACCAACGTGGCGAGCGAACCAAGAGCTGCCACCACATAAGTATAAGCTGCCGAACGGAGGGCAGAGACCGCCATGCCGTGGTCGCGAGCAGAGGTGAGTCCAGCCCGTTGCAGCCATGCTGTAGCGCGGCGCGAGGCGTCAATCTCTACGGGGAGCGTCACGAAACTGAACAGCGTGGTCATGGCAAACAACCCAATGCCGATGAGCATAATCGACGGCATCGTTTGAACCAACAAAATGCCAGCAAGCAGCACCCACTGCATCCACGACGAGGCAAACTGCACCACTGGTACCAACGCCGAACGGAGTTTCAGAGGAGCGTAGGCTTGTGCGTGCTGCACGGCGTGGCCACACTCGTGCGCTGCCACGGCTGCCGCCGCCACGGAGTTGCTGTTGTAGACGCCTGGCGACAGGTTGACCGTCAGGTTCGTGGGGTTGTAGTGGTCGGTAAGGTAGCCGTTGACGCTCGTTACCTTGACGTTGTAAATGCCGTTGTCGCGGAGCATGCGTTCCGCCACCTCGCGACCAGTCAGACCCGAGGCGAGAGGCACTTTCGAATACTTCTTGAACTTTTCTTGAAGGTTGCTCTGCACCAGATAGCTTATCAGAGCAACGGCAATGAACAGTACGAAATACATAAGGGTAGTCTTGTTTGCAAGTTATTGTTTCGCCGAGCGCAGGAAGGGAACCTTCGTCCGCACGAAGTCGAGGCACTCGTGTAGGATGGCTGCGCCCAGCAGCCGCAAAGATAGTACATAGACCGCGGCGGCGACTATAACTTTCGCTATCAAACTCAAATAAATGTTCTGCCCAGCGAATTGCGCCACTCCCCAGCCGCAAGCCATTGCCACGGCTGCAAGGACGGTGAAGGGCAGGACGTCGCGTAAGGCGTTGAGAAGGCTCAGCCCAATGAGGCGGTGAACAAACCCGTGCCACACGAAGAGCCAGAGCGTGTTGGCAATGATGTAGGCGCACACCATCGGCGTGATGCCGAAGGGGTGGAGCGCAACGAGCAGGGCCATCTGCACGAGGCACAACGCCACGGTGTTCCACATATATACGTTGCTTCGTCCCTGGCTAACGAGGAAGTTGGAGTAGAGCGAGGCAACCGGCACGAACGCTCCGCCAAGGCAGAGCAGCTGCATGAGGCGCGCACTGGGCAGCCACTTGTCGGTGATGGCGAGGGTGATGAACTCCGGCGCAATGAGTGCCAACCCGAAGAGAGCCGGACAGGAGAGGAACGCCGTGAGACGCAGCATCTTGCGAAAAACGCGCTGCATGCGCTCCGGGTCGTTGTCGTCAAGCCGGGCAAAAAGCGGTTGCGTAACGCTCCATATCATGCCCGTGAGCGTACTATGCCCCATGCCCGTCCACTTATTGGCCTGGTTGTAGTAGCCCACCTCCTTCTCGCCGTACAGACGGCCGAAGAAGAGACTGAAAAGGTTGTTGTTGATGTGGGTAAATATGTTCGTGGCAAGGAGTTTCGAGCTGAAACCAATCATGCCGCGCAGGGGACGAAGGTCGATGTGCCAGGAGGGATGCCAGCCGGCAAACCACCAGCTGCCCACGGTGAGCATGGCGCAGAATATGAGGTTCTGAATGGCGATACCCCAATAGGCAAAGCCGTTCCACGCAAGGCATACCCCCGTGATGCCCGACACGACGAGGGCAGCAAGGGAGAGAATGGCCGTTTCGCGAACACGCATGTTGCGGAAAAGCCATGCACGCGGCGCCGTGTTGAGCGAGGAGATGACAAAACTGAGGAACGAAAGACGAGCCAGCGGCACCAGTACAGGCTGCCTGAACCACGCAGCAATGAACGGAGCGGCGAAGAAAAGCAGCACGTAGACGCTCACGCTGCAAATGACGTTGAACCAAAACACGGCGTTGTAGTCGGCTGAGGTTACGTCCTTTTTGCGGTTGAGTCCTGAGATGAAACCGCTCTCCTGCAAGGTGGAGGCAATGAGCGAGAAGATGGTGAGCATCCCCACCATGCCGTAGTCGGAGGGCGAGAGCAAGCGCGCCAGGAATATGCCGAACACAAGGTTCAGTACCTGCTGCGCGCCGCTGTTTATACTGCCCCAAAGCAGTCCGTTGGCCGTCCGCTCTTTCAGCGAGGAGGGGGCTTTGTCGTTTGCCATTGGCGAAAAGAGTTATAAGGGAATTAGTGCCTATCCTACGCTATCCGTAGCGTGTTTTACGGCAGGGGCTGAGCCTTCTGTGGATGTCTCGGTTGTCTGAGCTGGGGTAGTCTCCCCTTGTTGCTCCGTCTGCTGCGCGTTGCGGCGGCGTTGCTGCCAATAGAGCCAACGGGCGTGGCGGATAGAGTCCTGTATGCGTAGGCTGTCCTCGGGCGAAAGCGCCTGTGCCGCCGTGTCGACGGGTTGAGGCTTTGGCTGCGGCTTGCGCGTCAGGGTGTCGGCGGCTACAACGGGCTGAGGCGTATCCCTGCGCCACGACGCGGGAATACCTATCCAAAAGTGGAAGGCTGCACCCGTGGCGAGGATGAAGACAATCAGCACAATGCTCCACACAATATGCTTGACGTGTCCGCCTTTGCGCCCTTTCGTCTTTTGCGGCTTTTGCACCCTGCCTTCGGCGTGGTTCACCGTCTCGTCAGTTCGCAGGGGCGTGGCGAGGACGTCCTCCGGTGTTCCTGTTACGGCGGAGGGGGTGAGTTCTTCGTCTGAGGTGGGGGCGTCTTCCGCCGTTTCAGTGGCTTGGCTGTACGAGAAGCCCTCGGGGAGTCGAGGGGGAATGTTTGTGGTAGAGCTTTCGCTCAGTGCCCGTCCCGTGGCGCGGAGCTGCTTCCCAGCGGGTTCGCCGCGCTGGGAAGCGACGGGGGTGTCTGTGGTATCTTTCATGACGTGCGTTCTTCTGTTTAAGGCTTTGGAAGTGCTTTCCCAAAGCGTGGCAAAAGTACTACTTTATTGCGCCGTGCTTTGCTTTTCAGGCAAGAAAACCTATATTTGCAAGCGATAAACAACTAAAACAAAGCAGCCTATCGGAAAGACATTACTTCTTAATCAATAACACAAGAGAGTAATGGCAAATTACAAGGCGGTTGCCGATGAGAAATTGGTAGCACTGTATATAGCTGGTCAAAACGAAGCTTTTGACGAGCTTTTGTGGCGTTATAAGGATAGGCTTTATTCCTACATCAACTATTACGTAAAGAACCCTGACTTGACGGACGACATTTTCCAGGAAACGTTCGTCAAGGCCATCGTGGCCCTACGCAAGGGGGCGTACCGCGAGACGTATCGTTTCTACTACTGGTTGACGCGCATTGCCCACAATCTGCTGATCGACCAGGTGCGACTCGAAAGCAACGAGGCCCTTGTCTATGAGGACGGGAACGAAAACGGCTGGAACGCCGTGAAGGACCAACTGGAACTCAACCGGGAGCAGGAAATGAACAACGAACAGGTGCTGCAAGACGTGCGGCAACTTATGGACATGCTCCCCGAGGCGCAGCGCGACGTGGTGTATATGCGCATCTATCAGGAATTGAGCTTTAAGGAGATTGCCGAAATCACTGGCGTGAGCATCAACACGGCGCTGGGACGTTTCCGCTACGGCGTGTCGAACATCCGCCGCATGGCGCAAAAGCGGAACATCAGTCTAGTGGTGGAGTAGGGGAGAGAGCGGAAACGGAAAAGTTTTCTGCCTCGTTGTACTAAACGGTTCCTTTGTGCGTTATATAGGCATCAAACCCTTACGTAGCCTATGACGCATTCTACTCCTGACACACTTTCTCCCAAGGCGGAGACGCTGACCTTCCTACGCACTTTTGCGCGGCTCTGCGGAAAGGACGGCGAAAACGAAGCACTTGCGCGCGCCGTGGCGGTGAGCGCAGCTAACTGCAAAACGATTAACTGACATACGGGCGTTCAGAGGCACGAGCCCTTGAACGCACAAGACGAAAGAAAAAGAAAAGTCCCTTGTCTGCTACTTAGCGGCAAGGGGCTTTCTTTATTTGGCTGAAACGCTTCACTCCTTTTATATAATAGAGCGCGAGGATGCTGCGGCTGAGGCGTTCGGGGATACCTTCTCCGCCGTTCACCGCAAGTTGCAGGTTGCGCTTGCGGTCGGCTGCGAAGTCGGGACGCATACGTCGGTATTCCTTTCTCGCACGGACGACGGCGCGGAAGTTTGCCCAGTCGCCCGTTAGGAGGAACTTTGTGGCTGCCACGCCGTCAAGCAGGGTGCGCACGAACATCACGCGGCGCAGTTCGCTTTGCGGCAGGTTTTTGTAGAGCATAAACAGGTTGTTTCGGAAGTTGAGGAACGTCTTCCGTGGGTTGCCGGCTTCGAGTGTGCCGCCCCCCACGTGGTACGCCACGCTCTCAGGCACGCACCACACTTGGCGCCCGCGGCAACGGAGTCGCCAGCAAAGGTCAATCTCCTCCATGTGGGCAAAGAAACGACCGTCCAAGCCGCCGCTCTTCTGCCAGTCGTCCTTGCGGATGAGTAGCGCCGCTCCCGTAGCCCAGAGCAGGGAGGCCGGTGTGTTGTATTGCCCCTGGTCTTCCTCCACGTCGGCGAATATACGGCCGCGGCAAAAGGGGTAGCCGTAGCGGTCGAGGTAGCCGCCAGCAGCCCCTGCGTATTCAAACATTCCGCGGTTGCGCTCCGCCAAGAGCTTGGGCTGGCAAGCGGCTGCCTCGGGGTGGCTCTCCATAAAGGCGAGCAAGGGGCGCAGCCAATGGGGCGTAACCTCCACGTCGGAGTTGAGAAGCAAGTAATAAGGGGCGTCCACCTGCCGCAGTGCCTGGTTGTAGCCCTCGGCAAACCCGTAGTTGCGGTCGAGCGGGAGTTGCTTAACCGTGGGAAACTCCTCCGTGAGCATTTCGAGGGAATTGTCCGTCGAACCATTGTCCGCCACAATGACGCACCCCTCAGGCTCGGAAAGTTCCACCACGGAGGGCAGGAAGCGGCGCATCATGTCGCAGCCGTTCCAGTTGAGTATGACTACTGCTATTTTGTCGGTTCTAATCATAAGGAGTCGGGGAAGGGGCGGTTAGTGTGTCGTTGGCCTACTGTTCCTGCAAACATTCGCCGTCGGCGGTGAATGTGCCAAGAGCAGCCAGGGTTATGCTGTTGTCGGCGTGCTCGGCGGCGTTTTGCTGCACGCGGATGTAATTGTCAGTAAATCCCTGCATCGGTGCGCCGCTGTTGGCGTGTTCCCACAGCACGGGGCGACTGCTGCCCTCGAAGCGCGCGTAGAACGCCCGGCGTTTCTCCTCCGAGAGAGTCAGGAGCCGCTGACTGCGTGCGTGTTTCGTCTGTGCCGATACAACGTAGGGAATTTCAAGGGCTTTCGTCCCCGGCCGCTCACTGTAACTGAACACGTGAAGCTGGGAGATGTCCAGCCCCTTAATGAAGTTGTAGCTTTCCTCAAAGAGCTCGTCCGTCTCGCCGCGCATCCCGACGATTACGTCCACACCAATGAAGGCGTCGGGCATCACCTCGTGTATGCGGGCTATCTTTTGGGCAAAGAGAGCCGTGTCGTAGTGGCGGTGCATGTACTTCAACACCGTGTCGGAGCCGCACTGCAAGGGAATGTGGAAGTGGGGCATGAAGGCGCGGGAACGGGCGCAAAACTCTATGATCTCGTCAGTCAGCAGGTTTGGCTCAATGCTCGAAATGCGGTAGCGTTCAATGCCCTCCACCCCGTCGAGTGCCTCGATGAGTTGCAGGAACGTCTCGCCCGTGGAGCGACCGAAGTCGCCCGTGTTCACGCCCGTCAGCACAATCTCGCGTCCGCCATCGTCCGCCACCTGTTGCGCTTGTGCCACGATGGAGGCTATGCTGCCGTTGCGTGAGCGTCCGCGGGCTATGGGTATGGTGCAGTAGGTGCAGTAGTAGTTGCAGCCGTCCTGCACTTTCAGGAAGTAGCGCGTGCGGTCGCCTCGTGAGCAGGAGGGCACGAATGTGCGGATGTCCTTCGTGGGTACGCTGATGGCCTCGTGGCAGGCGTCGCCGCCGTCGAGGGCTTGCTTTTGCAGCATGCGTTCCTCTACGTAGCGCAGTACGTCGCCTTTCTGTTCCATGCCCAACACAAGGTCCACGCCGGGGAAGGTGGCTATCTCGTCGGCTTTAAGCTGCGCGTAGCACCCCATCACCACGACGAACGCCCCAGGGTGTTCGCGCGTAAAGCGGTGGATGGCTTGGCGGCACTTGTGGTCGGCCACGTCGGTCACGGAGCAGGTGTTCACTATGCAGAGGTCGGCCTTCTCGCCCTTCTGGACGGTCTGCACGCCTTGCCGTTCGAGCAGGTCGCGCAGGGACGACGTTTCCGCAAAGTTGAGCTTGCAGCCGAGCGTGTGGTAAGCCGCTTTCTTGTGTGAGAGTATGGACATATATTATATAGGAGTGTCTTGGGGAATGTGCGCCTGATGGCGCCGACGTTATTTCAGCACGCTTTCCAGTTCTTCCACCTCGCGGCGGAACGTCTTGTCGGTGGTGATGAGGCCCGATATCTTGTTGCAAGCGTGCAGCACGGTGCTGTGGTCGCGCTTACCCATGAGGCGGCCTATCTGGCTTGCGCTCGTGTCGGTGTATTTCTGCACGAGGTACATGGCGAGCTG
>CAVKGN010000075.1:0-10378 GCA_963655595.1 uncultured Oscillospiraceae bacterium
TAAGAACCACCAATTTCATCTACATGAAACGACATACGATACTTCCGCTATTGCACGTATTCCTCATAGCCGCCCTCTTCCCGATGGCGGCATTTGCGCTTTCTGCCCCCCACCCCGACGGGGAGGGAGATGGGAGCTCAACAACCACCACAACGACCACGACACAGACCGCTTACTTCCAATTTAGCGGCTGCGGACGCACCGTCCTCTACGCCCCCGCGGCGGGAGCGGCGCAAGCCCCCGTTGTGTCCAGCGGAACACCGAGCGGAACGGGCTATAAATGGACGCTCACCTTCACCGAGGTGACGGACGGCACGACCACGACAACCACCGTGACGCTCAAGAACGATGCCGACCTGTACCTGCACTACGCCGACGGCGAACTAACCGCCGTGGCGGACGAGACGCAGGCAACCTCGTTCACGTGGGCGGACAACACCTACTGCACCGACACGAACCAGTACACCAACACGCAGCTCTCGCGTAAGCAACTCCTCCTGCCGGGCAGCACCACCGAGGCTGTGGGTGTGCGCGAAGGCGAGCTTCAGACAGTAAAAGCCAACTCGCGCTTTGCCGTAGTCTATCTTGCTGAGAGCACTGTGGCTGGTCCCGACCTGCCCGACCTCAGTACCGCCGTGTTCAACCGCCACTACTACAACCTCGGCTACCACTGGCTGGGTCAGAGCAATCTCGAATATTTGGCAGCCAGCGGCGGGGGGGCTCATCCCGTAAGTTCTACCGAAGGAACCGACCGCACATGGCTGCTGGTGGAAACGGGCGACATGGGTAACTTCTACTTAAAGAACACCGCTGGCTATTACCTGGCGCAGACCTCCGCAAGCAATAGTTACACTTCTACGACGAACGTGAGCGAAGCCGTAGAGTTCCAACTCGTAGAGGCTGTGGACCAGGGCGAAGTGAAGTACCAGGGAGGTAGTGCAACCGTGGCCAGTGTCACCTGGGCGGACTTCTGGCAGCTCCGCAACGCTAAACTGGGCTACTACCTTTGGGAAGGCGGCGGAAATAAAATGGGTGGTACAACGCAAACGATTTCCAATGGCTACGGCGACACGCAGGCCGGAGGCTTCTGCGGCGGCACGAACCGCATGACCTTCGTCGACACAAAGAAATACAGCCGCGGCCACTACTTGCAGTTTGCTGGCCAGGGCCGCTACGCCCTCTACGAGAAGGACGGCGAAGTGAGCGCCGTGGATGTGCAGACCGACAGCATCCCCACCGACAAGGGCTACCAGTGGAAAGAGGAGGAGACCACCAACGGCTACCGCCTGAAGAACGGCAACGGCCGTTACCTCTGCGAAACCGACGGTAATTTCACCGCAACGGAGACCGCCACCGATGCCACAGAGTTCAACATCAACGACGACACCTACTACGCCGAGGAAAGCCTCGTGCGCTACAACCTCCAGCCCGTGGGCAACACGAAAGTCCTGGGTGTGGACGAGAGCGGAAAGCTCGCCATGGTCAACGCAGGCTCGCGCTATGCCTCGGTGGGTTGCTTCGAGGTGGTGAAGGGTGCTGACCGCGTGGTGCTGAACACGCAGGTGTACACGTTGTGTACCTTCTACGGCACGAACGCCACCTACCGCCACATCTACGCCAACTCGTCCAGCTCCGTCTCGGTGAACTGCGGCGACAGCTACAGCAAAGGTTCCTTCTTGGAGGGCACAATGAGCAATGCCACCAAGCAGTGGATACCCGTGGCCACAAGCGATGGCAGCGGCGACTTCTACCTGTTCAACGTGCAGGGCTACTGGATGAAACAGTCCAGCGCCAGCGCAGCGTGCGGCCTGACGGACGACCCGTCGAGTGCCTCGAAGTTCCGTCTAGTGGATGGTGCCGCCCTGCGCGACTCCATGTGGGTGAACTTCTGGCAGATTAAGAACATGGACGACAACAACCACACGTTCGCCTTCTACGGCTACGGCAACTTTTGGGGCGGCACGAGCAACGGAGTCCCTGACAGCGGCAACTATGGTATAGAGAATGGTATGGCCAAGGGCAAGGGTAAATACGGCAACTCCAACAACCGCGTAGCCTTTGTGCCAGCGCAGTCCGACGACTCCCCAGCCTACTTCTATTTCAGTGCCTTAGGTCCTGTGCCCCTTTGCGACCACAACGAGGAGGGCAGCGCACCCTCCGCCTGCCACGGCCTGAAAGCCACCGACGAGAAGAGCGTGCGCTGGACACCCGTGCGCTACAACGACCGCGTGAAAATGCGCTCGAGCAACGGCAAGTACATCACCTACGACGCTACGAACGGCTTCGGCACAAGCACCGACGAGGCAGACGCCTACACCTTTGTGCGCCGCTACACCTTCAACAACGTGGCATACCAGAACAACAGTTGCACGCGCCTCGGACTGCTCAATACAGATGCCACGAAAGCCCTCAAAGCCGACTATGAAGGCACGGCAAAGAGCGATTACACGCTGTCGTGGGGCACGCTCAACACGCGTTACAGCACTCTGCGCAAGCACCACATGGTGGACACCCCCACCTACCCAGAATACACCTTCGACAGCCACAAGGTGAAGGCATACCGCATCTACGCCAACGCCGCCAGTCTGCTCATCAAGGACGGTAGCACCGACGACAGCGACGGCGAGGCACTTGCCACCGCCGCCCTCTCCACACACCAAGAGTCGACCTTTGTCAGTCAGGACAACGCTGGCGACTTCTGGTTCTTTGAACCTTACGACACGAGCGACGACAACGGCGACGTGTACCTGCGTTCCTGCACAGGTCGCTACTTTGCCTACGACGCCACCAACTCGAAGTGCATCACAACCACCGACAAATCGGCGGCTGCCCGCGTGCGCCTCGTGGAGAACAACGACAAGTACCTCAACTGGCAGTTTGAGATTATCGACTCCTCGCTCGGCACAAACAACATGGTACGCAACAACAGCGGCACGTTTGGCGTTAGCTC
Organism: uncultured Oscillospiraceae bacterium; assembly: GCA_963655595.1. Classification (GTDB taxonomy): domain Bacteria; phylum Bacteroidota; class Bacteroidia; order Bacteroidales; family Bacteroidaceae; genus Alloprevotella. Next base: position 2,951 of record CAVKGN010000075.1, read on the forward strand.
TACGAACAACGAAGCCAACTACTTCGTGATACAGGCCGTTGACCTTGAACCCACCTTCTACGAGGAGGAGGGCGGCATGCTGCGCTTCCTGCAATTCAAGAACGAGACCGACACACCCTACATCACCAACGGCACGAACACTGCCGAGGGCATGACCACCGTGACCGCCACGAGCGAGAGCACCCTGCTGCAACGCTCGTGGAAGAACATTGGCTTCGACGACAACTTTGTGCTGAAAAACGCTGATGCGAACTACCTCACCTACGACGAAGACACGAATACCTTCTCCACCAGCACCAACGCTGACGATGCGCAGCACTTTGCCCTGTTCCCCAACCTGCACGGCGGAAACTACGTGACGTGGTGCCTGATGCTCATCACGAAGGACAACGACGGCAACTACGTGTCGCCCACAGAGGCGTCGCTCTGCATTGTGCGCAACACCGACGGCTCGCTCACAACGGGTACTTACGCCGACGTGGTGAGCAGTGCCTCCTCGGGCGTGTACTTCACCTCAGGCGTTACGCCCAACTTTGGCAACGGCCAGACATCACAATATTACTACGTATCGCTCACTACCGACACCAACAAGTACCTCACCGACAACACCAACGGTAGCTACGACGCCAAGGGCGCGGCGAAGAGCAAGAGCGAGTACAGCGAGCCTTACAACAGCCAGCTGTGGACGTTCGTAGGTACGTCTACGGACTTTATGATGATGAGCCGCGACAGCGTGTACCTCTGCTGGAACAAGGACATGAGCGCCTCACCCCGCCGCTTCAGCACCACGCTCGACAAGACGCACGCCGCCCACTTTGCTCTGGAGAGTTCGGACGACGACGTAGCCGAAAGTGCCTTCGCCGCCAAACTCATTGCAAGCGACTACGCAGAGACTGACGACCTGGGACAATATCTCTACTACTTCACCGAGAACGGCAACACCCAGCTGGGCTTGCAGACGGACGCCACGGCGAAGGTGAAGCTTGAACGTTGGGACTACGTGGAAGCAGAGGACTACTCCGACTACGCCATCCTGCCCAAGCGTTCGTTCTTCGTGAAGCGCGTGCAGAACGAGACGCAGGACCTGCAAAACTCCATCATACAGCCCGATGCCGACTACGGCTTCAGCGTGAACGAGTACACCAAAGAGAAGGAGCAGAACACCAACGTCTATAAGATTGACCAATACATAAAGGACGGCACGGCGCGCACGTTGTACCTGCCCAACATCCTCTACTACAAAGGCTCTCCCACCTGGGGACCGACCCATCTGCGTATGTACCAACGCTTCTACGACTACGAGACGGGAGAGTGCGTGAGTCCCTACCGCATCATCTTCACCCAGAATAGTCGCCGCCGCTACCAAAACGGCACAGTGATGGGCGATTTCCTCTGCCTGAACGAACAGACATCAGGCAGCTACGTAGGCAATGGCTTCACGTTCCAGATGCCCTTTGAAACGCCCTCCGACTACCGTTATACGCTCGCACTGGACGCCAGTATGTACACCGACTTTGTAGACTACTTCGGCGACAGCGGCTCCATCTACGACGTCAACAGCACCACCACGGGCGTGCATTTGCCCAACAACTCGGTGCTTATTGAACCGACCATCTCGTCGCGTGCACTCTACATCATCCACAACGCCCGCGAGATGGCCGACTCCATGCGCCTCTGCTTGGAGAACAACGCAGCCGACCGCTGGATTGAGACGCACACCATTGCCTTCCCCAAGAAGAAGGTGAACTTCAAGAACTGCACGGTGCCCTTCAACCTGCAATTGCAGAACTACTGGTTCTACACCTCGCACGCTGCCTACACCAAGCAGGACATTGAGCACGCCAACGCCGACCTGCAAAACATCACCTCGTACTCCCAGATTGAGTTCGAGATTGACTCCAAGCACAACACCGCCGGCATCGGCCTCTCCACCAACGCCACGGAGAACACCGGCACAACGAGTCGCCCCATCGAAGGAGCCAGCAACATCAACAGCGACCTGAGCAGCAGCCGATTTATGGCCTTCCTCTACCCCAAGATGGATGACGACGGGAAAGGCACAGCCGGCACCTTTGCCGGAGCGGACGAGCAGGGTATGGCACTGGGCGACAGTGCCGTGATTAAGGCCTACGCCGTGGTGAAGGCCGACGACGGCACGACAGCCTTCCGCTACCAGCTGGCAAAGTTCACGTTGCTCTTCATTGACGACGCAGAACCTATCCCATCGACCGACATACTGGGCTACGCCTCGGACAACACGACCTTCAAGTCCGACCGCGCGCCGCTGGCTCTGGAAAAGAACTACGGCTCGGCTCGTGCCCGAATTATGTTCAACTTCGAGAACTTCACCACCTACCGCACGCCGCCCTTCGGCTCGTCGCGCATCACGGCGGGATCTATTAAAGGACCGAATACCGAAGTGAGCAACACCTTTGCCTACCCGGTGAAGTTTGAACAATCTACCTACAACTTTGAGCCGAATGCCTCGGCCAACAGTGGTGGTGTGAACACTTGGGGTTCGTACTCGCTGGTAAAGGCATATAAGCAGACGAAGTCCATCGCCAACTACTATGCGGAGGCCTATCCCGACAGCACGCGCTTTGCCAACGCTGCCAACTCCGCCCTGCTCTACATCGACGCCTCGGAGCTTCCCGGACAGATAGCCTCGCTGAGCTACGACGGTTCGCTGTGTAAGGGTTCGCGTCTCTTCTTCTCCGCCTGGATCAGTTCGCCGAACAATGGCAACAGCGACAACCCCGCCAACGTGATATTCACCGTGAAGGGCATCTACACCGACGAGAAGGGCGAGGAGCAGAGCGAGGAGGTGTACAGCTACTGCCCCGGACCTATTATATGTAACGGCCGCGCCTCAGACGGCACCACCGTTTCGGGCGACGACAAACTGATGATTTGGCAGCAGGTGTGCTTCTCGTTCATCAACAACGGCACGCACGACTACTCCCGCTACGAGATGGCCGTGAACAACGCTTGTACCAACTCCAGGGGCGGCGACATCCTCATCGACGACATCTCGATGTACGCCCTCAGTCCCTCCGTGTCCATTGAGCGCACCACCCCCGTCTGCGAACAGCGCGTAACGCTTGCGAAGCTGACGACCGACTTTGAGGGTATGCTCAATACGCTGGGCTTGAAAGAGAACGAAGACCCTGCCACGGGCAGCCCGCAGATGTGGTACTGCATGATAGACAAGAACGTGTACGACACGGAGATGGCAAGCATAGCCTCGCCCACCACGGCCGACGCCAAGGCGGCATTCTTCAAGGCTCTCGTGGGCGATCCGAACAGCACGAGCAGCGACAACCGCGCCTTCCGTAGCGTGAAGTTCTCCACGCACTACGACCAGCTGCCGGCATTCAACTACAAGGACATCCTCAACGGCCAGCTCACCCAGGGTATCATCACCCGCGAAACGACGAGCGACGGTGTGCGCCACATGATTATCAGCGACAAGCTGAGCGGCGAGAACCTGAAAGGCAACCACAAGTACTACCTCATATTCGTGCCGCGTTACAGCCAGACGCCTATCACCGCTGCCAACGCCGCCGAAGAGTTCCAGATTGGCGACCGCTGCTGCGTGATGTCGGAGTTTGTCACCGCCAAGTCGGTGTCGTTCATCGACGACGGTAGCGACAACGCCACGATTGGCGACACCATCCAGGTGTGTGCCAACCAGAACGTGAACATCACCGCCAAACTCAACGGTATCAACACGAACACGGGTGCCATCGTTACCCGTATGCCTATGTACGACTGGTGGCTCGACTACGTGCAGTGCGAAATCAGCCACGCCTTCCTCGACGAGCTGGGCGAACTGGTGGAACACGCCGACGGCATAGCCCGCACGGGCGAGACGAGCCTCCAAGAGGTGCTCATCAGCTTCCGCCACCACTACCCCAAGGCCACCACGCCGAAGGGCCTTGCCGCCAAGCCCGACGATGCGGACTATCCGCTCACCGAAGCCATGCTGCAAGGACTGCTCACACTCATGCAGCCCACCACCGACGAGTACGACGCCGCGGGCAACCTGGTGACGGCCGGACACATTGCCCCCCTTCACCTCTACTCGCACTCGCTCAACGTGAGCATACCGCAGGCAACGCTCGGATCGACGGCTACCCTCACGCTGCTCCCCATTGAGGAACAGGTGGGCGACACCATCGTCTATTGCTACGACCCGCAGTTTGTACACATCCAGATAACGGGTAATGCCCCGAGCATGTACGTGGGCTTCCGCGACAAGCAGAGTGCTTACCCCAGCTCGAAGAACGTGGCGGAACTCCGCATGGGCAAGACGTTCATGACCGACAACACGACGGGTATTCAGGGCCAGGACGAGGCGAACCGCCCGGCGCACATGCTCCGTCTGCCGCTGCGCAACATCAAGGTGATCAACACGAACTCGCTTGGCTTGAAGAAGATTGAGCGCAACGGCGTGGCGTTTGCTCCGCTCTACCTCGTGGGTACGAACGACGACCAGACGCGTATATATAATGAGAACGACACGATCATCGACTTCCGCATAGTGGGCGAAATCTACGACATCCAAGCCCCGAAGGATGTGGACGGAAAGAGCGATGCCGACCAGCCCGATGCCTACGCGGACATTTACTTCTTCAATGACTTCACGCCGCGCGAGGGCTTCTACTACGAGTTCCGCATGGGCTTCGAGGAGGAGTACGAGGCAGGCCACGTCAAGACAGACGAGGAGAGTGCCGTGTGCGACGGTGCACTGGCATTCCGCATCAGCATCGTGCCGGAGTATCAGAAGTGGACTGGCGGTGCGGGCAACCCCGACTGGAGCAACGACAACAACTGGGCACGTGCCGACAAGGACGAGATATTCAAGGACGACACTGACACGTACCTCACCAACGCCGAGAACGGCGGAAGCCACGGCTACGTGCCTATCGGTTCGACGAACGTCATCATCCCCGACCTCAGCGCCGACTACGACCAGCCCTCGCTCTACGACGTGGAGAACAACCACGACGCAACGAAGTTCCTGAAATTCAAACAGACGGGGACAGACGACTCTGACGGAACCGACGGCATAGGCGACGGCGAGAACGCCGGTCTGACCGTCTCGGGTACGCACACCACGAACTTCGAGTACAACCTTGCCGTAGACCGTACGGCTTCGACGAAGTACTCCAAGGACGGCACAACGCTGGTGTACGAGTGTGTGCCTATCTACACCAACACGTGCAAGAACATCCTGATACAGCCCAAGGGTTCGGTGCAGCACACGGAACTCCTTGAATACGCCAAGGCGTGGATGGAATACCGCATAGACGCCGGCCGCTGGTACACGCTCGCCTCGCCCTTCCGCTCTATGCTGGCGGGCGACTGGTACGCTCCTACGGCCACGGGCAAGCAGCAGACGGAGCTGTTTAAGGACGTAACGTTCAACACGACGGATTACAACCGCTTCTCGCCGGCTGTCTTCCAGCGCGGATGGGACAAGGGCAAGGCCACGGTGTACTACCTGCAAAACGGCAGCACTACGACTACGAGCTCGGCCGACGTGGCGATACGCGCCGACTGGAGCGGTACGTACAACGACGTGGACGCTCGCTACGACACGGGCGGTTTCTCGCTCAAAACGGACGTGGAGGGCAAGAACAGCGGCAACACTTACGGTGAACTGCTCTTCCGTCTGCCGAAGGAGGACGCCTCGTACGACTACTACAAGCACGACGCTGTGGACGGCTACGAGCACCACACGACAACCGTGACGCGCACGAATGCCGATGGCCTTGACCTGACAGGACGCTTCAACACAGACTTGATAACCTCGACGAACAGCACGTTCACGCAGAAGGTGACGAACAGCACGGCGACGAACCGCTTCTTCCTCGTGGGCAACCCCTTCCCCTGCGCCATGAACATGAAGGCGTTCTTCGACGCTAACACGCAACTGCAACGCCGCTACTGGTTGCTCACCAAGGAGGGACAGACGGCGGTGATGCGCGGCACGAACGCCACGGGCTGGATCAGCGTGAACTCGACAAGCGCAAACGGGACAATCGCTCCGGGTCAGGGCTTCTTCGTAGAGGCCACCGCAGACGGTGCAGAACTCACCGTGACGTTCAGCAGTGCCATGCAGACGGACAACTACACCAACTCGGGTGACGATCGCATCGAGCTGCGCTCTAACCGCAGGGCATTCCAAAAGTCTGTCAACGCCACGGAGACGGCCACGCCCTCGCAACCCATGCTCCGCATCCGTGCGGTGCGCGACGGTTTGCAGAGCGAGGCGGTAGTGGTGAAGGACGAGGAGGCAAGCAACCACTTCGTCAGCAGCGAGGATATGCAGACGTTGCTCGACAACACGCTCACCGGCACGCCCACCGTGTACACCGTGGCTGACTCTGCGGCTACCACCATCAACGTGCGACGCACCATGCAGCGCGTGCCGCTCGGCATGGCAAGCAACTCGGCTGAGCCGTGCGAGGTGACATTCTCTGGTCTGAACACGTTTAGCGAAACGCTCTCGCTGCTCGACAGCCAGACGGGGCGACTCACGCCCCTCACCCTTGCCGCCGACTCCCAGGGCGAAAAGACCGTTACCCTGCCGGGCATGAGCTCAGGCCGCTACTTCATCCTCTCCTCCGAACAGCCCGACCCAGACGACAACGACGTGGCGGACCAACGTCCCTACTGCACAGTGGACCGCACGGGACACCTCACGGTGCACTCCCTAAGCACCCATCCCCTCACCTACGTGCAGATAGTCGACGCCGCAGGTCGTGAACTTTTCCACCTCACCCCCTACGTGCCCAGCGTCACGGTGAAACTCCCCACCGGCGTCTACGTAATCGACGCCCGCACCGACACGCAACAAACCGTTTGCAAGGTGACGGTGGATTAGGGGACGGAACGCATATAGATAGTAAGCGGGCGCAGGTTGATACCCAAGGCATTCAACCTGCGCCCATTTTGTAAGGGTCTCTGATACTGGCAGTGCGCAATCATTGGCAAGTCACACGGCAAATGATATATTTCCCACACGAGGAAATACGCTCACGCCGTCGCAAAAGATTGCGCATACGGTAGCAAAAGTTTGCGCTTATGGTCGCAATCTTTTGCGACGGCGGAGCGTTTCACCTTGCGGCGGGACATAGCAAACGAATAGCCCAATACAAGTCCACATTGGTTCTTATTTTAGCGAACACGAATCTTTCGAATAACACGAATGATGAGGGTGTGGGGAAATGAGAGCGATAGACACATACAACATGCGCTCCATTCGCACCGCGGAAATGTCCACAAACCGCGGGCTGAAAGCCCAGCTTCCCATAGCCCAGGGCAAAGCGAAGAAGCGAAGCGACTGAGCGGCACCCTGGGTAAGTCGTTATGGGGGAGTCGACGCCCTGAAAGGGCAGCTCCCTTAATGAGGGGCAACGC
>CAVKGN010000076.1:0-10343 GCA_963655595.1 uncultured Oscillospiraceae bacterium
TTCCGCTCGTTGAGCCACTCCACAAGGCCGTCACGAAGCACGCGCTCGTTGTGAGACACTGGCTCTGCGTGTCCTTCGGCGGCCTGCTTGCTGCTTTCGAGCGGGGAATGCTTTTTCACGACAGGCTTTTTGCCCTGACGCCCTTTCTTCGCTGCCTCGTTGTTGGCGCCCTTTTTCGGTGCAGGCGTAGAAGCTTTCCCCTTGTTGCCAGTGGGAATGTCAGCTGCGTCAAACTCTGCCTTCGCATCCTCGCGCATCTTTTTCAAGACCGCGTCTTTTTTCATCGCCTCGCTCTCCGCCTTGTACGCCGCTTGTTCCTCTGGCGGATGGGCGCGCGTCACGGAGTGCAGCGGGTAATGCTCGAAGATATAGTCCAGAATTTTCTCCTCCCACCTGTCCTCTATTTCACCAAGGCGGTCAAACCTCTCTATGTCTTCGGGTGAGACATCGTCCTCCCCCGCTTCCGCATTTTCGGCGTTTCCTTGTGGTTCCTGAGATTTGTCCTTACCTTTGTCTTCAGAAGATGGGTCAAGAGCAGAAATATTTTCGGTGTCTGCCGGCTGCAGTTTCTCTGCAGGACTGATTGAGGTACTACCGTCCTCAGACCATCTTTTTAGTATACTAGGCTTATTTTTGTAAGGAATACGTTTACCTTGTGCATCGCGATAAAAGAAAGTCTTGTGTAAGATTATTTTCCCATTTTCATTCGATAATTCAGCAACTACCGCATATCCTTTGTCTAGTTTCTTGATAAAGGCTATTTTGAAATTCCCTCCATCTGACAAGTCTTTTATATCGTCATAGTTGTCAAGAATATTTTGGATGTTTACATACTCGTTTACGTCAAGTTCAGGATGATGGTTTGCCTGATGGTCTATCAAGTAAGCCTTTCCGCAGTATAGATAGTATCCGTCTAAGTTTGGAACATTATCTCTGATTACAGATGGCATGATGGCTATAGGTTCAGGCGTATTCCCAAAGTGTTCTACTATATCTTTGAGTTCTTTTCCTTCAGCCCATTCTATATTCTCATCAGTCAGCCAATCAGTAATTTTCTGCTGTAATTCTATCTTTTTTTCAGCTAAAGCCGAACTATTATTTTTTTCAGAATTACCTTGTGCTTGGTTTGCACTTTTTTCAGTACTTGCTATATCACCTTGCCGTTGGTCAGGGCTTCCCTCAGCTCGTCCTCGTTCATTGTTCCGAAGTCCGTCGCCTCCATTTTCGGTTCCTGTTTCGGGTTGCTCTTCTTCATTGCGTCCATCAGCAGTTCCAGTTTCCTCATCTGCAACTGCTCGTCGCTGCCGCTGGGCAACTGCCTCTTCAACGGCTTTTTGCTGTTCTTGCGTGTTTCCATTTTTCAGATATTCCTTGATGTCTTTAATAATGTCTTCCTTCTTTCGCACCTCGCCGCCGCTGAGCAAGTCGCCAATGCCAAGCGAAGCGTCCTCCGCGCTGCTGTTGTAAAGGGCAATCACCTTTTTCAGCTGCGTCACTCTGCTGTCGTTAAGCACGTCGGCGAGCATCATCACCGTGGCGTTCGTAAAGTCAGCTGCGCTCACGCCGTCGTCCTCGGGGAACAGGTTCAGCTGCATGGCGTAACTGCTCACGCTGTCGCCAAGTCGGTACCCATTCTTGCGCGCCTGGTACACAAGGTCTATTGCCTGGGCAAGTTCGTCCGAAAGGTCGTAGCCGTTTTTCAGGCGGCTGTTGGCAACAACCTCCTGCAAGGCGTTCATCACCGCCTGGCGCATGCTCTTCGTCTCCGTAATCTGACGCACTGCGTCGGGGTTGGCGGCGAACACCTTACCCACGAGTAAGCTTTCGAGCAAGGCCTGCCCGTTCTCCGACAGCTTGCCGCCGTCAAACAGTTGGGCAAGTTCCGTCTGTGGTATAACGCCTGCCCCCACCAACTGGCGCACAACCTCCGTCGTGGCGTTGTCGTCGTTGTAGAACTCTCCGAGCGTGCTGTAACCGCCAATCGTCCGCATCACACGGCCAAACGTATTGTCGTCTACGAGCTTGCCCATCTTCACGGCCGTCTCCGTCTTGCTTTGGCTCTTCTCGCTTCGTTGGTTGAACTTGCCAAACGTCTCCGTCGTGTAAGGCATGTGCTCGTCGGGAACGAACACCACGCGGGGGTGACTCATCTGCGCCACCTGCTCCTCTGTAAAGCCATACTTTGCTGCATGACTGCGCAGGTAGTCCACGTATTTGCCGTCCGTTCCTGTCTCTGCTGCAATCTCGCCAGCCATCGTGCGCCCGTTGCCCGAAAGCACCACGCCGTCCTGGCTCACCACCACGGGCTGTTGCAGGGCGCGCTGGTCAAAGCCTGCGGCCATTGTGCGGGTAACTTGCTGCGCCTCTGTGTCGCGGTGATAGTCGCGGTCGTTCACGTTCTGCCCGTTCTCGTCCACGGGGAAACCCTCCGTCGGGGCAAAGCCGTTCGTCGACTGGTGGCTCGCGCTTGCTGCGCCGCTCGGATGTACACCAGGTAGAAGCCGTCCTTACGCGGCGTCCTCACCACTGGTTTGAACATTGCCATATTCTTTCAGTTTTATCTCGTTTCAAAAATCGTTTGTAAGCACTTGTAAGCGCAGCCCCATTTTTTGTTCAACATTTTGTAAGCAAATCCGACACATTCTGCATGATTATCGTGCAGAACGTGCAGACCGCTCAAAAAGAACTTAGGCTGCAAACCCCTTTATACATAGGGGCTTACAGCCTAACTCCTTAATTGCGAGAATTTATCGTGTTATTCCTCTACGGCAGCCTGCGCCGCAGCGAGACGGGCAATGGGCACGCGGAAAGGTGAGCAGCTCACGTAGTTAAGACCTACCTTGTGGCAGAACTTCACTGACGAGGGCTCGCCGCCGTGTTCGCCGCAGATGCCGCATTTGAGCTCGGGACGCACGGAGCGGCCTTTGTTCACGGCCATGTCGATGAGCTGACCTACGCCGTTCTGGTCGAGCACTTGGAACGGGTCGACTTTGAGAATCTTCTTGTCAAGGTAGACGGGCAAGAAGCTGGCGATGTCGTCGCGCGAGTAGCCGAACGTCATCTGCGTGAGGTCGTTCGTACCGAAGCTGAAGTATTCAGCGCGCGAGGCAATCTTGTCGGCCGTGAGGGCGGCGCGGGGAATTTCAATCATCGTACCCACCTTGAAGGGTATCTCCATGCCTTCCTCCTTGAAAATGGCAGCGGCCTCGTCGCGAATGACGCGTTCCTGCGCCTCGAACTCGTAGAGGATACCGGTGAGCGGCACCATAATTTCGGGGTGGGGGTCAAGTCCTTCGCGCTTGAGCTCGATGGCTGCGGTCAGGATGGCGCGCGTTTGCATCTGCGTGATTTCAGGATAGGTGTTGCCCAAGCGGCAGCCGCGGTGACCGAGCATGGGGTTGTGTTCGCAGAGGCTGTCCACGCGTTGGCGGATGTATTCCACGGTCACGCCCATTGCCTTAGCCATTTCCTCCTGTCCCTTTGTATCGTGGGGAACGAACTCGTGGAGGGGCGGGTCGAGCAGACGCACGTTGACGGGGTAGCCGTCCATGGCGCGGAAGATACCCTTGAAGTCCTCCTTTTGGTAGGGTAGGAGTTTTGCGAGCGCCTTCTTGCGGCCTTCTACGTTCTCGGCGAGGATCATTTCGCGCATGGCAATAATCTTTTCGTTGTCGAAGAACATGTGCTCCGTACGGCACAGACCGATGCCCACAGCACCGAACTTGCGAGCCACTTCGGCGTCGTGCGGCGTGTCGGCGTTGGTGCGCACTTGCAGACGAGTGTATTTGGCGCAGAGGTCCATGAGTGCGGCGAAGTCGCCTGAGAGTTCTGCGGCCTGAGTCTTGATTTCGCCCTTATAAACGCGGCCGTTCGAGCCGTTGAGCGAGATGAAGTCGCCCTCGTGAAGCACAGTGCCGTCCACTTCGACGGTGCGGTTCTTATAGTCTACATTGATGGCGCCAGCACCACTCACGCAGCACTTACCCATACCGCGAGCCACCACGGCAGCGTGCGACGTCATACCGCCGCGTGCGGTGAGGATACCTTCAGCCACGGCCATACCGGCGAGGTCCTCGGGCGAGGTTTCAATACGTACCATCACCACCTTGTGTCCGTCGGCGTGCCACTTAGCGGCATCGTCAGCGAAGAACACAATCTGTCCGCAGGCAGCGCCGGGGCTTGCCGGCAGACCGCGTGTGAGTTCCTTGGCATCTGCCAGTGCCGACTTGGAGAATACGGGGTGGAGCAGTTCGTCGAGCTTCTGCGGCTCGCAACGCTGGATAGCCGTCTTCTCGTCGATCATGCCTTGGCGCAGAAGGTCCATAGCAATCTTTACCATGGCCGCACCCGTACGTTTACCGTTGCGCGTTTGGAGGAACCAGAGCTTGCCCTCCTGCACGGTGAACTCCATGTCCTGCATGTCGTGGTAGTGCTCTTCGAGTTTCGTCTGAATGCCATCGAGCTGACGGTAGATGTCGGGCATGGCCTCCTCCATTGAGGGGTACTGCGCCTTGCGCTGCTCCTCAGTGATGCCTTGCAGTTCAGCCCAGCGGCGCGAACCTTCGAGCGTGATTTGCTGCGGCGTGCGGATACCAGCCACCACGTCCTCGCCCTGTGCGTTGACGAGCCATTCGCCGTTGAAGAGGTCCTCGCCCGTTGCAGCGTCGCGGCTGAAGCAAACGCCCGTTGCCGAAGTGTTGCCCATGTTGCCGAATACCATTGCCATAACGGTGACGGCAGTACCCCATTCGGCGGGTATACCCTCCATCTTACGGTAGAGGATGGCACGCTCGTTCATCCACGAGTCGAACACGGCGCAGATGGCGCCCCAGAGCTGTTCCATGGGATCGGTGGGGAACTCCTGCTTTGTTTGTTCTACGATGGCTTTCTTGAAACGCTTTACGAGTTCTTTGAGGTCATCCACCTCGAGCTCGTTGTCGAGCTTCACGCCCTTAGTCTTCTTAACCTCTTCGATAATTGCCTCGAAGGGATCAACGTCGTCCTTGTTGACGGGCTTCATGCCCAATACTACGTCGCCATACATCTGAACGAAGCGGCGGTAGGCATCGTAGGCAAAGCGCGGGTTGCCCGTCTTGCGAGCCAGACCCTCGACCACCTCGTCGTTAAGACCAAGGTTGAGGATGGTGTCCATCATACCGGGCATTGAAGCACGTGCACCAGAGCGGACGGAGAGGAGCAACGGGTTCTCCACGTCGCCGAACTTGCTGTTCATCAGCTCCTCCGTTTGGTGGAGGCTCTTTTCCACGTCGGCTTTCAGCAGGGCCACAACCTGGTCCTTGCCTATTTTGTAATATTCATTGCAAACGTCGGTGGTAATAGTGAAGCCCGGAGGCACGGGAACGCCGATAAGGTTCATTTCCGCAAGGTTTGCGCCCTTGCCGCCCAATTCGTTGCGCATGTCCGCGCGTCCCTCGGCTTTTCCGTTGCCGAAAGTGTAAACTCTCTTAATGTTATTCATGGTGTTAATAGTAATTTGATTTTCTCGGTGGTAAACGTGGCTGTCCGCCTGGGCGGCAACCTTCTCTGTGTTTTCTTTCGCTTTCTTGTGGGTCGCGGGGGCGTGGCGCTTTTTGCGTTGTGTATTTCGCCTACCCCGCAGATAAAAAGGATTGTACTTGTAAGTTGGATGTGTAAATACAAGCGCAAATATAGTCTGCTTAATCAGAAAATGCAAACAATACATTGCATTTTTCGCGCTAACGGCTTAAAAAGTGTATAAAGTCGGGGCGCCGCAAGTATGGCGCCCCGACTTTTGCTCAGTTTCGGAAGTGTGTTTTTGAAGAAGCTGCCGCCGCCGATTAGTTGGCTACGGGTCTGATGGAGTGTCCGTCGCAGCGGTTGTAATACTCGTAGACGCCGTGCGTCTCAGTGTCGAAGTTTAGGCTGTAAGCGCCGATGTTGCCGTTGCCCTCGATGGGTGTGCTTGCCCAGTAGTAGCCGCAAACGCGGGCATTGCCAGGGCTGGTGCCGTAACGGTAGCCCGATGCCGGCAGGAAGATGTAGTTGCTATTGGTGCGCGACAGCACCTTGTAGCCCTTTACGCCGTTCATGATGGCCCACACCCAGTTGCAGTTGTCCGCCAGCTCTTGCAGTTCGCTGCGCGTGGGCATCCTCACGCCCTCGCCCCAGGCAGCAGTGGCAGCGTCGTCGGCTGCGGCAAGGTTGCCTGTGTAGGCCACTCCGTGCCAGGTGGACGTGCTGGGGAGGTACTCGCTCTTGGTTGTCGTTTCGCCCCAGGCGAAGAATGAGCCGAGGCCCGTCAGCGTGTCTGCGCCCACGTTCGACTCTGCCCAGAGCGTACCCGAGGGCAGACCGAGGTCGATAAAGCGGTGTCCGTTGACCGTCTTGGAGCAGTCGGCTGGGTCGTCGTTGAGCGTGGTGAACGACTTCACGTCGGTGTAGAACACTTCGCTGCCAGTGTTCACGTACACACAATAATAATAGGTAGTGTTCGGCGAGAGCTTGTAGAAACGTATGGAGTAGCCCTTACACGTTTTGCCAAGCTTGAACGTATTGTCGTTAATGGTCGGAGTAGTGTTGGTAGAGGAGTAGCAAACGCCGACGACCGAGCCCGAGGGCAACTTGTAGTCGCTGCGGGTGATGGTCACGCTGGCGTACGTATCGTAAGAGGTGGAAGATACCGCCTGGTCGTTGGTGTCGTAGATGACGTAGAAGGGGTTGTTGTCGGCAGTGAACGTGAGGGAGTCAACGTGCGTGACCGACACCGCACTTATGGTGCTGTCGGCTTTCCATATATATAGGTTGTGCTGGGCAAAGGCGGCCGTGTGCGCAGCCAGGAGCAGCAACAGGGAGCAGAGGAGAGATATTTTGTGCATAATAAGATGAGTCGGTGATTGATAGGGGAGATGGGATGATGTGCAGCCGTTAGTTGGCGTTGGCCACAGGGCGCACGGCTTGGCCGAAGTAGCAATTGCCCGTTCTCAGCAGTTGCAGACCGTTGGCGAATGTCAGGCTGTACACGGAGAAGTCGTTCTGCTGTGTACTTGTCCAGTAGTTGCCGATAGATTTGCCGCTCAGTTCTTCGTCGCTGTATTTGCCCGTGACGGGCAGGAATATGCTGTTGCTGTTGGTAGCTGAGCCCACGCGGTAGCCCTTTGTGCCGTTGACGGCCGTCCACGTCCACACGCAGTTTTGCACGAGTTCAGACATCTCGTCGTAGGTAGGCGTGCGTACGCCCTCGCCCCACAGAACGGTGGCTGCGTCTTCGGTGGCGGTGAGGTTGCCCGTGTGCGCCGTGCCGTACCACGTGGAGTTGCTCTCCGTGTACGAGGTCTTCGTTGTCGTCTCGCCCCAGGCAAAATAACTGCCTGCGTTCTCCGCACTTTCTGCGCCCACGTTTGTCTCAGCCCATAGCGTACCCGAGGGTAGCCCCAAGTCTACAAAACTGTGACCATTGACGGCGCGCGAGCGGTCGGCCGTTTTCTCACCCGTTGTGGTCACTGTGCATACGTTGCCGTAGCAGGTTTCGTCGAGGATGGTGACGTACGGGCGGAAGTAGTAGGTGGTGCCTGGCATGAGGTTGGTAAACTGCACGTGGTACGTGTCGAAGTTTGTCCCCAGCTTGCGCGTCAGGTCGCTGATGGTTGGCATGGGGTTCGTGCCTGAGTAGCAAATGCCCACGGTGTGGGTAACGTCGAACGCCTTTATCTGTTCTTTGAGCAGGATTGAGGCGGTGGCTTCAAGTCCGTTCTCCGTCACGCTTCCCTCTGTGGGGACGATTTCCAACTTTGCAAACGCCCCCCTGGCGGTGAACGTCAGGGAGTCGACCTGCGTGGAGACGGTGGTGGACAGGGAACCGTTCGCCTTCCACACGCACACCTTTTGCTGTGCAAAGGCGGCGGTGACGTTTGCGCCCAACCACAGGGCGAGCAGCAAGGCAAGTGTCTTATGCATACGAATGTTCATTGATTGTCAGTGTTATTCTGTGGCAAAGGTAAGCGGTTTTGTCGTAAGGGAGTAGGGCAGTAGCGTATTTCTCAAACTTTGGCTAAACCGTGCAACGAGCCTCTTTCGGAGCAGTTGCAGACTGCCTTTGGCTTGAAAGAGTCTGAAAAAGTACCTTATTCGAATATTTTACCCCCCCCATATGCAAAATAAGGTTTAAGATGTATATTTGCGGTGTACAATTGACGTATTCACATCATCAAACCATTCAATACTTATACACACTATGAGAAAGAAGCTAATCTTTATGGCTTTGTCCGCCCTGCTGCTGTTGGTCAGCTCGTGCGGTAGCAGTGATGGCAAGGGGGGCTACGATGCCGTTCCCTTCCAAGAGACTGAGAAAGGCATGTGGGGCATGATTACCATCGACGGCAAGGTGCTCTTCAAGGACGAGTTCAAGGAAAAGCCCACCATGTCGAAGGAAGGCATGTTTATGGTGAAGAACGACAAAGGCCTTTGGGAGATCTACACCGCCGAGGAAAAGCCGAAGAAGGTAGGCACGGAGTACGTTTCGGCCACGCTCTTCACCGACGGCATTGCCCTTGTGGCAGAGCAAAACAAGCCCGTCTCTATCATTGACAAAGAGGGCAAAACGGTGAAGACGCTCGACAAGGTGGACGGCAAGGAAGTGTCTGCCGTTCGCGCATTTGTCAACGGATACGCGGTATATAAGACGGGCGATAACTACGGCGTGATTGACGAAGACGGCAAGGGCGTTATCCCTGCAAAGTATTGCCGTATCAAGGACTGCAGCGATGGTAAGTTCTTGGCAATCGATGCCAAGTACCGTAAGGAGCTTGACGCAGATTCTGCTACCACGGGTACGCTTAAGTATACGGTACTCGACACCAAGGGCAAAGTGGTTACGGAGCTCAGCCAAAGCAAGTTCAGCGACATAGCTGGAAGTTTCACAGACGGACTCTTGCCCGTGGAGATTGAAAAAGAGGGAGAAAAGATTTGTGGTATCATCAATGAAAAGGGCGAGTACGAGGTGAAGCCTTCGTCGAAGTACAAGGGCATTTCAGATATCAGCGACGGCAAATTCATCTATTACAACGGCACAGCCTGCGGCGTGATGGACTTGAAGGGCGAAACGGTTATCCGCGCCAAGTACGACAAAATAATGTTCGACTCAAAGGGCAAATTCTTGACCTATACGAATGGCAACGACGGAAAGGATAACTATAAGTTCGTGGACAGCGAGGACAACCAGATTGGCTCAGACACTTATCAGGACGCGATACCTTTCTTCGTATTCGACGGCAAACATACGGTTGTTAAGGTGAGCGACTCGCAGTGGGCCATCATCGACAGCGAGGGCAAACAGCTCGATAAACTCCCCGACATGGTCAACATTTCCTACAGTACAGGCGACAATGTGGTGGAGAGCGACTACGTGAACTTTACAGCACTCTTTGAGGAGATAAACATCAGCGAGAACGGCATGGACGGACTGACTTTCTCCTCCTCGCCCTTGAAGGTTGTGAAAGCCTTGTCTGACTATCTGAGCAGCACGAAGGAACATCCCGTGACCGATCCTTACTGGTACGACTACCGTTCTTCGTTCTCGTACTATCACGCTGTGAACAACGTAGTGCCGACGTTCGAGGTGAGCTTTACGGGCGTGTTGAGTCGCCAGACTTACACGACAAGGCGCGTTGTTGACTACACGTTCTACGACGGCTCGCAATGGTACCACGACGAAAAGGTGCCCACGGGCTACGCCTGGAACGACGTAAAGGTCAACGGTTTCGGCGTGACTATCGACAACTCTGGCAAAATGAAAGGCAAGTTGCGCATGCTCCTCAATGCTGCCGTAACGCGTTTCAGCCACATGGGTAGGGTAGTGAAGCAAAACAACGGCGCCGCCGTCATCACCCTGCGCAACGGTAAATCGGCTCTCATCTACATGACGCCGAAGAAAGTATGCATCGCCTGGGGCGAAATCGGTAATGCTTCGAGCATCGACATCAGCAAGTATAAGGACGTGAAGGAAAACACAGACGATGACTCTTCCAACGATTCCTCGTACGACTATTCGCCAGATTATTCCGACGATGACGCAGTGGCAGCGGATACCGACGTAGTCGCCTGTGAGGCAGATAGCTTCGTCGCTGCTTGATTAAGCAGCAAAGTAAATTCCCTATAACAAAAGCGGGAGGAACAAGGGCAATGCCCAGCGTTCCTCCCGCATTTGTTGTAGTGCGTTCCTCATCCCCCCCTTGTCCGTCAGCCCCTCTCGCAAATTTCTCCCGCCTGCTCGTTCGTATCCGCGGGGTAGTCGTTCCTACATCCGGGCTAATGGATAAATACTTGCAAGTATTCACGTTACCGCTTATCAAGTATTCACGTTACCG